>NZ_CP065938.1:931160-1241547 GCF_025232395.1 Taurinivorans muris
CTTTTCATACATGGAACGTTTCAGATAACTGATCCTATCCACAAAAAGTTTACCGTCCAAATGGTCGGTTTCATGCTGCAGACAAGCCCCGAAATACCCCTCGCCCTCAAAATGGACAAGGTTGCCATCCAAATCCAAGCCGTCCATCGCCACACGTTTCGGACGTGCGACTTTAGCCCGAAAGTCCGGAACAGATAAACAGCCTTCATTTTCAATATGCTTCGCCGGATCCAAAACCGTAATCACAGGGTTGACAACCACCCGAAAATCCTGAGGAATTTCCTCATCCGTATCATGGGACCGCAATAAGCTGACATCAACAATGACAACCCGGCGTAAAACACCTATTTGGGGAGCGGCGATACCCACACCGCCGACAGTTTTTAAAGTATCCAGCATATCTTGCGCAAGTTCACGCACGCTGTCGTCGATTTCTCCGACAGGCTCCGAAACTTTTTCCAAACGCGGATCCGGATATTGCACAACAGGTCTTAACATAATTTACTCTTGCTCCGCCTTTTTGTTTTCTTCACGCAAACGGAGCCCGAGATCGCGAAGCTGTGCCGCCGCAACAACATCCGGCGCATTTGTCAAAAGGCAGGTTGCTTTTTGCGTTTTAGGAAACGCAATAACATCACGGATAGAACCCGCTCCAGCCAAAAGCATCGCTATGCGGTCCAAACCAAAAGCAATACCGCCATGAGGAGGCGTGCCATATTCCAGCGCATTAATGAAATAGCCAAACTGCGCATACGCTGATTCGTCTGTAAAGCCAAGCGCCTCAAACATATTGAACTGGTCTTCCGAAGTATGGATACGAATGGAACCGCCGCCGATTTCATTACCGTTTAAAACCATATCGTAAGCACGGGCTTTCGCCTTTGCAGGGTCTGATTTCATAAGGTCTTTCGTATCTTCCCTGACCGCCGTAAAAGGATGGTGGCAAGCTACGTAACGTTTTTCTTCCTCACTGTATTCAAAAAGCGGAAAATCCGTAACCCAGAGGAAATTCCATGAATTTTCCGGAATTAATCCAAGCTGCTGCCCCAAACGGATACGAAGATTACCAAGAGCGGCATTAACCATGGATGCGGCACCTGCTTGGAAAAACGCAATATCCCCAACATGCAAATCCAGCGCTTCTTTGATCGCTTGTTTTTCTTCTTCGCTAAAGAACTTGGTAATAGGAGACTGCCATTCGTTTTCATGAACTTTAATCCATGCCAAGCCTTGAGCACCGTAAATTTTCACAAATTCCGTATGGTCTTCAATTTCTTTACGGGTCATGGCTGCGCCGCCGACAACCTTCATACCTTTAACAAGTTCCGCTGTCGCAAAAAGCTTAAAACCCGAACCGCGCACAATGGACGTGATATCTTTTAATTTCATGTCAAAACGGGTATCCGGCTTATCCACCCCGTAATCACGCATCGCATCATCATAAAACATGCGAGGGAAAGGAACGGGAATGTCAACATCCATAGCTTCTTTGAAAATACGCTTCATCATGCCTTCAGCCATTGTCATCACATCATTTTCCGCAACATAGCTCATTTCAATATCGATTTGCGTAAATTCGGGCTGACGGTCCGCCCGCAAATCTTCGTCACGGAAACAGCGCGCAACTTGGTAATAACGGTCAAGCCCGCTCATCATGAGCATTTGCTTAAATTGCTGCGGGGATTGGGGAAGAGCGTAAAATTCTCCGTGATTAAGCCGGCTCGGAACAAGAAAATCGCGGGCGCCTTCCGGAGTGGATTTTGTCAAAACAGGCGTTTCGACTTCCAAAAAGCCCAATTCATCCAAATAATTACGGGCTGCATTGGTGATACGGTGACGCAAACGCAGATTTTGGGTCATACGCGGACGGCGAATATCCAAATAACGCCATTGCAAGCGTAGATTTTCACCGGCATCGGTTCTGTCTTCAACCGGGAAAGGCGGAGTTTTGGCTGTATTCAAAAGTTTCCAGTCAAGAACGACAACTTCGATTTCACCGGTTTTCATGCCGGCATTCACCATTCCGTCAGGGCGATGGCGAACCTTGCCTTTTATGGCAAGAACATATTCACTGCGGACAATATGGGCGTCCGCATGCGCTTCCGGAGCAATTTCGGGACTGAACACAACTTGCGTCAACCCCTCACGGTCACGCAAATCAACGAAAATAAGTCCGCCATGGTCACGGCGATATTGCACCCACCCCATGAGGCAAACCTCCTGCCCATCGTTTTGCGCTGTGAGTTCAGCACAATGGTGCGTGCGTTTCCAATCACCCAAAGGTTTGATATAGACCGCATGTTCTTTTTGCAAATTCATATTTTGTTTTTCAACTGACTGACTCATTATTTTCCCTCTTTAATATAGGATACCGCGTTTTCAAAAGGCACTGCCTCCTGAGAACCGTTTTCCATATTTTTTATCATAAGATTATTTTGTTCCAATTCCGAAGAACCGATCAAAACGGCAAAACGGGCTTCCGATTTATCAGCTTGGCGCATTGCGCTTTTTATGCTTCTTGATTCAAATCCCATTACTCCGCGAAGTTCTGCCCGCCGAAATTCCTGCGCAGCTTTAAAAGCATATTCCCTGCACGTATCATCAAGGGCGGCGATATAAAAATCAAGTTTTTCCCCTTGAGGAGCTTCAAGCAAAAGCGCCAGCCTTTCCATGCCGCAGGCAAAACCGATACCTGCGACGGAAGGTCCTCCGATGGATTCCACCAGCCCATCGTAACGCCCGCCGCCGGCAATGGAGCCTTGTGCCCCGATATTATTGGATACGACCTCAAAAGCGGTTCTCGTGTAATAATCAAGTCCGCGCACGAGCCTATGGTTGATTTCATACGCTATATTTTGCGTATCAAGACAATTTTTCACAACCTGAAAATGTTTTGCGCATTCTTCGCAGGCATGGTCAAGCATGAGCGGCGCGTTTTTTGTCGTTTCCTGACACTGGGGATTTTTACAGTCAAGGACTCGAAGAGGATTGGTTTCCATTCTTCTTTTGCAATCCTCACACAATATATCCGTATCCAAGCTTTTCAGCCAAGATTTCAACAAATCCCTGTATGCGGGGCGACAATTCGGACAGCCTAGGGAATTAAGCTGCAATGTTATATTTCTGATACCTATGTACGCTAAAAAATACATAAGCATACTGATCATTTCTGCGTCCGCTTCCGGCTCTTTCGGCCCTATGCATTCGCAATTTATTTGATGGAATTGGCGCATACGCCCTTTTTGCGGGCGTTCATGGCGGAACATCGGACCTGTGGTGAAAAACTTGCTTACGCCTTCTTTCGCTCCGACATTATTTTCCACATACGCACGCATGACGCCAGCCGTTGCTTCAGGACGCAAAGACATGGAACGCCCCTTGCTATCGGCAAACGTATACATTTCTTTCTGCACGACATCGGTTTCCGTACCGATGGAACGGCAAAACAAATCCGTATATTCCATCAGAGGAGTACGCAGCTCCGTAAAACCATAACGAAAAAAAACAGTGCGGGCGCTCTGTTCCAAAAAAGCAAATAAGCGACTTTCATCGGCGAATAAATCTGCAAAACCTTTAATCGCTTGAATTTTAGCCATTCTATACTCCAGTATAAAATTATTGAAAAATACTTTAATATGTTTATGATACATTGTCAAAGAATAGTTTTATGGAAAACAAACGGAAAAAATTTCCCTTTGCCGCTTTTTTTCTGACAACTGTTTTCCGCCTCTATTAATATGCGATAATTTTACGATATAGAATAGAAAAGGTACAATTTTTGCAAAAAAAATTACAAAAATCATGCGAAATAAAAAGGAACGCGTCATGAAAAAAAATATCAAAAACAGCATAGCCTTCATTCTTGGCTTTGTTTTCATATTCGGAACAATTGTTCCAAGTTTTGCCGCCGACGGCGGAGTCGGTCTTGTTTGGATACGCTCTCCCTACAAAGGACATGATGATTATTACATTCCCTTTCCTTCTTTACAAATAGAATCGAAATATTTCTTTATCAGGGAATTGAAACTCGGCTTTTACCTTTACCGGGACGATACGGAAGAAAACGAGCTGACTCTTGGCATAATGCCCGGTTTCACCATGTTCAACCCGGACAAAACCACTGACTACAAACTCAGTTTCCTTGACAAGCGCAAAATGGCAGCCGATGTTTATTTACAATTCGTAAAACGGTACCGCTACGGCACAATCGGAGCAAAAGCCTTTATGGACGCCCTCGGAAATGCCGACGGTTTCGGCATTGACGCATTTTACAAGCTTCCCATTTTTATCAATGAATTCACCATTACCCCCGGAGCCGGACTGAGTTACCTAAGCGGCGACAGAACGGAATACTATTACGGAATCAGCCGTGCCGAAGCTCTGCGCTCCGGTTTGGCGGCTTATCATGCGGATTACAGCATTACCCCTTATGTTTCTTTGGAAGCAAGCCTGCTTACGGAAAACGGCTGGAATATTTTCGCTAACGCGAAATACAGCTTTTTGAGCGACGAAATAAAAGACAGCCCGATGATTGATGAAGAGCATGAGCTGATACTAAGCGTCGGTGCAATGATGAGTTTTTAAAAATGATGAGTTTTTAAAAAAAATGAAAAAGCAATTTCTGCGCAGAACCCTTAAAAATTCATGCGTTAAATCTTGCCAAGCCCAAGGCTTTACAGTATTTTAACCTCATGGATAGCTTAGGGAAATTAATAGCCATCGATTACGGCGTAAAACGTGTGGGACTGGCAATTTGCAATCTTGAAACGCAAATTGTTTTTCCTCTTTGCACTCTTGACAGAACTGTAAAAAAAAATTTTTTTGAAAATTTTTCAAACATAATCGCCGAACATAAACCGACAGCGCTTGTTCTTGGGCTTCCGCTTCATGAAGACGGAAGTCCGTGCATCACGACAAACCAAGTAAAAAATTTCGCGGCTTCCCTTGCAAGACGCTACCCGCTTCCCATTTATCTTATGGAGGAGCTGCTTTCCAGCTTTGAAGCGGAAGAAAATATGCGTTCCATGGGAGTGAATGCGAAAAAAATCAAAAAACATGTTGACCAAGAAGCCGCAGTGCTTATTTTGGAATCATTTTTAACAGCCCCGAAAAAAAATCTCTACCGGTCCGGACAGGATTTTTCAGGAAACAAATAAGGATTACCTATATCATGCTAAAAATAATCAGAAATTTCTTCATTTTCATCTTTCTTGCCTCATGCTTGGGACTGGGAGCCATCGCCTATTTTTCCTATTCCTATATCAACACGCCTGCCGATGAAAACGCCCAAGCTCTCGCTGTAGAAATTCCTGAAGGAAGCTCATTGCAGCAGATTTGTCAAATTCTTGCGGACAATAATATTATCAATGATACGGTTAAATTCAAATTATACGCCCAATTCAAAAACGCAGCCACCCACATCCAAGCGGGAACATTTTTATTAAGCCCCGCATGGACGCCGAAAACCATTTTATCCGAACTCACCACAGGCTCCGGAATTTTATATAAGCTGACCATCCGCGAAGGCTTGCCATGGTGGGAAACCGCCAGAATTCTTGAAGAACAGGGCTATTGCAAAGCGTCTGATTTCAAAGAAGTCATTCATGATAAAGAATTTCTCCTGAAAAAAAATATCCCTTTCAAAAATGCGGAGGGTTACCTCTATCCCTCCACATATTTTTTACGCAAACCGAAAGAAATGACTAAAGAAACTGCCTACACAGCCGTTAATAGGCTTATAGACACCTTTTATGAAAAAACAAAAGATCTTATGGATAACGCACAGTATGAAAGCATTTTCCATAATCCGCAAAAACTCAATGAGCTTTTAACCTTAGCCTCCATTATAGAGAAAGAAACAAAACTCATAGAAGAAAGACCTATTGTTGCAGGTGTTTATACAAACAGGCTTAAAAAAAATATGATTTTACAGGCTGACCCCACGGTGATTTACGGACTGGGCGAAAATTACCGCGGGCAGCTTCTGACAAAACATTTGCAGGATGCCGATAACCCTTACAACACATACCAACACGCGGGACTTCCGCCGAGCCCCATCTGTTCCCCTTCCCTTTCAGCCATAAAAGCCGCCCTTGAACCGCAGGAACACGATTATATCTTTTTTGTGGCGAAAGGTATCGGAGCAAGCCATGTGTTTTCAACCAATTTGCAGGACCATAACAAAGCCGTCCGTGAATACAGGAATAACTTAAAAAGAAACCAATAAGATGGATACGCAACAATTTTTTGATGAAAATAAACTTCTTCTCACAAAAGAAGAAATAAACCTTTTGCCTGCAATCAGTTACGAGGGAGAAATCGTTCTTGTGCGCTCCGACGAAGAACTGGATCTTGCGGTCAATGAATTGAAAAAAAATTCCGTACTGGGTTTCGACACGGAAACACGTCCCCGTTTCACCAAAGGCGCAATGCACTTGCCCTCCCTCATCCAGCTTGCGACAGATAAAAAAGTTTATATCATTCAATTGAAACATATCGGCAATACCGAAAAATTGGCAGAACTTTTATCCGACGAACAAATCATAAAAGCAGGAGTGGCAATACACGAAGATTACCGCTCCCTTGCGCGGCTTTTTCCGTTAGAAAGCAACGGGCTTGTCGACCTTGCGAAACTTGCGAACCAAAAAGGGATGAAAGCCCAAGGGTTGCGGACTATCAGCGCCAACTTGCTGGGATACAAAATCAGCAAGGGCGCTCAATGCTCAAACTGGGCGGCAGATACCCTGAACCATTCCCAAATCTTATATGCGGCAACAGATGCCTGGCTCGGACTGATTCTTTACAATCAGCTTGCCCTGCTTGCCGACAGTCCGAATTATCAGCCGGAAACGCCTAAAAAAAAGAAAAAGAAAAAATTCCGTTTTTTCAACAAAAAAAATATGGAAAAAGAAACTATTGAAGAAATAAAAGATTAAATATATATTGACCTAAACTTTTAAAATTAATTGTCGAAAAAACTAGTATCAACAATAAAATTTAAAATCTGAGGAAGCTATGAGTCAACAATTAAACTTTCAAGCAAACAATGATAACAAGCTGGCACAACTTGTTTCTTTTAAAGTAAGTGAGGAAGAATTTGGCATTGATATTCTCCAAGTACAGGAAATTATCCGTATGCTTCCCATTGCGATCGTACCTTCAGCACCGAACTTCGTAAAAGGAGTGATTGACCTGCGCGGTGAAGTAATTCCTATTATCGACATGCGGAAACGTTTTAAACTCCCCAGCATTCCTTATAATAATGAAACAAGAATCATTGTTGTGCATACGCATGATTTTACCGTCGGTTTCATTGTCGATGCCGTATGCGAAGTCGTCCGCATCAACGAATCCGCTATCGAACCCGCTCCGCCGGTCCTCACAAATGCCGACGGTTCAAACTATATCCGCGGCGTAAGCAAACTTGACAAAGGCTTACTTATTCTTCTCGATCTCAACAGCCTTATCAGCCTTGAAATTTTGGAAGAATTGATGAACAGTGCCAAAATAAGCGGTCGCTGCCAAGAATGTCCGGAAGCGCAAAAAGCGTAACGCATATTCATAATATTACCGATAAAGGCGATAAATGGGAATTTGTTGCCTTTTTTTTTATGCGCAAATATAATTATTTACATTTTTTAACTTCTGTTGTATTATTGAAAAAAAGGAGGAAGTGATGAGCTATTCACAATATATGGATATTGCTAATTCCGTCATGTGGGAAGCTATTCATGCAACCAACTACAATTCTCATAATACGAGCAGAGAATTTAAGCCCGTTGCTTTTCACTATTCTGATTTATCAGACAAAACTCCTGAAGCGTATATCTACCCTTATACGGATACCTTTAATCCTTTCGTAATGATTGAAGGCTCCACAAAATCTTTTACGTCTTTTGTTTACGGACTTATCAATCCGGAAACCTATGACCCGTCAATGCTTCTCACCATTTCTTCAGGGGGAGAACCTAACACCATCACCAATTACGAAGCGACACAAAAATTTCTGACTACGCACCCTGCGGCACGCTTAAGTTCGGAATTATCCTACGGAATTGTGATTGATGAACAAGCATAATAAAAAAGGAGCAGCTCTTTCATAAATAATATATAATATGCCGAAGTGGTGGAATTGGTAGACACGCTGGTTTCAGGTTCCAGTGCAGCAATGTGTAGGAGTTCGAGTCTCCTCTTCGGCACCACATATCAAAATATAAGCAACCATACAGTGCTGTGATATAAAACTATGCCTGCACAGATTAATAGGTTGCTTTATTTTTTAATTCAATCTGTTTTCTGAAGAATACAAATCAGAACATTTCCGTATCATATTGCAATAACATATTGATAAAATCAGACAATAAACGCAAACTCGTTACAAACAAAGTTATAACGAGTTTGCGTTTAAGGGGATTGGGGAAGCGACAGCCGTCAGCACGTTTTCGAGCGTTACGGATAGCGGCAGCAGAGCCATACTTCCCTCCAAAAAATAAAAAAATTATGAATGTTATACAGAACCACCCTAGTCTAAAGCTAAAAACTATTGTCTACCATATTACATCTCACACAAAAATCTAACAATTATGATACAACCCCTTTTCATAAAATCCATAATAAACAAAAACACTATTCATAAGCATTAACCATAAAAACCCTATACCGATAGGGTTCTTATGTATGGAACAAGCTGTAACTATTTAATTCTGTTTAACCGTTTTGTTTTGCCGGATTTGTCCAATTCAAAATAAGATAGCCATTTTTATCTTTAAATTTTCCAATAATAATGATAATAAAATCAATAAAAACCCAAAAAGAAGCAATTCCAATCAGAACAAGACCGACTCCCAAAAACGATGTAAACCAACCAATAACATTTAAAACTAAAATACTGACAGCACTTAAAGTACGTCCCGCATAAAAACGATGTGCCCCAAATACCCCTAAAAAAAAGCAAAGCAAAAATGCAACCAATCGTTCCTTTTGACTAACTACAACATTTAATTCACCAAAAGTCTGTGTCATATTGTCCTCTCCTTATTATTTTCTTAATGATTACTAATAATACATAAATTGTCAACCAACACGTAGTCACAACACATCACCACATTATCAATAATCAATACAACATAACCAACACTTCCAACGCACCAACGCATAATCATTCTTGATAGTTACCCAAAAACCAATTTTAAAAAGATAAAACTATTTTTTTCAATATAATATGAATAATAAAAGCCGCGTGGTACACAAATAACGTATAAAAAATAAGCCCTGCAAAACTCTTAAGCTAAGCAGGGGCTCCTTGAAATATGTGGTAGCAAGGGGGAGATTTGAACTCTCGACAACTCGGGTATGAACCGAGTGCTCTGACCAACTGAGCTACCTTGCCACGCTGTGTATTAACGTGAAAGAATATGTATATGCAAACCAAAAAAAATGCAAGCTTTTTTTTATATTTTTTCATTTTTTTTTATAATAACCACAAAACCGCTTTCATTCTAACGTGTTAATACACCATAAAATAATAAACAGGAACAACCAAGAGCAGGTGGTACACCGCAAAAGGCGCTAAGCCGACTTTTAAAGCATGGCAACAAAGCCTTTAATCGCCACCAAGGCAGAAAGAAAAGAAACAACGGTCCCCACAACAAAAAAAGGAATATCGCCAGCCAAAATCAAGGAATATGATTTAAACAAATCATAACAAGCAGCCCCGACAATGATAGGCACGGCTGCCAAAGCACAAAACCGCTTTCATTCTAACGTGTTAATACACCATAAAATAATAAACAGGAACAACCAAGAGCAGGCGGTACACCGCGAAAGGAGTTAAACCGACTTTTGAAAGCATGGCAATAAAGCCTTTAATCGCCACCAAGGCGGAAAGAAAAGAAACAACGGTCCCCACAACAAAAAAGGGAATATCGCCAGCCAAAATCAAGGAATACGATTTAAACAAATCATAACAAGCAGCCCCGACAATGATAGGCACGGCTGCCAAAAAAGAATATTCCGCCGCAATTTCCCTTTTCAGCCCTAAGATCATTCCTCCGCAAATAGTTGAAGCAGAACGGGAAAAACCGGGCCATAAGGCGCAGCACTGAAAAAGCCCGATGCCCAAAGCTGTTTTATAATCAATGTCATCAATACCTGCATATTTTGCTTTGAACTTGATTTTCTCCACAACAAGCATGAAAATTGCCCCGACAAACAAAGCTATTGCAACGTATAAAGGCGTAAAAAGCGTTTTTATGAATGAATGGAACAGTAAACCGAAAAATGCCCCCGGAAGTGTGGTAACCATAAGAAGCGTTATCCCGCGCAATCCGCTGAAAGATTTTTTCTTTTCTTTTTGCGGAAAAAGCAATCCCCAAAATCTATTGAAATAGCACAAAACAACTGCAAACATCGCCCCAACTTGAATAACGATTTCAAACGTTTCACCGGAAGCACCGTCAAGTCCGAGCAATTCGCCCGTAAGGATTAAATGCCCAGTTGAAGATACAGGCAAAAATTCAGTCAATCCTTCAACAATTCCCATAATAACAGCGTAAAAATAAGAATCCATACCAAGTCCTTGTCGTTTTGTTTTTTATACCGTACTTTATGGAAATATACAAATATAAATATCAGGCTTTCCACGCTTGCTTTATGCTAACAATTCGCTATAATCAAAAAAATACAACCGAAGGAGGTGCGTTATGAAAATATTGGCTTTTAACGGCAGTCCGAGAACAAACGGCAACACCAGACAACTTATTGATATTTGCCTGAAACCATTGCAAGAAAAAGGATATGACACAGAAATCATTCAAGTGGGCGGAACGCTTTTGCACGGATGCAGCGCTTGCCTTTCCTGCCGTAAAACAGGACAGTGTATTTTCAAGGACGACCCGATCAACGAATGGGTAGAAAAAATAAAAACCGCCGACGCGATTATTCTTGCCTCTCCGACCTATTATGCCAATATGACTTCAGAAATGAAAGCATTTATCGACAGAACAGGCTATATTCTCGGTCCTACGGGTATTTTGGCCCGTAAAGTGGGCGCGCCTATTGTTGCCGCCCGCCGCGGCGGAGCGATAAATACCTATAATACGCTTATGGCGTTTTTTGGTATCAATAGCATGATAGTACCTATGAGCAGCTACTGGAATTTAGGCATCGGACGTGAAAAAGGCGAAGTGCTCAAAGATGAGGAAGGCGTCAGAACAATGACAAACCTTGGAAACAATATGGCATGGCTCTTAGAAAAACTGCATGCATAGCATGGTGTGGCGTGCAAACAAAAATTATCCGATACGCTATCTTCAAAAATCACTCAAATAAAGACCAGCGGCTTTGAACAGCCCCTATTTGCTGGACACAGCCAAACCAATAACTGTTTTATGCTGAAGCGACAAAAAAAGTCCCTCTCAAATACGAGAGGGACTTTTTATTATTTTTGTACGATTTTTTCAGCATGCCATGCGCCAATCATACGTGATGACAAAACGCATAGCCCATGCTGTTCATATAAAAATCATACAATTTACGCGCCTAAGCATTTAAAGCCTTTTTTGGTTGCGCCGCAAACAGGGCATCTCCAATCATCGGGCAGATCTTCAAATTTTGTGCCTGCCGCAATTTTGCCTTTTTTATCGCCTTTATCCGGGTTATAAATATAACCGCAGTTAGCCACTTGGCACATCCACATATCTTTTGCGTCAGCCATTTCACTTATACCCCATGCGTGTTGTAAAAAATGCCTGCGGATGATCACATGCAGGACAAGTTTTAGGAGCTTCATTTCCTTCATGCACAAAACCGCAGTTCAAACAGCGCCATTTTTTTGCACCTTTGAATACGGTACCGTTTTTTATGTTGTCTGCAAATTCCAAAAAGCGTTTTTCATGCGCTTCTTCGGCAACAGCGATATTGCGCATCACGCATGCGATTTCCGGAAAACCTTCTTTTTCCGCAATTTTGGCGAAACTTGGATACATATCACTATGTTCATGATTTTCACCAGCCGCAGCGGCAATAAGGTTATCAACAGTTGAACCGATTACTCCGGCAGGAAAAGAAGCGGTAATTTCAACTTCTCCGCCTTCAAGAAATTTGAACAAGCGCTTCGCATGTTCTTTTTCCTGGGAAGCGATTTCTTCAAATGCCTGCTGCATTTCAACATAGCCATCTTTTTTTGCTTGGGAAGCAAAGTATGTGTAACGATTGCGGGCTTGGGATTCTCCTGCAAAAGCAGTGAGAAGATTCTTTTCTGTTTTGGTACCTTTTAAAGATTTTTTCATAATATCTCCTTTTGCTAGAGGTTTATATTTTTTGTTCTGCAAATAAACTATAATTATTTGTAATAATTATTATTTTTTTTGAGAACATTCAGTGCAAACTCCGTCAAGTTCAACCCTGATATTGATATGCCGAAAAGCATTCAAACACTCGCTGTTCAAATTCAATTTTGACGTATCTATGTACGGAACATCAAAAATTTTTCCGCAAGAAACACAGCGGATATGGGAATGAGGGTTCATATTTGCGTCATAACGCCTGATATTCCCCGCTGTTTCAAGTTTTAATACCTGATTATTTTCTGCAAGTAAATCTAAATTTCTATAAACGGTTCCCAAACTGATATTGGGCAGCTTTTCTTTAACCATTGTATATATTTCGTCAGCCGTGGGATGCGTGTAAACTTTGCCCAGTTCTTCAAGAATCACTTTCCGCTGGCGTGTCATTCTGCTTTGTGTGGTTCTCATGGAAGACTCCTTTGGTTTCTCTTATCAAGAATGATTATCATTGTCAAGTTCATACCGGCTGTACAATGTATTGACTGTTTTTCACCCCCGCGACAAAAGCCCGAAACGCATTAACACAGCGGAATATAATAATATTTTTAATACATTCACTGTGGTTTTAAATTTTAGTCAAATGGCACAAAAATTGCTTATCAAATTGTATACATACGTATTTTGAAACGTTTAACCTTTTGTGAATACACATAACGGAATAAACAATGAACAATTTTAAGAATAAAAACAACATATTGAACGCAATAGTAATTCCTAGTGCCAATTCTATGACACATATTGAAAACAGATGTAAAAAAGCTGTGCGCACAGTAATCACACATACGAAATTCAAACATTTTGTTTTACTTTTGCTTTTGCCTGTTTTTCTTTTTCCGATCACCGGTTTTATTCAGAAAAATCCCGAACAATCATATTTCGGCGTATTAAATACCAATCTGCTCCAATTTTTGCCCCTTAAAAATGAGACTGGCAAGCGCGATTCGCTGCCGACCAGCGGAATTATCGCCATAAATAACAAAATCGACGCAATATACCAAAATACGGCTCCGCTGCAGAAAGCGGAACATGTGGAAAAACAATCTTCGCCAAGCAAAAATATGCCCGGCAAAATATATCGCAATATCACAGCTTCTTCACAGGAACGTCCGAATTTCATTGAAAACATCAGCCGAACTGAAATCATTTCCCTCATGCCCCATTTGGCTAAGGACAAATACCGTTCTGACACGCGAAAATCATACAGCAAACGTAAAAAGGCGATAACCCCTTATGTCAACCGTTATGCGGACAAATTCGGTTTGGACAGAAACCTCATCATGAGCATTATCGAAGTTGAAAGCAATTTCATTCCGCAGGCTCTCAGCAAGCAAAACGCACACGGCCTCATGCAGGTAGTGCCAAACACGGCGGCGGCGGAAGTGAACCGTTTTTTCAAACACAAACAAGAAATTACAGACATGGAATTGATGCACCCTGAAAACAATATTTACTATGGAACAGCATACCTGTATCTGATTAAAAAATATCACCTGAACGGAATAACAGACCATGACAGCCTGAATTCCCTGCTGATCGCCTCCTATAACGCAGGCTCCTCCGCGGTTCTCCGCCATTTCGGCGAAACAAAAGAAAAAGCCATCCGGGCTATCAATGCCATGAGTCCGCAGGAAGTTTACAACAGCCTTATCCAAAATTACCGTTCAGGCGAAACAAGGGAATATTTAAAACGGGTTACAGAAAGTTTAAGCTAAAATTTTTCTATTGCCAATTCTGAATAATATCAGTATACATATTGAAACATGTTTAAAGGAAATCCTATGAAAAAACTTCTTATACTTATCTGCTCTTTCACTCTCGGCATTTCATTTTTGAACGCAGCAGCTTTCGCCCAATCTTTGGCGGTTGTCGATACGAATAAAATTTTTGAACAAAGCAAACACGGTCAAAGCATTAACAGCTATTTTGAAAAATTGCAGAGTGAAGGCATTAAACAATTGGAACAGCTTGAAGACAAGCGCAAAAAAGCCGATGAACAGAAAGATGAAAAACTCATTCAAAATCTGGAATCGGAAATTCAGGCAACAGCCTACGAACTGCAAAACAAAATCCAAAATCAGCAAACAGTCCTGTTTACGGTTATTTCGGACAAGCTTATGAACGTCATTGATACTTACAGAAAAGATAACAATATCGATGTGATTTTGCATGCAACGGAAACAGCAAGCTACAATCCGGATATTGATGTTACGGAAAAAATCATACAGGAATTTAATAAAATCGAATTTGATATTCAAAAAGAATTGAAACAATAGCCGCAAGCCCTCTTTTGAGGGCTTTATCGTATCTTGGAGTTTTTTATGAAAAAAATCATTCTTACCCTTTTATTTTCTTTTTTATTCCATTTTCAACCAGCGCAAGCGAACGAATATCCTCATATCAGCCAATTACAAAACGGGCTGACCGTGCTCATTAAAGAAGATCACAGATTTCCCATTGTTTCCACCCGCCTTTATGTGCGAAGCGGTTCAAGCAATGAGAAACAAGATAAATTAGGAATTGCTCATCTACTTGAGCACATGCTCTTTAAAGGCACCAAAACGCACCCGAAAGGCATTGATTTCATTGTTGAAAATGAAGGAGGCGATTTAAACGCCTACACTTCTTACGACAGAACGGTCTATTATAACGATATGCCTTCCCAAAAATGGCGATTAAGCCTTGAAGCGATACAAGGACTCGCCTTTGAACCAATCCTGCGCAGGCAGCAGCTGAATGAGGAACGGGAAGTCGTTATTGCGGAACTGCGCCAGCGCGGCGATATGCCGGAAACCAAGCTCCTGCACCTTTCAACGTCTTCAACGCTCCACGGCACGCCTTACGCCAATCCCGTCATCGGAACGGTGGAAACGCTCAAATCCATTACGACTCAAGATATTCAGGAATATATAAAAGCAAACTACAATCCGAACAATATGCTCCTTGTTGTCGCCGGCGACATCGACAGGAACGATGTGCTCAAAGAAGCGAGCAAACGCTTCGGGCAATACAAAAATAGCGGAATCATACAAAAAAAACGTCCTTTATCCCTTGAAGAAGTCCAAGCTTTGGCACGAGGAACACAAGTCAATATGGAAAAAGGCTCATGGAACAAAAGCTATGTGAATATCAGTTTTCCCGTTTCCCATGAAGCAAGCCCCGACAGCTCCGCCCTCCTGATCTTGTGCATGCTTTTAAGTTTTGATGACAACGCCCTCTTACAGCAGGAATTTATCTATAAGGAAAAAATTGCGGATACCATTGCCGCCTATCCCATGTTTTTTGAAACAGTGGGACAATTTAACATTTATGCCGAACTTGACGAAAAAAACATTCCGCAGTTCATTGAAAAAATCAGCAAATTTTTTGCGAAACTGAATGCGGACACATTCAGCGATACGGAATATGAACAAATAAAGACCATGCTTGAAAATCTGCATTGGAAAAAAGCGGAAACCATTCAAAGCCTTGCCACAACATACGGGGATAATTATTTCAACAATCCAACGGACCCTTTGGCGGAAAATGCGTTGCAGCAAATTTATTTGACCAACAAAGAAAGCGTTGACACGGTCATTCAGCGTTATCTGCGACCGACAGCCCTCAATCTTTCTTTGATTCTTCCCGACACAGCCAAAATCAATAAGGAAGAACTCGTCAAAACAATAGAAAAAAACTGGCAAGCCCCAAAAACAAATGCAGAACAATCCAAACAAACGGAAAATAAAACGGAAGTCATAGAAACGAAAAACAAAACCGTCATCCTCATGCAGGATAACCATATTCCTTTTATGAGCGTTGATGTGAGCTACCTTGGCGGAGAAAGCCTTTTGCCTTTTGTCGGCGCAAAAAACAAAGAGGCGCTGCCAGCGCTCACTGCCCGGTTATTGACCATGGGCACGAGTAAAAAAGATTATAAGGAACTCACCCGCTATCTTTCTGAAAGAGATTTGTATTTGTCAGCCTCTTCCGGCACGCTGTCGTTCCAAATTTCAGCAGGCGGGCATAAACGCCATGCCAAAGAAATTATCGGTCTTTTGGCTGAAACCGTCAAAAAACCCGCATTCAGCAAAAAAGACCTCAAACACATACAAATCGAGCAAATCGCCGCTATCCGCAAAAATGAAGATTCCGTTGTCACAAGCATGATGACAAAATTGCCCGGTTTCCTTTATCCGAACCATGTCTACGGAAACAATAAAATTGGAACAGAAGCAGGCGTCAGCGCCGTAACGGTGAAAGACATCAAAAAATATTGGGCTGTCCAAAAAGAACAGCGTGTTGTAATCAGTGTGGCCGGCGACTTCGACAAGGAAGAAGTCCTTGCCGCCCTTGCGGAATTGCCCGCTCCAAACCCCAGGGAAATTCAAATTTCCAATCCAAAATGGACGGATGAAAAGTCTTTTGAAACCGTTGTGGAAGGAAGAAACCAAGATTTAACCCTGCTTATTTTCCCTGCGGTCGCTCTCGATCATCCGGATGCACCTGCCCTTGAAATATTAAATTCCGCCCTGCAAGGTTTTAACGGCATTTTATACCAAGAATTGCGCGAAAAAAGGAATTTGGGGTATTCCGCATTTCCTCTCCTGCTGCAAAGCGAGCACACCGGCTTTATCGCCTATGGGATCATTGCGGCTCCGGAACACAAACAAAGCATAGAGGAACAATTTAAAGCCATTACAAAAACACTGCGCACACAGGGAATTGATAAAACAACCTTCAACCGGGCAAAAGCAAGCGTGCAAATGAACTTCATCAATAATCAGCAAAAAGTGCAGTCAAGAGCTTCTTCTGCGGCAAATGCGGTGCTTTTTGAACGCTCCCCAAATTACAGCCAAGAACATTTGCAAAAATTATTGAACGTCAGCCTCGACGATATTAACGCCTGCATAAAAAAATACCTTGTCTTAGACAAGGCGTATACTGCTCATTCCGGTTCAAAGTAAAGGCGTATATGCAAAAAATACTTATTTCAGGTCTTAGCGGCGGAAGCGGAAAAACCATTGTCAGCCTTGGTTTGTCAAGATTTTTCACCAATAACGGCTACACAGTCTGCCCCTTCAAAAAAGGCCCCGACTATATTGACGCGGCATGGCTTATGCAGGCTTCCCGCAAACCATGCTATTGCCTTGACTCTTTCTTTTTAGATGATGAGGCATTGGCACGGCATTTTTATGCGACATGTCAGAATGCTCCCCAAAAAAGCATAGCCCTCATCGAAGGAAACCGCGGTCTTTACGACGGCAAAGACTATTTGGGCTCTTGCTCCACGGCATATCTTGCCCATACCCTCGACTGCCCCGTGCTTTTAACCGTAAATTGCGCAAAAATCACCCGCACAACGGCGGCGCTCGTCTTAGGCATACGAAATTTCGACCCTGAGCTCAGGCTTGCCGGCGTCATTCTGAACAATATCGCCTCTGCGCGGCACCAAACAATCATCCGGCAATCCATTGAGGAATATACGGATATTCCTGTGCTCGGCGCTATTCCCCGCCTAAAGGACAACCCTATTCCTGAGCGGCATTTAGGCTTGAGCCTCAATAAAAACGACGATAAGCAAAGCATGCTCGATTCCTTGGCTGAACTTATCGCCGACAATACGGACACACAAAAAATTCTGGCAGCCACAGGCGATATGCCCCGACTTCCCGATCCGCCCCTTGAAATAACACGAAAAATGCAGTCTAGCCCTCTTAATATCGCGTATCTGTACGATGACGCTTTTTGGTTTTATTACCAAGAAAATTTTGACGAGCTCAAAAAATTGGGAGCGAACCTCGTCCCGCTTTCCCTATTGTCGGAACAAAGCTTTGCGGAACAGCTGCAAGCCCGCAAGCTCACCGCAAAGGATATTGACGGACTGTACATCGGAGGAGGCTACCCCGAATTGTATGCCAAAGAAATCAGCCGCTCTCCGAAACTTCCGCAAATAAAGGAATGGATTGAACAGAATATGCCCGTATATGCCGAATGCGGAGGCTTTATGCTTCTTGCCAAACAGCTTCATTTTCCTGAAGAAAAAAAATACGAAAGCTATCCCATGATCGGCGTTTTCGATATTGAAACAAAATTTTTCGATAAGCCGCAAGGGCTCGGATATGCGGAAATAAAAACAATTCGGGAAAACCCCTATCACCCGCTGGGAAGCATTTGGAAAGGGCATGAATTTCATTTTTCAACAGCGGTAAACGCCAAACCGGACCAAGAATTTCTCTTTGAACTGAAAAAAGGACGCGGCATGACGCAGAAGGAAATGCAAAACAATAATCTTGCGTTTGACGGACTTATCTATAAAAACTGTTTTGCATCCTATACCCACATTTTTGCTCCCGCTGTTCCGCATTTTTCCAAAAACTTTATCGAAACAGCCCGTCAATACCGCAAAAATCAAAAGGAAAACGCATGAATACAAAAAAAAATGAAAACGGCAACCCTCTTTTCGGCATGCTCGGAACAGCCTCGACCATGGGTCTGCACATGGTGTCAGGTCCGCTCGTGGGAGGAGGGCTTGGCTATCTGTGCGACACGTATCTGTTCGATTCCTATCCGATCGGATTGAGCATAGGAGTTGTTCTGGGGATTTTCGCAGGGTTCAGAAATGTTTATATTGATGCGAAATACCTCCAAAAAAAGCAAGAAGAACTTGATAACAACGGAGAATAAATGAAAATATTTTCATCCGCTCAAAACTATATAAAAAAAAATATCACAAGTCCCGCCATTCAAAGAATTATTTTTTTCGACATGCTCCTGTTAGGACTGCTTTTTCTTGCCGCCCTATGCACAATTGCAAAAAGCACATTTTTTCTCTGGATTTTTTTAGGAGGAATTTTATCTTTTTGGAATTTTTTTTTCATGGCAATTTTTATGCAAAAATATTTTAATTCCAAACTGTTAGGAACAAGCACAGACAAACTTTTACCCTTCGGGCAGATTTTAACCTCAAATTTAAGGCTTTTCTTAACCGGATTTTTATTATATATATTTTTAAAGCATTGGAATGCCGACCCTGTCGCTTTATGCATAGGACTTTCCGTTCCAATGTCGACGATACCTATCTTATTGATATGCAATAACAAAATTTGAGAGGACATTTATGGCAGCTCAAGGTTTAGCACATCCGCTTCTGTTATCTTCCGTTATGAACATGGATACGATGAACATCGGCGGAACTGAAGTCCAAACCACCTATGTGTTTTTCACATGGTGCGGAATGATTTTCCTTCTTTTGCTCGGTTTATTTGTTAAATCAAGGATTTCCCTCATTCCGGGAAAGACCCAATCGCTTTTTGAAGCCATCATCGGAGGACTGGAAAATTTCATCGTGGACTCCCTTGGCGAAAAAGGACGTCGTTATGTTCCTCTTTTAATTGGAATTTTTCTTTATATTTTCAGCATGAACATGCTCGGGCTTGTTCCCGGTTTCGACGCTCCGACGGCAAACCTCAATACGACGGTTTCCGTGGCGTTATTTGTTTTCATTTATTACAACTACCTCGGCATCAAAACATGGGGCTTCCATTATATCGGACATTTCACAGGTCCCAGCAAAGCCCTTATGCCCCTGATGTTTCCTATTGAAATTATTTCCCATTTGGCACGCCCTCTTTCCATGTCCCTGCGTCTGTTCGGCAATATCTTCGGCGAAGAAATGACGCTGCTTATTTTCTTCAGCTTCGGCGCAAGCATTTATATCGGCGCCCTGCTTGGCACTGTGCCTTTATATTTCCTTTTCCTTTTGGGAAAAACCTTGCAGGCATTCATTTTATTCGTTCTTTCTTTGATTTATATCAAGGGTGCGATTGAACACGCCCATTAATAACAGCGGAACCATTAAAATAGTGGGGAATGGTCAACTGACCAAAACAATATAACAAATAAAGGATTTAGAAATGCGTAAAACACTTCTTACCGCACTTAACACTCTTATGATGCTCTCTTTCGCAACTGTCGCTTTTGCAGCTGAAGGAGATGCTTTCTCCACCGGTTTCGGTCTTATCGCCATAGGCACAGCTCTCGGCATCGGGCTTGCAGCAGCAGGCTGCAGTATCGGTCAAGGTCTTGCAGTGAAATCTGCTTGTGAAGGTATTGCCCGCAATCCTGAAGCAAGCGGCAAAATCTCTCAATCCCTTATCTTAGGTCTTGCATTTATCGAATCTCTTTGTATTTATGCTCTTTTGATAGACCTTATCTTACTCTTCGTAAAAATGTAATACTGTACAGTACAAAAGGACTTGTTCCTTTTGTACTTAACTTTTAGCCCTTTTTTCCACCATGCAAAAATACGATCATATTCCCAGAGCGACTATCCAAAGACTTGCAACCTATATGCAGGTTTTGGAAACAATGAAAAAAGACAATATCAAAATTACTTCCTCCGAACCGCTTGCAACAGCTTGTGATGTCAATGCTTCCCAAGTCCGTAAGGATTTAGCGTATTTTGGTGAGTTTGGAGTGCGTGGGGTGGGCTATTATGTTGATTATCTTTTGGATGCGATTAAAGACTGCCTTCATGCCAACAGAGAATGGCGCACAGCCCTTATCGGCGTTGGAAACTTAGGTCGTGCTTTATTGAACCACCAAGAATTTAACCGCCGCGGCATCAGAATTGTCGGAGCTTTTGACTGCGACCCTTTTAAAATCGGCGAAGTCGCTTACGGATTGGAAATTTTTTGCTCCAAGCGCTTGCAGGAAAAAGTCCCCGAACTGGGTATCGAGCTTGGGATTATCACAACTCCGCCGGAACGCGCTCAAAGAGCCGCCGACCAGCTCATTGAAGCGGGAGTGAAAGGTATTTTGAATTTCAGCTCGGCGCGCATTGTGACTCCGAACCACGTATATATTGAATATGTGGACTTTTTCCATCAAATTTATTCATTGACGTTCAATATTTCAACCAAAAACTAAATATTGCTTTTTTTGCAATCAGTTATGAAACAATATTTTCATGCTGCCTTTTCTTTTTTAACCATTCTGGTGAAAGGCAAAGAATATTCTCATGCGGCCATGCAAAAAAGCATATATTGCTATCCGTTTGTCGGAGCCGTTCTTTTTTTTCTTTCCGCCTGTTTTTCATTGTTATTTCAAATAATTTTAAATAATTATCTTCTTTCCGCTCTTGTTTTTCTCTTCTGCGGCTGCCTGCTTATCCGAGGTCTTCACCATGACGGACTGGCGGATGTTGCCGACGCTTTTGGAAGCGGCAAAAGAGGAGAAGAGTTCAGAAAAATACTGAAAGACAGCAGAATAGGTTCTTTCGGAGCGCTTGCGCTTATTTTCTATTTCCTCTTCGGAATGACGCTCATAAGCCGAATTTTGGAAATAAATATCACTCAAAAAAGTTATTGGTCCTTTATGGAAGAAATGATTTTTGTCGGTTTTTGGAGCAGATTGGGCTTATTGACACTCCCCTTTTGTTCACAAATTTACGAACCTCAAAACCAAGAATTTTCCCTTTCAAAAATACTTTTTGAAAATTTCAATAAAAGCTCCGTACCGGCATGGTATTTTTTTATTTTCATTTTTTCAGTCCTTTGCTTTAATGCCTCATTAATCATCATCTGCACAACGATTTCTTTTCTCTTTTCCCTGCCGTTATACCGCTTGGCTCAAAAAGAAAAAGGCTATAACGGCGACTTCTTGGGAACAAATTGCCTCTTATGGGAATTGGCGGGATTTCTTTCTGTCCTGCTTTTTCATTCATTATAAAATGTTTTCTTTGGAAAATTTGGGAAATTTCACTTCCAAGGCTTGCTTTTTATTCTTCGCTATGATAAAAAAAATTTATGGAACTTTTAGAACTTTTAGAAAAACGTGTAGATGCATTACTTGCGGAAATTGAAAGATTAAGAACAGAAAACTCGGTTTTGCAAGAGCAGCTTTCCTCTTATGAACAAAAATTGGAAGAAAGTTCTCAATATATTGGTACGCTCAAGAGCGAACAGCAAAACGTACAACTTGTGAAAGAACGTCTTGAAGTATTAATGCAAAAAATTGAAACTGTTTTAACCGAATAAACAATTTTTATGCAAGAATATAATCTCAATGCTTTTGACCTGGTGAACGTATCGTTCAAAACCGAAGCAAGCGGCGAACGGGTTCAAAAAGCCCATGAATACGCGCAAAGCCTTTATGAAGAACTAAAAGTACATGGCGGTAATCTCACTCGTGACAGATTATTGGCAATTTTGCTCTTAGGTATTACTGATGATTTATTGCAGCAAAAAGACAAGGCTAAGAACCTGAATACTTTCCTTATTTCTTTGCTGAAAAAAATAGATGATTGTATTCCTGATAATCCGCAATAGG
Source organism: Taurinivorans muris (assembly GCF_025232395.1). Taxonomy (GTDB): domain Bacteria; phylum Desulfobacterota; class Desulfovibrionia; order Desulfovibrionales; family Desulfovibrionaceae; genus Taurinivorans; species Taurinivorans muris. Next base: position 953,813 of record NZ_CP065938.1, read on the forward strand.
ATTATTTGAAATATATCCCCTGAGGTGTACGTGTTGCAATTCAATGGTGCCGGCCGTACAAGCGATTTTAGGGAGTTGATAGACAAAATGGTGTGCATGCCTTGCCGCAAGGAAGCCTGAAGTTTTGCTGATATTCCCACCCTGGCAAGCCAGGTCACGTGCCCTTATTGGTCACGGCATCTTGGGGTTTCACATTAAATCTTCCCTTATCTGTTAAATACCCTTGCAATACGCCAGCAATCAAGCATTACCGCTTGATTTTATTTTTTAAAGGCTTTTTTATAAAGAGGAAAAAATGTATATAATCTCATTATCCGTCAGTATTATTCTCACTGCCATTGTCGGTATCGTTGCCGGCTGTTTCATACAAAACAGGGTGACAGCCAAACGCTTGGGCGACGCCAAAGATTTGGCGACACGCATTATTAACGAAGCGAGAAAAGAAGCGTCAGCGCAAAAAAAGGAATTATTGGTTCAATGCCAAGATGAAATTTTGCAGCAAAAAAAGGCGATGGAAATTGAATACCGCGAACAGGAACGTGAAATAAAAAACCGTGAACGCAAAGTCCAAGACCTTACGGAAAGGCTTGACGAAAAAATCGAACGCGTAACCAAAAAAGAAGACGAAATCATCGCCTTTGAGAAAGAACAGGCAGCCAAAGAACGGCAACTGGCAGAAAAAGAAGCGGAACTGCAAAACCTCATGGACGAGCAGGAACGCAAACTCCAAGAAGTTTGCGGACTGACTGTTGAAGAAGCCAAAGCCCGCTTATTCCAGGAAATTGAAGCAAGAACCCGCCATGAAGCTGCCCATATCGTCCGTGTCATTGAAACGGAAGCCAAGGAAAATGCGGACAGAAAAGCGAAAGAAATCATTGCAGGGGCGATACAGCGCTATGCGGGCGACTACGTCGGCGAACAAACGGTCACGGCGGTTCCGCTCCCAAGCGAAGATATGAAAGGTCGTATCATCGGTCGTGAAGGCAGAAACATCCGCGCTATCGAAGCCGCTACCGGCGTCGACCTCATTATTGACGACACGCCGGAAACAGTCATTTTATCCGCATACAGCCCGATGCGCCGCCAAGTAGCCCGCATGGCGCTTGAAAGACTTATCCAAGACGGCAGAATACACCCTGCGCGCATTGAAGATATTGTCTTAAAATGTGAAGAAGAACTTGATATCCAAGTCCGCGAAGTCGGCGAACAGGCGACCTTTGACGCCGGCGTGCACGGTATTCATGCGGAAATCGTCCGCTTGCTCGGACAATTGAAATACAGAACAAGCTTCACCCAAAACGTTTTGCAGCACTCTTTGGAAGTTTCCGCGCTTTGCGGCATGATGGCAGCGGAACTCGGCATGGACGTGAAAAAAGCGAAACGCGCAGGTCTGCTCCATGACATAGGCAAAGCGGTCGACCATGAAGTCGAAGGGTCCCACGCGTTGATCGGGGCTGATATCGCCAAAAAATACGGTGAAAGCAAAGAAATCATCCACGCCATCGCGGCCCACCATGAAGACCAGCATCCGGAAACCGCCCTTGCTGTTCTTGTGCAGGCAGCAGACTCCTTGTCCGCCGCCCGTCCGGGAGCAAGAAAAGAATTGATGGAAAGCTATGTCAAACGTCTTGAAGAACTTGAAGGAATCGCCACCGGTTTTGACGGTGTTTCCAAAGCATATGCCATTCAAGCCGGACGCGAACTCCGCGTTATGGTTAATTCCGACAACATCGATGACGACAGGGCATATTTGCTTTGCAAAGATATTGTTGCTAAAATTGAAGAAACATTGACTTACCCAGGACAAATCCGCGTTACCGTGATCAGGGAGCGCCGGGCAGTTTCTTTTGCACGCTAATCCCTTTGCCTCATGCCAACAGAACAGTCATGCAACAGTCGCGGAACAAGGTAGAAAATTGTCATGAAAATCCCATTTGAACCCAATTTTAAAAAAGGCGGCGGACTTATCACTGCCGTAGTGCAGGATATTCATTCCAATGAAGTTATCATGCTTGCTTACATGAATGAAGAGGCCTACCAGAAAACATTGGAAACAGGGGAAGCCCACTATTACAGCAGAAGCAAACAAAGGCTCTGGCATAAAGGGGAAACTTCCGGACATATCCAAAAAATACATTCCATCCGTCTGGACTGCGACAGCGACGCTCTGCTTCTGAAAGTGGAGCAAATCGGCGACATAGCTTGCCATGAGGGATATCATTCCTGCTTTTTCAGGGAATTGAAAAACGGTATCGTATCTTACTGTTTCAAACAATTGAAACACCCAACATTAATATACAAAAAGTAAGAGGAAACTATGCCTAATCAGCTTAAACTTGGTCTTCCCAAAGGTTCGCTCGAAGATCCCACCATTTCCCTTTTTGACCGCGCAGGCTGGAAAATCCGCAAACATATCCGAAATTACTTTCCTGATATTGATGACCCGGAAATAACCGCCCGCCTTTGCCGGGTTCAAGAAATCCCCCATTACATCCAAGACGGTATTCTTGACCTTGCCTTGACCGGAAAAGACTGGATAGAGGAAATGGGAATCGACATGAAAAGTGAAAATTCTCCCGTCATCCATATTGCCGACCTTGTTTATTCAAAAGTTTCCAACAGACCCGCCCGTTGGGTTTTAGCCGTCGCAGGCGATTCTCCCTATCAAAAACCGGAAGATTTGAAAGGCAAACGCATTTCGACAGAACTCAAAGGCGTAACGCAGAAATACTTTGAGCGCCTCGGTATTCCCGTGCAAATTAATTATTCATGGGGAGCGACAGAAGCAAAAGTCGTGGAAGGCTTGGCGGACGCTATCGTTGAAGTCACAGAAACGGAAACGACCATAAAAGCGCATAATCTGCGTGTCATCGACGAAGTTTTTGTTACGAACACCGTTCTCATTGCAAACCGGGCGGCTTACGAAAACCCTGTTAAACGCAAAAAAATAGAACAAATCAATCTCCTTTTGCAGGGCGCATTAAAAGCGGAGTCGCTCGTAGGGATAAAAATGAACGCTCCCGCGGCAAAACTCGATGCAATTCTCGCCCTTTTGCCTGCGCTTAATTCCCCCACGGTCGCAAGCTTGAAAGATTGCGAATGGCTTTCTTTGGAAACGGTTGTGGACAAGAATTTAGTAAGGGATTTAATCCCGAAACTTCGGGAAAAAGGCGCTGAAGGCATACTTGAATACGCCCTCAATAAAGTTATTTGAACAAGCCCCTTTCGGGGCTTTTCTTTACCCATTCTGAAAAAAATATCAGTATAACATGCTGCATTAACAATCTTTTAAAATGCTTTACTCAAACCGCGTTTTGGCATAGAGTACATTTCTGAAATTATTGATAACCTATTTGAAATGAACAATAAAACAGCCTTCACAACAACGCTCACTTTTGACGATCCGAGTTTGGCTCAACAGCTCTTTGGTCCGCTGGAACTTTATTTAAAAGAACTCAGCCGATATTCCGGAGCTTCTTTCAGCACACGCGGAACAGAACTTTTCATTTCGGCAAATTCCGCAAAAGAACAGGAGCAATTGGCGCTTCTTTTTGCAAAAAGCTATGAAACCCTGCAAAAGGGAAAAGAATTGGATGCCCATTCCCTTATTGATGCTTACACACAATTAAAAGCAAACGCCGAAGAAGAACTTTTTCCGCAGTCAAATACCCTTGTCACACCCCGCAAAACAATAACGGCACGCAATAATTCACAAAAGATATTTTTGGATTTGATCCGCGAAAAAGAAATGATTTTCGCAACAGGCCCGGCGGGAACCGGCAAAAGTTATTTGGCTGTCGCAGCCGCTGTTTCAATGCTCCAAGCCAAGCGGGTAAAAAAGATTATTTTAACGCGCCCGGCAGTGGAAGCAGGAGAAAAACTCGGCTTTTTGCCCGGAGATATGGAAGAAAAAATCAATCCCTATTTACGCCCGTTATACGATGCGTTAGGCGATATGCTCGGTACAGCCCAGCTGATTGCCAAGCAGGAAAGCGGACAAATCGAAGTCGCCCCTCTTGCGTTCATGCGGGGCAGAACCCTCAACGAGGCATTTCTTATTCTTGATGAGGCGCAAAACACCACCCGTGAACAAATGAAAATGTTTTTAACCCGTTTGGGATACGGCTCGCGGGCGATTATCACAGGCGACCTTACACAGATAGATTTACCTCCCATCCATGTGAGCCAATTGCAGGAGGGAGAAAAAAAAGGCGAAACAAGATCTGGTCTTATCCATGCATTGAAATTATTGAAACATATCCCGGAAATCGGATTTATCCATTTTAAAAAAAGCGATGTCGTACGTCACCCCCTTGTGGGACAAATTGTCGATGCATATGACATTTTCGATACCAAAATGAAAAATGAAGACCTTTCCGACAACAGCATGAAAAATAATGAAAGCTAACCAATTAAATTTAAAACAACTGTACATCCATATCAAAGGCATGCTTTTATACCATGACCATGGTTACGGCATGCTTTCTTTGCTCGGCACAGCCCTTTTACTGGCTTTTTTTATCGGTATTCCTCACAATGACAGCCCTGTCCTTTTTGTCGCGGGAGAAATTGCCGATGAAACCGTCGTTGCAAAACGGGATTTTCTTGTCGAAGATGAAGAGGGAACCAAAAACCGCCGGGATAAAATCCGAGCCATCCAGCCCCTTGTTTTTGACTATAACCGTGAAGTCGCCACCCATGTGAGAGAAGCAATTCTCAATTTGCTGCACGCTATCAATACCTTTTCCATCCATAACGATATAAACGGATTGGAAAAAATTCAAAAACAATTCAATTCAACTTATGATACGAATGTCAGTTTGGAAGAATTCAAATCGCTTGCCGCCGCAAAACCTCAAGACTTCGCCTTTGACACGCTTCTTCCATGGATTGATTCCAGACTGTCCGATGGCATTTTGGCTGACAGCAGAATTTTATACAATACTCCCAATTCAATTCTAATCCGTGACACCCAAACCCTTGCGGAACGCTTACGCTCCACAAGCACCGGACTTATCGACTTGTCTTCCCTCACCGTCGCCATGGGCAATCAAATCAGAGCGAATTTAGAAATTTCTGAAAATTCCAAACAGGCATTTTTAAAAATTTTCCCTCATTTTCTTGCCCCGACCCTTTCTTTAAATCAAAAAGAAACCAATGATAAGACCCAAGCCGTCCTAGATTCCATCAAACCCATTTATTTTCAAATTCACAAAGGCGAAGTCATTGTGCGCAAGGGCGATATCGTCACCCGTGAAGCACAGTTGAAAATGCAGGCAATTTTTAACAACACAAGCACCAATTTCAATTTTTATAAGACAGCCGGAACATTTTTACTCAGCCTGATTTTAATGCTCGGACTTTTTATGACCCCCTCCGGACAAAAAGGCCGTATTCTCCACTCAAAAGACCAATTGTTCATTGCCGTGATTTTAATCTTGGTCGGAATGGGAGCAGGAAGTCTTGTCCTTTTCGGGCAGTCGTTTTCTTCGGAACTTTCCCTCAGCCTGCTTGCGTATTTCTTTCCGATTTCGGGTATTGCGGGGCTTGCCGTGCTTATTTTCGCCGCCCGCCGCTACTGCGTCATCGGATTTTTGGTATCTTTCTATACCTGCCTTCTTTTCCAAGGTGACATTTCCTTATTTTTATTCTATTTTGTCAGTTCCATGATCAATACTTGGCTGATTTTACGCTCACAGTCACGCCAAGACGTTGTCTGGAGCGTTATCCCGCTTTTCACCGCCTTGCTGATCACCGGTTTTTCTTCCGCACTCATCATGGGATTATCCCCTACCAAATACCTTACGCTCATTTATCTGCTTGCGGCGAATGCAATCTTATCCATTGTCATTCTCTTTGCCCTCAGTCCGATTTTGGAAATGATGTTCGGTTACACCACACGGTTCCGGCTCATGGAACTTATGAACCTTGACCACCCTCTTCTGCAAAAACTCATGATGGAAACCCCCGGAACATACCACCACTGCCTGGTTGTTTCCAACCTCGTGGAAGCAGGGGCGAAAGCCATAGGGGCGAACAGCTTATTGGCGAAAGTCGGAGCATTGTACCATGATATCGGAAAACTCGGACATCCGCACTATTTCAGTGAAAATCAGTTCGACGGTGTCAATCCCCATGACAAGCTTTCTCCCCGCATGAGCTGTCTGATTATTTTTTCCCATGTGAAATTCGGCATCGAACTTGCCGAACTGCATAAGCTCGGCAAAGAAATTACGGACATGATTTGCCAGCACCACGGAACAAGAATGCCCATGTATTTTTACCACAAGGCGGTCAAAGCCGGAGAAAACCCGAAAGAAGCGGACTTCCGCTATTCAGGTCCGCGCCCGCAAACCAAAGAAGCCGCAATCCTCATGATGGCTGACACCTTGGAAGCCGCAATCCGCTCCATGCCGGACCCAAGTTCCGCAAGAATAAGCAGCTCCGTTGAAACGCTGGTAAAAAACATCTATGCGGAGGGACAGCTTGACGAAGCGGATCTGACGTTTAAAGACTTAACAAAGCTCATTGATGGATTTACACGGACGCTTATCGCATTAAACCACCAAAGAATCAGTTATCCGACCATAAAAATCAACGATCCCAATACGAAAGAAGAACAAAAAAATTCAGAAAACAAATCTGAAACTAAAACGGAAAGCAAACCGGAAAACAGAGAAGAAAAACAAAAAATCCAATAAATACGCCGCATGATGAAAAACAAGTATGACATAAGAATTGACAGCCTCCCCCCCTATCCCAAAAAACTGTGGGAAGAAATACTTGTTCTTTTTCTCGGTCTTTTAGAAACGCATAAAAATTTTTCTTTTAAAAACTGTACATTAACCTTGCTAGTTGTCAAAGATAACGATATGATTTCTTACAACAAAGAGCAAATGAATGCTTATGGACCTACCAATATTCTGAGCTTTCCGGAAAACGACAGCAAAACGGTATTCATCGGCAAAGCGCAATCCGCCATTATGAAAAACCGCAGCAGTTTGGGAACTCTCATTTTAAGCATTGACACGCTTTTGCGTGAAGCATATTTGTACGGACAAAATCCCCAGACCCATGCGGTACGGCTTCTCGCCCATGGGCTCGCCCATTTGCTGGGATACGACCACGGAAAAGAAATGTGGGAATTGACAGATTTTTTAGAAGATAATTTTTCACGGCAAGAATATTCACACACCATCACCCCTTTTTGGAGTTTTACACATGGCTAAATCACATCGCTGCGGCTGGGTTGTCCTCATGGGACCGCCAAATGCCGGAAAATCAACACTCACCAATGCTCTTATCGGGCAGAAAGTAAGTATTGTCACCAGCAAACCGCAAACAACAAGAAACCGCATTATCGGTATTTGCTCCGAAGACAACGCCCAAGTGATTTTCATGGATACGCCGGGACTGCACCATGATAAAAATCAAATGCGCGGACCTCTTGGAAAACAGATGATTCAGGCGACATGGCAAAGCTTGTCCACCGCCAATGCGATTATGATGGTGCTTGATTCCGATTTATACATCCGAAAACCGGAATTTTTGGAGCGTGATATAGCTTCTTTCAAAATGGCGTTCGCACAAGAGGAACGCCCTGTTTTCATCATCGTCAACAAAGTGGATTTATTCGCCGATAAGGCGAAAATGCTGCCCCTTTTGGAAAAATTGCATGAGGATTTGCCAAAAGCAACGCTCTATCCTTTGTCCGCAGCACAAAAAGACGGCATAGCGGAACTCAAAAAAATGCTTATCGACGCAATGCCGGAAGGTGAGCCCCAATTTCCGAAAGACCAACTTTCAACCGCACCGACCCGTTTTTTGTGTGCGGAAATCATCCGCGAAAAGGTTTTCGACCATTTGCGCCAAGAAGTCCCCTACACGACTGCCGTCGATATTGAACACTGGGAAGAAATTCCTGAAAAAAATCAAACCATTATCAATGCGGTCATTTATGTTGCGCGCTCTTCCCACAAAGCCATGGTCATAGGACGTGCAGGAACGACCATTAAAGAGATCGGAACGCTCGCCCGCAAAGACATTCAGGAGCTTATCGGGGGCAAAGTCCATTTGGAGCTTTGGGTGAAAGTCAAAGAAAACTGGCTTGAAGAAATTAATTTATATACTGAAGAAATGCTTTAAAAACAGAGAGAAACACCATGAGCGAACTTGCGGAACGGTATTTTAAAGTTAAGGAACGCGTACATGAAGCCTGCAAAAAAGCAGGACGGAAGGAAGAAGAAGTCACCCTTGTCGCCGTTTCAAAATTCCACCCCATTGAGGCGATTATGGAAGTTGCGGAACTTGGACAAAAAGAATTCGGTGAAAATTATATCCAGGAAGCGCTGGAAAAAATTGCTCTGCGTCCGGATTTAAAATGGCATGCCATAGGTCCGGTACAAAGCAAAAAAACAAAAGAAATCATTGGCAAATTCAGCCTTATCGAAAGTTTGGCTTCCGATTCCTTATTGAAAGAACTTGAAAAACGAACACAAAACAGCAACCAGCGCCAAGATGTTCTGTTGCAGGTGAACATCGGACGGGAAGGACAAAAATCAGGACTGCTTGCTGAAGAAGTTCTTCCTTTTGCTCAAAAAGTTCTTCAAATTCCCGCTTTAAAACTCTGCGGGCTCATGTGTTTGCCTCCTTTGGACGACAATCCGGAACACACACGCCCTTATTTCATTCAATTAAGAGAATTAAAAGAAAAAATCGAAAAAGAACTGAATATGACACTGCCCCATTTGTCTATGGGCATGAGTGCGGATTTTCCCGTCGCCATTGAAGAAGGAGCGACAATCATCCGTGTTGGTACGGACATTTTCGGTCCCCGCAAACAATATTAAACATATTGCCTTTTTACAAATTTTCTGTATAGTTACGGCACTGGAGAATGAATATGGCAAATGAACCGACAAATCAAGAACAACCCAAGAAAAAAAGCAAATTGAAACTCATCATTATTCTTCTTATCCTGCTCCTGCTCATTTTAGGCGGCGTAGCCACGTATTGGTGGTTAAATCTCCGTGTGCCGGAACCTGTGAACACGGAAATCCCGCAGCAGACCCAAACAGCAGAAGCTCCGGCTGAAAAACCCAAAGAAGAAAATTCCCTTGTGGAAAACGTGAAAAATCTCCGTGAACAAATCGCTCCTACGAAAACTTTATTAAATATCGTCACCATCCCTACTGTAACGATAAATTTAGCCGATAAAGACAGTATACGGTACTTAAAAGTCGGTTTTGACATAGAGCTGAGCACAAAAGATGCCGCCGAAGCTCTTGAGGAACAAAAAGCACGCATACGCGATTCCATCATTATTTTGCTTTCAAGCAAAACCTATTCTGAACTTTCCACGACAGAAGGCAAGTTGAAAGTGAAAAATGAAATTTCAACACGCCTTAACCAAATTTTAGGTGTTCCTCGTGTTGTTCAAATTTATTTTAATGAATTTGTCATTAACTAAAGGATAAAATTATGAGCCAAGAAGAAATGTCTGAAGACGAAAGACTGGCGGCGGAATGGGCAGCCAGTCTGGAAGCGGAAGCGGAAAACAATAAAGAACTTGATGAGGAAAATTTTGGTGAAAACGCCCCTGCCGATGATGACGCAAAATTAGCGGAAGAATGGGCGGCTGCCTTAGCTACCGACGAACAGGAACAGTCAAAGAAAAAAAACAGACAGCTTGCGGCGGAAGTTTCAGAACCTTCATATAAAAACTTGACCGATGTCGCAAAAATCACTCCCCAAGACAATCAAAAGAGGGAACTTGACTTCATTCTTGACATTCCTCTTGATGTTTCCGCAGAACTTGGCAAAACAAGACTTCTGATTAAAGACTTGCTCCAATTAGGACAAGGTTCCGTTATTGAATTGAACAAATTAGCCGGCGAACCCTTGGAAATTTTCGTTAACGGCAAACTTGTCGCCCGCGGCGAAGCTGTTGTCGTCAACGAAAAATTCGGCGTCCGCCTTACCGATATCATCAGTCCAATCGAACGAATAACACAGCTAAGCTAAAATTTTTTATGAAAGAGATACTTGTTATCTCTTTTTTTTTAGGTTAAAAAAACACCATGAAATCAATAAGCATATTTTTCCTTTCCTTTTGCCTCATTTTCACAATCAGTCTTTTCGCACAAGACTCTTTCGCCGCCCCCGATCCTGTTCAAAATGACGTAGCAAGAGAAGAACAAAGCAAAGACACGAATACTGCCCAAGAACAAAAAACTCCCTTGAACCAAGTCCAAAAGCAGGAAGTTTTTGCAGCATCAAAAGAAATGCCGAGCACACCAAGCGCAACAAACACTCCAAGCACAACATGGGGAAATTATTTTCAAGGGCTTGGCATAATGCTTTTGCTTTTGTTCGTCTTTTGGTATATCCTCAAATTAATGCGAAAATACGGCAACGGAAGATTTTTACCCAATCAAAAACTCCTTCCCCGCGACAGCATGTACCTTGAGGGACAAATCCCTTTGGGACCGGGAAAAAGTGTTGTTATTGTCAAAGTTCTTGATGAAAGGCTCATACTTGGCGTTACGGAAAAAAATATTAATTTGCTTTCAAAAACAGGAATAAACCATGCTGAAACATTTGAAGAACTTATGCGGCAAACTGCCCATAAAGACAATACTGACGCTTAGTTTCGTTCTTCTTCCTTTTCAAGCCCTTGCGGAAGTTCCCACGTTCACCATGACCCTCGCAGGCGGTGAAGTCGAACCTTCCGCCGTGGCATTAAGTTTGGAAATCTTATTTCTTTTCACCATTCTTTCCCTTGCCCCCGCCATTGCCATGACAGTGACAAGTTTCACCCGGATCATCATTGTTTTCCACTTCCTGCGCCAAGCCATGGGCATACAGCAAATTCCCCCCACGCAAATTTTGGCGAGTTTGGCTATTTTCATGTCCGTCGTGATCATGTATCCGGTGGGGAAAGATATCAATGACAACGCCTTGCAGCCTTATCTGCAGGAAATGATCGGTTTTGATGAAGCCTTGCAGCGGGCGGAAATCCCCCTCAGGAATTTCATGTTTAAACACACGCGGGAAAAAGATTTGTCCCTTTTTTATTCTATCGCTCAAATGGACGCCCCCCAAAACAAGGATGAAGTACCGACTATCATGCTTGCGGCAGCCTACGTGATCAGCGAATTGAAAACAGCGTTCAGCATCGGTTTTTTAATCTATATTCCGTTCCTCATTGTCGATATGGTCGTATCCAGCACCCTGCTCGCCATGGGTATGATGATGCTTCCGCCCATGATGGTTTCCATGCCTTTTAAACTTCTCCTCTTCGTTATTGTGGACGGCTGGAACTTGATCATCGGTTCACTTGTAAACAGTTTTTTATTCTGAGGTAGTGTTATGAGTCCAGAATTTGTTATCGGTTTTATGCGGAGCGCCATAGAACTTACCCTCAGCCTCGCTCTGCCCATGCTGTTAGCCGGGCTTTCTGTCGGAATTATAGTCAGCATCATTCAAGCGGCAACGCAAATCCAAGAACAGACCCTTACGTTTATTCCCAAGCTTTGTGTGATATTCGGCATGCTTATTTATTCCTTTCCTTGGATATTGGAAAGAATTTCTTCTTTTACCACCAATATTTTGATAAATATTCCGCAATATGTCCGGTAGCAGGCTCTTATGGCAATAATAATGGGAACCGCCGGGCATATCGACCATGGAAAAACAACGCTTATCCAAGCACTGACCGGCATTCAATGCGACAGATTGACGGAAGAAAAAAAAAGAGGAATTACCATTGAATTAGGTTTTGCCTTTTTTGATTTGCCGGAAAAAAACGGGCAAAAGCTCCGCATGGGCATTATCGATGTTCCGGGACATGAAAAATTCATCAAAAATATGGTGGCAGGCGCCTATGGCATTGATTTCGTCCTTCTCGTCATAGCTGCGGATGAAGGGGTTATGCCTCAAACACGGGAGCATTTGGAAATTTGTTCCCTGTTGGGTATCCAAAACGGAATCATCGCGCTTACCAAAAAAGACATGGTTGACCATGAAATGCTTGAGCTTGCAAAAGAGGATATTCAGGAGTTCGTCAAAGGCTCTTTTTTGGAACATGCCCCGATTTTTCCTGTTTCCTCCCATACGGGCGAAGGCTTGGAAGAACTCAAGCAGGCTATTATCGAAAAAAATCATACTATACGCCCCAAACGCAGGAATAATATTTTTCGTTTGCCCGTCGACAGGGTTTTCAGCCTGAAAGGTCATGGAACGCTCGTCACCGGCACGCTTCTTTCCGGTTCCGCCCGCGTTGGCGATGAAGTTTGCATTATGCCCCGAAACATACCCAGCAAAATCCGCTCTGTCCAAAGCCACGGACAAAACTTGGAAAAAGCCCTTGCCGGAAACAGAACGTCCGTCAATTTAGCCAATATTGAAGTCAGTGACATCGAGCGGGGCAACACCGTCACCTATCCTCAAACCCTTTTCCCTTCTGCCCGCTGGCTTGTAAAACTTCATTGCCTTTCCGCTTCGCCAAAGCCGATCCGCAACAGGACGGAAATCCATTTCCACCACGGCACAAAAGAAGTCATGGCAAAACTCTACTTAAAAGATAAAAACAAACTGGAGCCGAACGAAACATGCCTTTGCGAAGTTAAATTTTCCGAACCGATGTGCGGCGTTTTCGGGGACAAATGCATTTTACGGAATTTTTCTCCTTTGCAAACCATCGCAGGAGCTTCCATCATCAATCCCTTACCCCATTTTCCAAAACTCAGGGAAATACCCGACCCGGAAAATCTCCTGAGCTTGGAACAGGATTTTCTTGATGAAAACACACGGAACAACGCCCTGTATGAACAGCTCAAATGCGGCAATAAAACGGGAATTTCCCTCAGGCGGTTAACCCTGCTGTGCAATCTTGACGAGAAAGACCTTGATAAGGCTTTGCAGCAATTAACAGCCCAAAAACGCTGTATTTCCTATGACAAGGAAAATAAAACCTATCTGGCTGCCCCTTATGCCCTTGAGCATGAACAAGCCATGCTTGAAATACTCCAAAAATACCATCAAAACGAACCATTGAAACAATATATGCCGAAAGCCTCTTTGCTTTCGCATTTTGAACAGCCCAAATTAGCCCATTATGTTTTGGAAACATTAATCAAACAAAAGCGAATCGCCGTTTTTGAAGACGGGGTATGCTTGGCAGAACACAATATTGCATTAAAAAGCCATGAACATACGCTCAAAACAAACCTTTATGATGAATTTATGCAAAATCCGCAAAATCCTCCCCTCTTGAAGGAACTCATAGAGAAATATTCCGTTCCCCAAAAAGAACTTCTTGATGTGCTCGCTTTGCTCATCCAGGAACATAAGCTTATAAAAATCACGGAGGGCATGTATTTTCTCAGTACGGAACTTGCGGAAATAAAAAATAATATCCTGCAATTTTTCAAAAACAACCAAGATATGAGCCCCGGTGACTTCAAGGAACTTTCCAAAGGGCTTACCCGAAAATATGCCATTCCGGTGCTTGAATATTTTGATAAGGAACGCATGACCATCCGTGTCGGCGATGTGAGAAGATTGCGGAATACGGGTCTGATATGATATATACCGCCATTGACTTTGAAACCGCCGACAACGGTAAAGACAGCGCCTGCGCCGTAGGTTTGGTTAAAATGCAGGACACCTGCATCATTGACAGCTTTTACCGGCTTATCCGCCCTCCGCGTTCCTGGATAAAATATGCTTATTTTCACGGAATCACATGGGATATGCTTAAAAATCAGCCGAATTTTGCCGAGCAATGGCATGATATTGAAGCGTTTTTAAAAGGCACGGAAGCTTTCATTGCCCATAATGCCCAATTCGACAAAGGTGTTTTGTACGGTACGGCAAACGCCTATGCCATCCGTCCCCCGGAAATTCCTTTTTATTGTACACTTAAAGGTTCCAGAAAATTTTTGCAGCTGCAAAAAAACAGTTTGGATTGTGTTTGCAGCGCCTTGCAAATAAATCTGCAGCATCACCATGCACTTTCAGACGCCGCGGCATGCGCTGAAATTTTCATTCATTTTCATAAACAAGGATTTCCGATAAATTCTTGCCTCTTACAGTGAGTTTTTATGCTTATCGATTTACACACACACACTTGTTACGGACACGGCAGCAATACTGTTTTTGAAATGTTCCAGGCGGGACGAAGAGCGGGCTTGGACGTACACGGTTTCAGCGAACATTCCCCGCGTCCTTCAGGGTACGATTACACCAATGAATACCGTGAACATTTAAACAAGCATTTTCAGGATTATCTTGATGAAGTCGAAAAAATAAAACAAGAACGGAAAGAAAACAAGATATTGCTGGCTTTGGAACTCGACTGGCTGGAAGACGAACCGGATTTCATGCAGGAATGCATGGAAAGGCATTCTTTTGATTATGTCATCGCAGGCATTCATTTTATCAAAAAATGGGGATTTGACGACCAAGCTTCCCATTGGGTAAACTTGTCCAAGCAAGAAAAACACGCCTATTATGCCGCCTATTACAAGACCATGATAAAAATGGCGGAAAGCAAACTGTTTCATATCGTGGCGCACCCCGACCTGATTAAGATTTTCAGCCGGGAAACCTTTGCGGAATGGATAAAAAACAACAAAAGCCTTGCGGAAGACGCGCTTCTTGCCTGTAAAGAAAACAAACTCTGCATGGAAATTTCTTCAGCCGGCTTACGCAAACCTTGCCAGGAAATTTACCCTTGCAGAACACTTATGGAAATAGCAAAAGATATTGATATTCCAATCACGTTCGCCTCCGACGGGCATTGCGTCAACACAATTGCCAAAAATATCGGCATGCTGCATGAGTACGCCAAAGAATACGGCTTTACGGAACAAAATTATTTTGAAAACAACACTCAAATCACAGTAGCGCTCTGATATGCCCAAACTCATTGAAATACAAGATTTAAGTTTTACTTATCACACTGAAAACAAAGAAGAAATCACTGCCCTTGACCATATCGGTTTTACCTTAAACCAAGGGGAACATGTCGCAATTATCGGTGAAAACGGTGCAGGAAAATCCACGTTCCTGCAAATAATGCGCGGAGAAATTTATCCAAGTCCCAAAAACGGCGGAAAAATTTATTGGTATGAAAACGGCAAGGCAAGCGATTCTCCCCTTTCGGCTCGTGAAATATGCGCTATCATTTCCCCCAAGGAGCAAGATTATTATGCCCGGCAGGACTGGAAAGTGAATTGCCTTGAAATTGTCTTGGCAGCCTGCAGCAACGATTATATCCTCTATCGGGAACCTGACACGGAAGAAATACTGCAAGCAGTTGAAATTGCAAAACAATTAGGTGCAGAATATTTACTTTACACGCCTATCAACAAACTTTCCCAAGGGCAGCTCCGCATTATGCTCATAGCAAGAGCGCTTATGAAAAAAAGCCCCGTGATTTTGCTTGATGAACCTCTGAACGGTTTAGACGGGGAAACGCAAAAACTTTTCTGGAACACCTTGGAAAAACTTGCCGCAAGCAAATTGGCGCATAAGCCCACCATTGTCTTGACAACCCACCTTTTTCCATTGCCTCCCTATATCAAGCGCTGTTATGAGATGAAACAAGGCAGACTCACCGCCATTGATAACGACAATCCCAGCGAGCTTATGAAAATCGCCGAACAATATCAGCCTATTCCTTTGCGGCACATTGAGAAGAACCAAGATCAGGCAATGGAAATCATCCTTGAAAACGCAAGCATTTATTTGGAACATGCCGAAATTGTCAAACATGTCAACTGGCATATCAAACCCAAAGAACAATGGACGCTCATCGGGCATAACGGTTCGGGAAAATCCACATTGCTCAACGGTATTTTAGGATTTTTGCCCATCGCCCACGGCGGAACGATTACCCGGAATTGGTATCAAAATATCCAATCTCCCCCGGTTCCCCTGACCATTTTGGATGAAATCAAGAAAAAAATCCGCTTTGTTTCCGATTCCCTGCAAATCCATTATACGTTCAACGATACTGTGTTCAATATCATTTTTGCGGGATTTGACGGAAATATCGGCGTATACCGGGAAAAAACGAGCGAAGAAGAACAAAAAATCCAAGAACTGATCTATCAGCTCAATCTCGGGCATTTAACCAACCGCCCCTTCCGTTCCCTGTCTACCGGACAAGCCCGCAAAGTGCTTCTCGCCCGCGCAATTATCGGCGACCCTGCCCTTTTGCTCCTTGATGAACCTTTTTCCGGGCTCGACCCCAGAAACAAGCAGGAAATCAAAGAATTTTTAGAATACAAAATCGCTGAAACTTCTTTGCAAAGCATATTGGTCAGCCACCTTGAAAGCGATTATTTATCGTGCTCCACACATTTCGGAACACTTTTCAAAGGCGAATTTTCCCTTATAGAATAATTACTCAAAAATATAAATTCATTTGAAGAAAATTATTTTCCTTAGATAATTCTTGATTATCTTATGATAATTCATTATCATGCAGTTGCCTTAGACAATTTTGATTAACTAATAACAAAAGGAAATACTATGTCTTTTCCAAGTCTTACCATCGGCGACCTTGTTGCTAAATTACCCATTGTGCAAGGTGGCATGGGAGTTGGCATTTCTCTTTCCGGGCTTGCTTCCGCTGTTGCAAACCAAGGAGGCATAGGCGTTATCGCAGGTGCTATGATCGGCATGCGTGAACCTGATATTGTCAAAAACCCTGTTGAAGCGAATGTGCGCGCATTAAAAAATGAAATTGAAAAAGCCCGCGCCCTCAGCCCGAACGGAATTTTAGGCGTAAACATCATGGTTGCCCTGACCACTTTCAAAGAAATGGTGAAAGCTTCCATTGAGAGCCGTGCGAATATTATCTTTTCCGGAGCAGGCCTGCCCATGGACCTGCCTAAAATCCTTTTGGCGACCTGTGAAGAAAAAAAAGAAGAATTTAAAACCAAACTCGTCCCCATTATTTCCTCCGCCCGCGCAGCTTCCGTCATCGCCAAGAAATGGGAATCAAAAACCGGACTTCTTCCCGACGCTTTCGTTGTCGAAGGTCCGAAAGCCGGCGGACATTTGGGGTATAAATATGAAGAGATAACGGACCCCAACCACAGCCTCGAACATATTGTTCCCGAAGTCGTTGAAACGGTAAAAGCCTTGGAAGACAAAAAAGGACAGGCAATTCCGGTTATTGCCGGCGGCGGGATTTACTCCGGCGAAGACATTGCGAATATCATGGCGCTTGGCGCTTCCGGCGTACAAATGGGCACACGTTTTGTTGCAACCAACGAATGCGATGCGGATATAAAATTCAAAGAAGCCTTTGTGAACGCAAAAGAGGAAGACATCACCATTATCAACAGTCCCGTGGGTATGCCCGGCAGAGCGTTGTTCAACAGTTTCATCGAGGCTGTCCGTGACGGAAAGAAACGTCCTGTTTCCTGCGCATTCCACTGCGTAAGCACCTGTACGCAGGAGAAGACCCCTTATTGCATCGCTGCCGCCCTTATTGCGGCGATGCGCGGCAATTTGGAAAAAGGCTTTGCATTTTGCGGAACGAATGTGAACAAAATAAAATCCATTGTTTCCGTAAAAGAACTTATGGAATCCCTGCAAGCGGAATACGATAACTTCAAGGCGAAGTTCTAACCGCGCATAAAATACAATAACATTCAGAAAAGCTTGTTAAAAATAACAAGCTTTTTTATTTTATATTTTCTTATCGACAAAATAAAAAATACTCGTTATAATCTATTTAAAATCAGAAAGGCAGCTTTCTGAAATTCACTCCATTACAGGAGGTAAGCTATGAATATAGACTTTACTTTCAAAAACTTCGAGCCCTCCGAACATCTTAAAAAATACGCGCGCCGCCGTTTTGAAAAAATCACCCGCTTTCTGGGAAAATCGCCCGCACTGCAAATGCAGGTAATCTTAAGTGTGGACAAATTCCACCACAAAGCCGAAATTTCCCTTACAGGCGAAGGACTCAACATTAATGCCGCCGAATCATCAAAAGATATGTATGCGACTATTGATATGATCAGCGACAAGATCAGTTCGCAAGTCCGCCGTTCTTCAGAAAAATTGCACAGCCGCCAAAAAAGCCGCGATGTCAATGTCGATATTTACAGCTATGACATTCTTGAAGAAGACGGTATCCAAGTTGTCAACGGCAAAGAAAACTTCGCTCCGAAGCCTTTGCACATGGACGAAGCGATTATGCAGCTCCAGCAAAGCGACAACGAAGTTTTAGTCTTCATCAATGCCGACCTTGAACGCATAAATGTCATTTACCGTAAAAATAACGGAGATTTCGGCATAATCGACCCTATTGTCTGATATTCCGAACAAACTATCTCAGGGAGTGGCAAGACTGCTCCCTTTTTTTATACGGACAATTTTGTATGGACACGCCAGAAGATAAAAACAATAACGAGGTTGAAGTGATTATCATTACCGGACTTTCAGGTTCCGGCATAAGCACAGCCATTCAAGTATTTGAAGATATGAACTTTTTCACCGCAGACGGACTGCCCCCTTCCGTTATTCCGGAATTTATCGCCCTTGCCCATAAACCTGAAATGCAGCATTTCCGAGGTATTGTTTTAGGTCTTGATTTAAAAAGAAAATACCTCAATGACCCATTGGCGGAACTTTTGCCCGTATTTACCAAAATACGCCAGACTGACGATACGAAAGCAACGCTCATTTATCTTGAAGCGGACAAAGACAGCATTCTCAGACGCTATGCCTCGACAAGACGCCCCCACCCCTTGGAACAGGAAGGCTATTCCCTTGAAATGGCTATGGAGGAAGAAAAAAACCGTCTTTCCGGCATACGGACCATGGCCGGTCATATCATCAACACCACGGGCTACTCCATACACGATCTTAGGCGCCATATCCAAAAACACTTTTCCAAAACCATGGAAGACAGCCATTCCATGTGGGTCACCATCATGAGTTTCGGCTATAAATACGGTATTCCCAAAGATGCCGATCTTGTTTTTGACATGCGTTTTTTGCCTAATCCGTTTTTCGAGCCCAAGCTGCGCGAATACACCGGGCTGCAGCAGGAAGTTGCGGATTATATTTTCAAAGATGAACCCGCTCAAAATTTCAGGCGGCAGCTGCTTGAGTTTTTGCAGACCATTCTTCCTTATTACGACAACGAAGGACGCTACCGCCTATGCATAGCCATCGGCTGCACCGGAGGCTGCCACCGTTCTGTCGCCATGGTTGAATACCTTGCCAAAAACCTTATGCAAAGCGGGTACAGAATAATAAAAGAACACAAACAGTTAACAAAAAAATAACATGAACACGATCTATCAAAAACGCCGCGAGGCGGTACGCCCCAAATTAACGGAAGAAAATTTGACAGCCCTGCTTGTGAGCTACCCAACCAACAGATTTTACCTTTCCGGTTTTGAACTGCACGACGGCCAATGCAATGAAAGTTCAGGGCATATTCTTATCCAAAAAAACGGAAACGATATTCTTTTTACGGATTCACGGTTTTATGAAGCAGCCAAAACCCTTTGGGACGAGAAAAATATTTTCATTTATTCAAATCAAATCGAAGATATGCGGAACTATTTAAAAAATATGGTCCATGGAAAAATCGGATTTGAAAGTAAGACAATCAGCCAGTATTTTTATGAAAACCTTGCTCAGGGCTTAGAACTTGAACCTTGTGACGGAATAATCGAAGAACTGAGAATAATCAAAGACGAAGAAGAAATCAAAGCCATAAAAGAATCAATAGCCGTAAACCACAAACTTTTCGAATGGCTGCCAAGCACGTTCCAAGAAAACAAAAGCGAAGCGGAACTCGCTTTGGAGATTGAAACATTTTTCAGAAAACACGGAGCAACGGAAAACAGCTTCGCTCCCATTGTCGCCATAAACAAACACGCCGCCCGCCCCCACCATATCCCGGACCAGGAAACGAAAATCACCGAAAATTGCCATATACTGATAGATGTGGGCGCACGATATAAGAATTATTGTTCCGACCAAACCCGTACCTTTTGGTTCGGCGATACAATGGATTCCCGCTTTCAAACCATGCTTGAACAAGTGCAAGAAGCCCAAATGGAAGCCATAAAAATTCTCGCCCCTGATTTGCCTTGCCAAGACGCACATTTAAAAGCTGTGGAAATTTTTAAAAAATACGGCGTTGAAAAAGCATTCAGCCATTCTCTCGGGCACGGTGTCGGACTTGATGTTCACGAAGACCCGCGCCTTTCCATACGCAGCAAGCGCCTTTTGAAACCTAACATGATAGTGACCGTTGAACCCGGACTTTATTATGGCGACTACGGCGGCATACGCTGGGAATATATGGTACGCATAACCGATGACGGATGCGAAATTCTCTGACAAAACTCCCTGCTTTGCCTAAAGCATTTTCACATCATATTCATAATATTATGTAACATTAAGAGCATGCAGAAAATTAGTATAAAAAGTTTTGTAACGAGGGTAGAGAAAGAAACTTTTTCGCTTTGACTGTTAACGAGCTTACGAGCTTTACGAATGGCGGCAGCAGAGATATAGTTTTTCCCTGCATAAAAAATTCCCAGTATTATGGAAATGTTCCAATCTTCAAAAACAAAATGAATTTTTATCGTTAATACCCAAAAAGCACCATGAAAAATGGTGCTTTTTCGTATTTTAATACCTGTTTATTTATTTTGAAGATTTTTTATTTTGTCCGCAGTTTTTCTCAATTTTTTCAATTAAATCATTTAACTGCCTGCCTACGGGGCTTTCCTTTGACACTTCTTCCTCAAGAGAGGAAATTCCTTTTATCACCGTGGAATGCCTGCGGTTAAACCCGTGTCCGATTTCTTCCAACGTCATATCGGTATGCTTACGGAGCAGATAAAAAGCCAAATTCCTTGCCAGCACATAATTTTGACAGCGGGAATTTGATTCCAGCTGCTGCCGCGTCACGCCAAAACCTTTGCACACCATATCGACGATACTTGGCAAATCAAAAGAAGGTTCGGTCTGCGATACTTGCTGAATCACATCATAAACAATGTCTTCCGTAATTTCCGTTCCCAAAACTTTCGCTCTGAACACCACATTCTGCAAACATGATTCAAGCATACGCACATCGGCATCGATACGTTTCGCCATAAGTTCGGCAATATGTCCGGGCAGGATAAGCCCCAGTTTTTTTGATTTTTCGACCAAAATATGAAAACGTGTTTCCATTTCGGGTTTTTCGATGCTCGCCACAAATCCGGAATGGAACTGCGAAGCCAAATAACTGTCAAGACCGGCAATTTCCTTTGGAGCGAAAGAACTTGTCAATACGACTTTTCCTCCGCGGCTGTGAATGGATTTTATAATGGAAAGAAGCATTTCCTGCGTCTTGTCTTTTCCTTGGAAGAAATGCACATCTTCAAGCAAGAGCAAATTGCACCCCGCAAAACGCTTTTTAAAATTATCAAAATCTTTGGAAAAACTTGCTTGGACAAATTGGGAAGTAAAGGTTTCGGCAGTTAAATACACAACATTCAAAGCGGAATTTTTTGTTTTTTCCTGCATAGCCATTCCGACCGCCTGAATCAAATGCGTTTTGCCAAGTCCGGAACAGGAAGAAAGAAAAAGCATATTGGTCAAGGCATTGTCCGTAATGATATTCTCCGCGGCAGCCACAGCCAGTTTATTGGAAGGACCCACCACAAAATCATCAAAAGAATATTTAAATTCAAAGGGCTGTTCATAGGTATACTGAAAAGGCAAAAGAAGCTGGGAATTACTGCCTGTCGCAAGCATTGCCGGCGCTGTGGCTATACTTTTTGCCACATCTTCGGAAGAAAAAGGTTTGATCACGGCGACATCCGCATTCAACGCCTCATAGGCGACATCAATCAAGGCGCTGTTTTCAATTTCCAAAACCTTTGCCGCAGCTTCCTGAAAAAACACGCTGTATTTACGCAGATATTTCGCAATATGGGTATTACGGGCATAAAGCACAAGACAAGGAATTTCATTCCTGTATTGAACTTCTCCGTCCAGGGTTGCTATCCAGACCGAATATTCCGCTTCCGGCAATATTTCACGCAACCGTGCTTGAATTTGTGACCATATTGTTTTCATAAAAGCATTAGTATACACATTTATTTAAAAAAGCTATCAGCAGAAAATTAAAATTGCTAATCCTTGAAAAGAAACTTATCCACAAAACAGCAAAGGATAATAATCAACAAAAACAAAAAGTTATACGTTTATCTATAA
The DNA here is from genome assembly GCF_025232395.1 of Taurinivorans muris. Taxonomy (GTDB): domain Bacteria; phylum Desulfobacterota; class Desulfovibrionia; order Desulfovibrionales; family Desulfovibrionaceae; genus Taurinivorans; species Taurinivorans muris. The sequence goes on from NZ_CP065938.1 coordinate 976,073, forward strand.
AAAACATTTATCCTGTAAAATCTCTATGATTACACGGCTTAGCAATAGTCAATCACTTTTTCAACAAAAATAAATTTTTTCTTTCCACAATATAAAAATAATTTTTCTTCATTTTACTCAATTTTTATCAATTTTACTCAATAATAAAAATTTACCATATCAAAATAAGAGGTTATCACAAAAATATTTTTTCAACTTTTTTATTTGCTATAAAATCAATCAGTTATCCGTATTCTTTAGTTTCTCCTCATAATCCAGCCGGTTACAAAAAGCTTCATAACACCGTTCTATGCTTTTCATGCCGTGAAAATCGATTTTCTCTCCGTAACGCTTCGGTCTTGGGGGAAAAACGTTTTTTAAATGCTTGGGTATTCCCTTATATTCAAGCAACGATTTTTTGCCTCGGATAAGTGAAAACTCAAGCCGTTCAAAATAATTCGCCAAACCATAAGCCTCCAGAAAAACATTCATTCTTTCGAGCAGTTCAGCATAATACATGCGGGTTTCCTGCAAATCCAGAGGATTATCCGCTCCGAGATAAAGAACTTTTCCCTTATAGGAATACGGCTTCACCAAATCAATGATTTCCTGCGGGCAAACCATATCCCAATTATCCCAAAGCTGACGCAAAATGTCCTGATGCGGGTTTTTCACATATTGTTTCAAAAGCTCAGGGCAAAAATCCTGCAAGGCAACAGGTGATGATGTTCGTCTTACTTTTTGTCGTTTTTTTCTCATAATTTTTATTTACCCTCTGCCGAAAAATAAATCAATACTTATAACCTATTATTTTTTATTTGTATTTTATTTTTTTTCAAATTTATTTAGATTAAATTTAAAGATTTTAATTCTTATTTTTCAATATATTGTACGCCAAATAAGGATTTTTTGGCATAGAAATACTTATTTTTTTGTGCTAAAGTGACGGTCTAATGTCCATAATAGGTTAGGAATTATGATACAGAAACCAAAAAATTTAGCTCCTGCGAATATTTCTGAAAATGCGGAGCTCGTACTTTCAAAACGTTATTATCGTAAAGACAGTGACGGAAATTGTATTGAAACAGCTTCTGATTTATTTTGGCGCGTTGCTTCAGCCATTGCAGAAGAAGAAAAAAAATATGCAAAATCAAATTATCAGCCTGAAGAATTGGCGGAAAAATTTTATTCCGTCATGACGAACGGGTATTTTCTGCCAAACTCCCCGACCCTCATGAATGCGGGTTCGCCTTTGGGACAGCTGTCTGCCTGCTTTGTTCTGCCTGTCGGCGATTCCATTGAAGAAATCTTCGACGCAATCAAATATGCCGCAATGATTCACAAATCAGGCGGCGGCACCGGTTTTTCCTTTTCAAATATCCGCTCAAAAGATTCACGTGTGGGCACAACAGGCGGAGTTGCTTCCGGTCCTGTCTCTTTTTTACGTATTTTCAACACAGCTACGGAACAAATCAAACAAGGCGGCACCCGCCGCGGCGCGAATATGGGCATTTTGCGCATCGACCACCCCGACATCATGGAATTTATCCGCGCAAAAGAGCAGGAAGGGGAATTTGTCAACTTCAACCTTTCCGTCGCCCTTACGGAAAAATTCATGGAAGCTGTTGAAAAAGGCGAAGATTATGACCTTATCGACCCTCATTCAGGAGCCGCCAGGGGCACATTGAACGCAAAAGAAGTTTTTGATATTTTAGTCAATAAGGCATGGATCAGCGGTGATCCCGGCATTGTTTTCCTTGACAGGATCAACCGTGACAATCCGACCCCGCAGCAAGGGGAAATGCAATCCACAAACCCCTGCGGTGAGCAGCCTCTTCTTCCTTATGAAGCCTGCAACCTGGGTTCGATCAATCTTTCAAAGTTTGTTATCCCCAATAAGACAAGCGACAATAAAGAAGAAGCCGTTGACTGGGACAGCCTGAAAGAAATCATTCATCTTTCCGTCCGTTTTTTGGATAACGTTATCGACGCCTCTAAATTCCCTCTTGAAAAAATTGCGGAAAAAGTACGGACCAACCGTAAAATAGGGTTAGGCGTCATGGGCTTTGCGGATATGCTCTTCGCCCTTGAACTTCCCTATAATTCCGAAGAAGCGCTTCAACTTGCCGAAAAAATTATGGAATTTATCCAAACGGAAGGGCACAACGCTTCCCGACAATTGGCAGAGGAAAGAGGCGCGTTTCCGGCATTTTCGGAATCCATATACAAAGACGGCAAACCTCTCCGCAATGCAACCGTAACAACCATAGCCCCAACCGGAACGCTTTCCATCATCGCAGGCTGTTCTTCCGGGGTGGAACCGATTTTCGCCCTTGCTTTCGCCCGCCATGTCATGGACGGCGAACGGCTTGTGGAAGTGAACCCGTATTTTGAAAACGCCTTGAAATCCTGTGATTTATATACGAACGAGCTTATGGACGCCGTGACCAATGTCGGTTCTATCGCAAGTTTCGACTTTCTGCCTCAGCATATCAGGGATACTTTTGTCACTGCGATGGATATTTCGGCAGAAGCCCATCTCAGAATGCAAGCCGCTTTCCAAAAATATACTGACAATGCGGTCTCAAAAACGGTGAACCTGCCCAATAACGCCACAATCCAGGATATCGACCGTATTTACAGACTTGCTTACACGCTGGGCTGCAAAGGCGTCACTGTCTACCGTGACGGCTGCAAATCAGGACAAGTTTTAAACATTGGCAGCAAAAAAGAAGAAAAACAAAATCAAAATCCGCAAACCGTAAGCATTGTCCGTCAACGCCCCGATATTGTTGACGGTTTTACCCAAAAAGTAAAAACGGGACTTGGCGTTTTATACCTGACTGTCAATGAAATCGACGGGCAACCTTTTGAAGTTTTTACAACAATCGGAAAATCCGGTCGTTCCATTACGGCAAAGGCGGAGGCGATCGGACGCCTTGTTTCCCTTTGTTTCCGTTCAGGCGTTCCGGTGCGTGACGTCGTACAGCAGCTCAAAGGTATCGGCGGCGAACACCCTGTTTTTCAAAAGAAAGGAATTTTACTTTCCATACCTGACGCCATTGCTTGGGTGCTTGAAAACAGATATTTAAAAGGAGAAACTCCTGTTCCCGCAACCAAAGACCAAGATCTGCAAAATCCATCCTGTCCGGAATGCGGTTCAGAAATGACATTCCAAGAAGGCTGCCATATCTGCCAAAATTGCGGATACAGTCGCTGCGGCTAAAAAATAGTTTTTTAAAACGGTTAAAAAGCGTTTTTCCATGATAGGCAAAACGCTTTTTTTTTGTTATGGTTATGCCATGGAAAATAAAACAAAAAATCTCATGCCTCAGCTTCCCGATTTTTCAAAAGAAATTGCAAATTCTGAAAAATTTTTAGCTGCCAATCCGGAAAAAAAAGAAGACGTGTTGCTTTTGCTTTTCGCTCTTCTGTACCAAAATCAAAACAGCAATTCTTTTGAAGCCTATAATTTTTTATTCGCCTTATTGGAAAAAATTTTCCCACGCTTGGAAGCGTATACGTTTGCAAAATTCCATTTCGCCTTAGTCACCGCACCGCAGCATCAAGAAAAATTCTTATCCCGGTTCCAAAGCCTTTTTTCGGCAAGTGAAAAACAAAAACTCTTAACAGAACTTGAACAAAGCCCATTTTTCAATTCCCCGAAAAATAAAGAACTTCTGCAACGCCTGCACGAAGATCCGGAACACACATCCCATGAAAAAAAATCCCTGCCCGGCTTGCTTTCCCTGCCGCAAAAACAGCTGCACTCCATTTCAAAGCAGCTAAAAGAAAATATTCCTTTTAAATTCACGCATACAGAAACGCTCACTTCTCCGCTTACGGATTTCCAAAAATCCCTGCAAGAATTTTTTGAGCCTTTTTATCCCGTTCTGAACCGTGACAAAACCTTGCAGCAAGAACTTGAAAATTTTTTACAAACATTGAAAAATCAAAAATACCACATAGTTATTGCTGGCGAAGGAAAAAGAGGAAAAAGTTCGCTCATCAACGCCCTTTTGAAACAAAATATAAGCTTAGTCGAAGAATCCATTCCTAAAACGGCTGTTCCCATTGAATTTTATTTTAGTGAAACTGAAGAATATCATGTTGAATTTCTTGAAGAAAAAGATTTGGCAAAACAGAAGAAAAGCTATGCCCTGCAAGGACTTTTTCAAAAAAAAGAATTTCCCGCCTCTTTCAGTTTCGGTAAAAAAATAAAAATCAAAAAACAGCAATTAGCCGATTATACGGATGCTGACGGCAAATTCGCACAGCAAACGGCAAAAGCTTTCATCGGGCTTAATAACGAACTGCTTGCCCAAGGCTTTTGCCTCAGCGACACTCCCGGACTGAACTGCGTTAACTCTTTCCACGATTATTTGACGTACAAAGAAAGTTTGCAGGCGGACTGCCTTATTTTCATTGTGGATGCAAGAAAACCGGATTCCGCCAGCGAACTCGGTTTCTTACGTGAAATCACCGCTAAAAGCAGAGCCATTAACCTGCTTGGGGTAATAAGCAATCTTGACAGACTGAACAAACAAGAAAAAAGCCAAAACAGCATCGACAGGGCTAACCTTCTTTTTCAGGAAGCCGCACAACACAACGCCATCAAATTTTTAGGGCTTTATCCTCTGAACCCGAAAGCACTCATGGAGCATTTTTGCTTTCAAAAAAGCCTTTCCGCCGGTGAACTGCAAAACTGGAACAACTTTCTCGACAGCATTGTGCAGGCAATTCAAAATGACACCAATATGGTTGAATATCAGCAAAAAATCAGCGACAATGCCGAAAAATTACTCCGGCGTATCGAACAGAATTTGGAAAAAAATCAAAAAGAAATTACACAGATTTATCCCAATAACTTTATTCAGATATTGGAAAAACACGAACAATCCCTGATTGTTGCTTTGGAAAAATATCGCACGCAGGCAACACAAATTTCCAAAAGTGCAGAAAAAGATATTTTAACTTGGCAAAAACAGCAGGAAGAAGCTCTTGATTTGTTTGAAGAAAAATTTATTCAAACCATACAATTAAAAACCCGTGAATTTGCGGACACCTTAGGTTCCGATATTGCAAAAAGCGACAAATGGAAAGAATTTGACCAAAAAGAAGCCAAGGAACTCGCCAGGACACTTGTTCAGGATTTTGTCCGGAAGCAAGAGGAACAATTACAGCTCTGGGAAGAAAAAATCAAAATTTTCCATAAGGATATCCATATGCTGTCCAATGAATGCCTTGAAACGATTTCTTCCGGCGTGCATACCATGGGCGATATAAAGCTTGAAAGCACAACGCTCAATAATGTGCTTATCCAAGGAAACCTCAAAATGAAACAACTTTCCCTCTTTTTAGCGGGAGCGGGAAGCGCGTTCATCCTCTCAACCTCATTTTTCAATCTTATCACAGTCGGCAGTATCGCTTTGGCGTTTTTGGGCGACCCCATCAGCATTTCCGGTTTGGTTTTAACGGGAATAGGAGCAATTACCCTGCATTTTCAAGGAGATATACAAAAACACAAGAAAAATATCTTGGAAAAGAAACAAAAAAAGATTGAAGCATGGGCAAAAAAAATCCGCACAGCCTTGGAAGAAGCTATTCAGGAAAAGCAGGATGAAATTTGCAGACAATATCAGACAATCATACAACAGAGTTTTCTTCCCTCTTTCGAGCTTCTTTTTTCAGAAACCATACATATTCACTGGTATAATGAATTTTTAAAACATCTGAACGAAAACGCAAATACGGAAAAACAGAACAATCGAAAATCCCTTGAAAAAGCAAGACATTTCTTAACTTCCTGAATAAACAAATGAAAGACAATTTATTCATCATAATTTTTTTCAAAAAAAGCATGCTGAAAATTTTTTTCGATATGCAAAGACGCTGCATAATTTCGGAGCAGAAAATCCATGCAGCATATACAGGGACAAAATCCATAGCATAAAAACAAAGGCTTTGCGCTTCGCCAAAATATGACGCCGGCGCAATACCATGAATAAAAAACACTTCCATTACGCTGCAAAAGTTTCCGATACACAATGAAAAAACAAATGCAGCAACACAAACCATACAAAAAAGCCCTTTTTCCCGCTTATTCAGGAAAAAGGGCTTTTATATGCGATTGTCAATAATTACAATTAATCCTTAAGCAACTCACGCACGGATATTTTCTTGAATAAGAGCCCGACAGCAATGGCGACAACAGCGAAGAATGTCGGAATAAAGAAAATACCAAGAGCCGTTGCTGTCACCGTACCGAAAAATACCGCTCCGCCGACGGCAAGCTGGCTCGCCGCACCTGCACCGGAAGATAACAGAAGCGGAATAACCCCAAGCCCAAAAGCCAAGGAAGTCATCAGAATCGGACGGATACGAAGCCTTGCGGCTTCTGCCGCCGCAGCCCGGTAACTCTTTCCTTCTTTTTCCATGATTTCTTTTGCAAATTCAACAACCATGATTGCGTTTTTCGCCGAAAGTCCCATTGTGGCAAGAAGTCCGACTTGGAAATAAATATCATTGGAAAGACCTAAAATAAATGTTCCCAACACAGCTCCCAAAACCCCGATAGGCACAATCAAAATAACGGAAAACGGAATTGTCCAGCTTTCATACAAAGCGGCAAGGGCAAGAAAAACAACCAAAATGGAAATGGCAAGAACGATACTTGTCTGGTTGCCCGCCTGAACTTCTTCATAGCTCATGCCGGTCCAGCTCAAACCGAAACCTTCGCCAAGTTTCGCCACTTCTTCTTCCATGATAGCCATAGCTTCCCCGGTTGTAACGCCGGGAACACCCACACCTTGAATTTCAACGCTGGAAATACCATTATACCGCTCCAGCATAGCTGCCCCCTGCACCCACTGAACATGGGCGATGGAAGAAAACGGAACCATTTTGCCTTGGTTATTCCTAAAGCTCAAATGCAAAAGGTCATCGGGAGTCATTCTGAAAGGACTGTCGACTTGGGCATATACTTTCTTGATACGTCCCCTGTCGATAAAGTCATTAATATAATAACCGCCGAGAAAAATAGCAAGATTCGTGCTGATTTCATTGACAGAAAGCCCCAAACTGGCAGCCTTCTGATAGTCAAAGGTGATTTCATACTGCACGTTATCTTCCTGCCCGGTAGGACGGACATAAGCGATTTTGGGATTTTGGAAAGCCGCCGCCATGAGCTGATTTCTCGCAGCAATGAGTTTTTCATGCCCAAGCCCTGCGTTATCCTGCAATTCCAAAGTAAACCCTGTGCTTGTCCCAAGCTCGATAATGGCAGGAGGAACCATGATAAAAATAGAACCGCGCAGGTCATTGGCAAAACGGGCGCTCATCCTGTTTGCAAAAGCAAAAACAGACTGATCCTTGTCAGGACGCTCCGACCAATCCTTTAAGGAAATGAACGCCACACCGACGTTCTGTCCCTGAGCTCCCATGCCATAACCCGCAACAACAATGATATTCTTTAAAATATCCCCTTCGTTTTCCATGGCATACTTTTCCATATCTTCAAGAACGGCAAGGGTTTGCGCTTGCGTGCTGTTTGGCGGCAAAGAAACGATGCCGATAACGATGCCGGCATCCTCATCGGGCAAAAAGCTTGTGGGCAAATTCAAATACATGGTGATAAGCGCCGCAAGGATTAAACCGTAGGCAAAAAGCATTTTTCTGGCTTGCCGCAGCAAACTGACGACTTTTGTATAATAGAAATTGGTAAACGTATCGAATTTATCATTAAACCAAACAAAAAACTTGCCGACCTTTTTCTCTTCCGCATGCGGTTTCAAAATCGTGGCGCAAAGCGCAGGCGTAAAAACAATCGCAACAGCCAAGGACATCAGCATCGCCGTCACGATGGTTACGGAAAACTGCCGATAAATACCCCCCGTCGAACCGCTTAAAAACGCCATGGGCAGGAACACCGCACAAAGCACGGCAACAATACCGATCAATGCGCCGGACACTTGCTCCATGGATTTTTCCGCAGCTTCGACAGGTCCCAATTTTTCCGTCGCCATAAGCCGTTCCACGTTTTCAACAACAACGATAGCGTCGTCAACAAGCAAGCCGATAGCCAAAACCATGGCGAACAGACTGAGCGTATTGACGGAAAAACCGAGAACAAGCAAGATAGCGAACGTGCCCAGCAAAACAACGGGAACGGCGATAGTGGGAATGATAGTCGCCCGAATATTCTGCAGGAACAGATACATGATAAGAAAAACAAGCACGATAGCTTCAAAAAGCGTATGCACGACGTTTTCCACGGAAGCCGTGATAGGCGGCGTTGTATCGTAAGGAACGAGAAGTTCCATATTATCAGGTAAAAATTGGCGGAGTTCATCCAATTTCGCATTCACGACTTTTGCAGTGTCAAGAGCATTGGAGCCTGATGCCAAAGAAATCCCCATGGCACCGGAACTGTTGAGCGTCAGCTGCGAAGTGGTGTTGTAGCTGGCACTGCCGATTTCAACCCGGGCCACGTCTTTCAAAAATACGCTTCGTCCTTCGGAATCGACACGAAGCAAAATATTTTCAAATTCTTCAACGGATTGTAAAAGGTTTTGCCCTTTGATGACAACGTTGATCTGCGCATTTTCTTCCGCCGGCAATGAACCCAACTGTCCGGCGGTAACTTGGGCGTTCTGTGCTGAAATTGCCGCGACAACATCGGATGCGGACATATTGTAATCATACAATCTTTGAGGATCAAGCCAAATACGCATAGCATATTCGTCACCGAAAAGGTTCACGCTGCCGACCCCCGGCAAACGGCTGATCTGGTCCTTGATATAGGACCCCATATAGTCAGCAAGGTCAACGGAATCAAGAGAACCGTCCTTACAAACCAAAGCGATAACCATGAGCATGTTGGAGTTGCCTTTATCAATGCGCACACCCAAACGCTGGACAGATTCCGGCAAAGAACTGATAGCGGTCTGAATTTTATTCTGCACTTGAACCTGCGCGATATCGGAATCCGTGCCTTGCAGGAAAGAAACGCTGATATTGGCTATCCCGTTGGAATCGGAAGTTGACTTCATGTAAATCATGTTATCAACCCCTGTGATGTTCTGTTCCAAAACCTGCGTGACCGTTTCTTCGGTCGTGCTTGCGGACGCGCCCAAATAGGTTGCCTGAATGGAAATAGTCGGCGGCGCGACTTCGGGATACTGGGCTACCGGCAAAAGGAATAATGCTAACACCCCTGAAAGCATGGTGATAATGGCAAGCACCCACGCAAAAATAGGGTGATGGATAAAAAAGCGTGCCATTATGCATTGCCTCCGGTACTTTCAGCGACAGTTGTCGCTATTTCATTTTTTTTCATTGAATTTTCCACTAAGTAATCAGCATCTTTCGGAATATTGATATCGTTTATCTTAATGACATTAAGATCCCCGTTATCCGTAACTTTTTGAATGCCTTCCAAAATAACGCTGTCACCGTCTTTCAGTCCTTCCGTAACAAGCCAGTTTTCACCATAGGTATCCCCTAACGTGACAAATTTACGGACGGACTTCGCTTTTGCAGGAGCTTCTTTGCTCACGGTTTGGTTTGGGGATAAGCCTTCAGCGATAAAAACATAGGCATTTCCCCTGTTATCGCGGAGAACCGCTTTTTGCGGAATTAAAAGGGCATATTCATCAACGCCGATCTGCACTTTCGCCCGCACGAACATTCCGGGCATGAGATGATATTTGGGGTTGGCGAAAGAAGCGCGCAGCGTCATTGTTGAAGTGTTCACATCAACGCCGACGTCCACAAATTCCAATTTACCGACTTGGGAATATTCTTTGCCGTTGTCAAAAAGCAGTTTCACAGGAACATTTAAATTTTGCAGATTTCGGGAAGCTTCCTCGTCCGTGCCTAAATCATTTTGTCTTTTCGCTTTGACAAGTTTTTCAACGGATTCCGTTAAATCCACATTCATAGGGTCGATTTGATAAATGGTCGCAAGAGCTGTCATTTGATTGTTGGAAACAAGCGTTCCGACAGAAACACTTGATTTACTGATCAATCCGCTGAGAGGTGCGGAAATTTCCGTTCTGTCAAGATTGATTTTCGCCGTCTGGACAGCCGCTTTCGCTGACTGCAAATCAGCATTCGCCTGTAAATAAGAAGCTCTCGCCTCATCATAATCTTGCTGGCTGATTGCATTTTTCTTGCGCAATTCACTCATTCTGCGTTCTTTTAGCTGCGTCAGGGTGACTGCGGCTTCCGCCTTGGCAAGATTCGCCTTCGCCCCTTCGTAACTTGCTTTATACATTTCATCATCGATATGGTAAAGCACATCGCCTTTATTGACAAAAGCCCCCTCCTGATACACTCTTTCCCGGATAATGCCGGTTACTTCGGGACGGACTTCCGCTGTTTCGTAAGCAAGGGTACGCCCCGGCATTTCACTGTATAAGATAACGGGGCGGGCTTTAACATTCACAACCCCGACAACGGTTGCCGGACGCTGCCTTTCTTGCTGGTTGCTGGAATCGCCGCAGGCGGTCAGTGCGAGCAATGCGACACCGCACATCAATATTTGTTTTAAATTAAAACACATTTTCAGTCTCCATTTATGCGCTATAAAACAATATAAAAATACTGTCATAATGAGGATAGTTACAACGTTTTCATTATATACATTTTTAAACTTATGTCCAGTTATTAACACCGACATCCATATATACTTTCCAACGTATTTCCAAGCAAATTTAGCTCTTGACCATTCTTTTCCGCTTTTATATAAAAAAAGCATGAAATTCTCAAAAAATTTAGAAATCATAGGCTGTGCGGAACATGCCGCCGACACGGAGAAAAAAGAAAAACTTCCTCTTTATCTTTCCGCCGTAGAAGCCGGCTTTCCCTCCCCTGCGGACGACTATATAGATAACGAAATCAATTTGCACGATTTTTTGGTCCGCAATAAGAATGCGACATTTTTTCTCAAAGCCCACGGAGAATCCATGCTCGGCGCAGGCATTCACGACGGGGATCTGCTCATTGTCGACCGTTCCGTTGAAGCGGGTCATAATAAAATCGTAATCGCCGCCATTGACGGAGAGCTTACGGTCAAACGCCTTTTGCGCCGCCCCCGTGCCGCAGTCCTCGCGCCGGAAAATCCCCTTTATCCGGAAATAGACATCATCGATAAAGAACATGTTCACATTTGGGGCGTTGTTACGTTCTCCATCCACAGCACACAATGAACACGGCAGAAACCGACAATAAATACGAGAAATTGCTCAACCCCGATGAACTTTGGGCTCTTGTCGACTGCAATAATTTTTATGCTTCCTGCGAAGAATTATTCCGTCCCGATTTAAAAGACAAACCCATTGTCGTTCTTTCCAATAACGACGGCTGTATCGTCGCCCGTTCCCAAAAAGCCAAAGAACTCGGAATACCCATGGGCGAACCTGAATTTAAAATCCGTTCTTTTTTGAAACTCCACAATGTGGCGGTATTTTCTTCCAATTATGCGCTATACGGGGATATTTCAACAAGGGTCATGCATATTATCGACGAGATCTGCCCCTGCGAACCCTATTCAATCGATGAAGCCTTTTGCCGATTAAAAAAGAGTCTCGCCCCAAACTGCCTTGAAATTGCAAAGCTTTTAAGAGAACGCATTCAAAAATGGACGGGAATAACCTGTTCCGTGGGCATAGCACCGAGCAAAACCCTTGCGAAACTCGCAAACCACATCGCCAAAAAAGAAAACGGCATTTTCATTCTCGACCCGGCACAAGAAAATTTCAATGAGCTTTTAAAGAAAATTCCTGTCCGGGAAATTTGGGGCGTAGGAAAAAAACAAAGCGAAAAACTTCGCACAAATTCCATAAGAACCGCTTATGATTATAAATCCGCCTCCGAAGAATGGATACAAAAAAATTTAACCGTTACCGGATTGAAAACCCTGCGAGAACTGCACGGTGTTCCGTGTATAGAAACAGATTTTTCCGATACGCCCAAAAGCCTTGTCTGTTCACGCTCTTTCGGTGTACGCATTCAAAACTTCGCGGAGCTTTTGGAAGCCGTTTCCTCATTTACGGCGCAAGGTGCGGAACGGTTACGCCGCAAAAATCTTCTCGCATCCGGAATGTGCGTCCATATACGCACGTCTTCCCATGCGCAAAACTGCTGCAAAAATACGGCAAACGCCCTTTTCCCCTATCCTCTCTGCGATACGAAGACCATGCTCCCCATAGCGAAAAAGCTTTTGGAAGGAATGTACAGAAAAAACCACGCCTATGTGAAAGCCGGCATCATGTTTTACGGCATTTTGCCTGCGCGCAGCATTCAAAAAAACGTGTTTTCCCTGCTCAATGAACAGGAAGAACAAAATACGGAAAAACTCATGCATGCGCTTGACGCCATCAATAAACGCCATGGAAAACATGCCATTAAATTCGGGGCGGAAGGACTGGAAAATACGGCATGGCGCATGAAGCAGGAGCATAAATCCCCTTACAACCCGCGGGATATCCGTAATCTGCCCATAGCGAAGTTGTCCTAAGTAATAAAAAACCCCATTTATTGCTTCATGGTTCCAATAAATGGGGGGCAAAACATAAATCAACTGCTTTCTATACTTTTCTGACCGTGAAATGCCTTGGATCGATATTGTATTTTTTTACCTTATAATTGACAATGCGATAACTGCTTTTCAATATTTTAGCAGCCTTAAGCACGTTTCCGCTCGCTTTCACCAATGCGTCCACAATCATTTCTTTTTCAAAACGCGCAACGGCGTCGCCAAGCGACAATTCATTTTCCGTATCCGTACTTTCGGCAGTTTGCAGACTCGGAGGCAAATCCCCTGCGCGGATGACCTGATCGGAACAGTTTTGCGCCGCCAATTCCATGCATTTTTGCAATTCAGGGATATTTCCGGGCCAATAATAATGCGTCAAAAGCTGCAATGCAGGGTAAGAAATCCTCTTCACAGCCTTTTCCGCCTGTCCGGAAGGACTCTCCTGCTCGGCAATCTGCGAGAGAAAATATTCCGCCAAAGGAATGATGTCTTCGCGTCTTTCCCGTAACGGGGGAATATACAAACTGTAAAGATTTAAACGGATATACAGTTCTTTTAAAAACTTTCCTTCCTGCACAAGCTGTTCCAAAGACACGCATGTTGACGCCACCACGCGGACATCGCAAGAAAACGGCTTGCCGCCCAAACGGCTTATTTCATGTTCCTGCAAAAGATGGAGCAGCGCTTCCTGCGCTTCTTTCGTCAAATATTCGACGCAGTCAAGAAAAATCGTTCCGTACTGGGCTTGTTCAAACAAACCTTTTTGGGTTTGCACAGCTCCGGCAAAAGCCCCTTTCTGATACCCGACCAATTCCGCAAACATCTTTTCTTCCGCGATGGTCGCCAGATAACAGCTCACAAAAGGCATATCCTTGCGGGAACTCGCCTTGTAAATACGCCGCGCCAAAAATTCCTTGCCGACCCCGTTTTCCCCCACGAGCAAAAGCGGAGATCTTCCTTGCGCCAAGTGGCTTGCCTGGTCAGCCAAATGCCGCATGACTTTTGAAAATAAAAAATAATTGCCCGTATCTTCCTGCATGAGCGTCACAGCGGAATCAACACGCCACAATCTGGAAATTTCTTCCTGCAAATATGCGGAACCATTGGCGATAAGCGAAGCCACCACTTCCAGAAACAAACAGCGCCATTCCAAATCGTCCCTGTCGCCTCCCATGGTATCGACATTGAGCGTTCCCAAAATATCGCGGGCGGTCATGGGATTTGCTTCAACAGGGGATAAAACAGGCACGGAAATAAAAGCGAGTTTTTCCATTTCCTCATCGGTACGATTGAAAAGCAAACTCAAAAAATGCTTATCGTCTTTAAGTTTTTCAACGATAATGGATTTTCCGGTTGCAAAAACCTGTCCGGTCACCCCGACCCCGGGAGAATAGGTGACTTCATTCACCTCTTGCGAGGAATACGCATGGCGTAAACGCAAAAGTCCCGTTTCAGGTTCGAACAGGACCAAATGCGCACGCATGAAATCATGCCGCTTTGCCAAAAGTTGCAAAAAAAATTCCAGATTAGACCTGAAAGAACGCTGCGGTCCCAAATAAGACGCCATTATTCTCAAGGTTTCAAGATAATCTTTATAATTTTCCGGCGCTTTTACCATAAAAACCCTATTTTGAAAGTTCTTTTATACGGTTTTGATAGAAAATCACATCTGTTGAATCTTTCAGTTCAAATAAATTAATCCCGTCCTGATAGGCTTTAATCGCTTTATCTTTATCGCCTAATTGTTCCGCCATTTCTCCGAGCTGAAAATACACGACGGACTGCACATCTTTGGGGCAATGACCGACAATATCCTCATAAATCGCTGCAGCTTCCGCAAAATTACCCCGGTGAGCGGCTATTCCGGCGGTATTCATCGCAGCGGCAATGCCCAAAGCGGAATATTTTTCTTCATTCATGACTGTACGATAAGCTTGTTCCGCCCTTTCATAATTTTCCTGCAAGCTCGCAAAACGCGCTATTTCAAGTTCAACGGCAAGAGCGAGCCCCCCCGGCGCTGTTTTTTTGAATTCTTCCAACTCGGCTAAGACGTTGGCGCTGTCGCTTTTTGAAATGATAAGTGCCAGCTGACCTTTCGCGTCCGCCATTTGCCCTTCACGGTACCCGCTGTAAAACGTATACCCGCCGATAAGCACGACAAGCGTAATGACAACGGCGGCGATTTTCGGCGCATTGTCATTGATATACTGCCACAACGGCGTAGCTTCGGGAGAAATTTCCTGCTGCATTTCCTTCAACAGCTCTTCTGCGGAACCGGCATAAGGGCTTTGATAACTTTTATCATCCACAAGTTCCGCTTCTTTTATTTCAGATTTTTTTTTCTTTTCATTCAAAGACATATCATCTCCTTAACAATACAAATCAAAAATAACGTTTTTGTAAAAAACATATTAACCCCTTTTTAACAAACACTCAAGACAAAAAATGTAAATTCTCTATTTTAATATTGCAAAAAACAGCTAACATCTTTATAATACATAAAAATTTAAATTGACAAACTTGTAACAGGATAAAAGTAATGGCAAACCTTTCCGAACATATTCATCATATCGCTTTTCAGGCGAAACAAGCCTCCCGTGAAATCGCCAAAGCGGGCCCCGAACAAAAAAATGCCGCCCTTCACAGCCTTGCCGAAATACTGCTTAAAAAGAAAAGAAGCATTTTGGAAGCAAACGCCCTTGATATTGCACAAGCGAAAAAAAATGATTTGTCTTTGCCTAAAATCGACAGGCTGACCATTGATGAAAAACTTATTGACAATATGGCTGATGCCTGCCGCTTTATCGCCGGACTGCCCGACCCCATAGGGGCTATGGACAAGCAATGGCAGCGCCCGAACGGACTGTTGGTCGGAAAAATGCGTATTCCGCTCGGGGTTATCGCCATGATTTATGAATCACGCCCGAACGTAACCGTTGACGCCGCCATTTTATGCCTCAAAGCGGGCAATTCCGTCATCCTGCGGGGAGGCTCCGAGGCATTTCATTCCAACATTCTTTTGGCTGGTCTTATCCAAGAAGCTCTCCTCCAAAACGGTTTTTGCAAAGAAATTGTCCAATACATCGAAAATACGGACCGTGAAAGCATTTATGAACTTTGCAAACTTTCACAATTCATAGACGTCATTATTCCCCGCGGAGGCGAAAAAATGGTGCAATCCATAGCAAGCCGAGCCACAATGCCCGTATTGAAACACGACAAAGGCGTTCCGCATCTCTTTGTTGACGAAAGTGCGGATTTTGCAAAAACCGCTGAAATCATCTTCAATGCCAAAACCCAAAGAACAGGCGTCTGCAACGCCCTTGAGGGAATATTGGTCCACAAAAATATTGCAGACAAATTCATTCCTCTTTTGGAGGAAAAACTTGAGCCGAAAAACGTGGAGATTTTTGCATGCGAAAAAAGCCTGCCTCTTTTTAAAAAACTTGCCGAACCGCTGCGGGAAGAACATAAAGGAAAAGAGTTCGGAGCATTGCAAATGGTTTGCCTTATTGTCGGCTCCCTTGACGAAGCCCTTGATTACATTCATCAATACGGCTCACACCATACGGAAATCATTTGTACCGACAATTATGGAAACGCCCAACGCTTTCTGCGTGAAGCCGATGCGGCAATGGTGGCGGTCAACGCATCTTCCCGCTTCAATGACGGCGGAGAACTCGGACTCGGAGCGGAAATAGGAATAAGCACAACCAAATTACATGCTTACGGACCCATGGGTGTTGAAGAATTAACCACAACCAAATTCGCAGTTTATGGTAACGGACAAATTCGCAAATAAAAAAATCGGTATCATGGGAGGGGCGTTCAACCCTTTCCATATCGGACACTTGCGCCATGCTATCGAAATTGCGGAAGAATTAAACCTTGACGCAATTGATTTGCTTGTCTCCCACAATCACCCGCATAAAAGCAAAGAGGGGCTCCTGCCTTTTGAAATGCGCGTCCAATGCATTGAAAAAAGCTTGCAGCATATTGATTTCATCCATATCAATCAAATAGAAAAAGAAATCCAAGGCAAATCCTATACCGACATAATTTTGACGGAATGGAAAAAATCACATCCTTTGGCGGCGCCCTATTTTTTAATGGGAATTGAAGATTTCAGCGCCCTGCCCACATGGCATAACGGGCTCAAGCTCCACGAAATCACCCGTTTAATCGTTGTCGCGCGGCATGGAAAAACAGCGCGGGATTTTTTTGAAATTGCAAAAACATATTGGAATAATTGCATAATTAAAGGAGAAAATGCGTCCTTACCCCTTCACGCGCAAAAAAAGGCGCAGCTTTACCTTTCAGAACAGAAAAATCCGCCTCAGCAGCCTGTTTGCACCTTCATCGATATTCCGACCCTGAATATCGACGCGACAACCATACGCAAATTATGGTGCAGCCGACACAATATCAGCGGTCTTGTTCATGACGGCGCAATACGATTTCTTGATGAGAACAAGGAAATCGTCAAAAAATACTGGGCATGAAAATTTTCTAAAATTTTCCTTTACAAAGCATGCGCTATATCCTAAATAAGAACTCGCAGGCTCAGTCTGCCTTTTTGTGTTTAAATTCAGCTATGTTATTGGTGAAAAATGAAACTCTATAAAAGCCTTTGTGTCTATTTTGCCACAATATGCGTTATTTCAGCTATCAGCACCCTTTTGTTCACATTTTCAACATTCGATTTTGTGCATATTGCGTTTTTAAGCGCTCCCGTATCTGTTTTTTCCGTAAGCATGGTCGGGCTTGTCGCCAGTTTTGTCATGTACAAAAGCACGCAGCAGACCCTCATCATTTTGCTGAAACGCCGATCAGGACGCGTTTATGCGGAGCTTCTGCACCATAAAATGCGCCTTATCGATGTTATTGACGGAAAAAGCTATGTCGATATTGAAAAATACCTCTATCCCAAAGACGCTTTCATCAAAATCAAAAAGCTTCTTTACGATGAATACTTCGCGCTTTTCTCCTATGACCCGTTTTTCAAAAACACGAAGTCATACAAAGCGGTTACGGACTTCAATTCCCTGCACCAAGACCTGCTCAACTACCTGCGCTCGCAGCATATTGACAACATTGAATACAACAACCTGAAAATCCTTTACCAAAAAGTATACAGACAACCTATCGTCGCCGATACGCCCGCGGAAAACTTCAACCACCCCGACATTATCGAGGCCATGGAAAATTTCCGTTCCGGCTTGGATTACGCCTTGTTCAATGCCGACACCATCATGACTTTCATCGACAAACACCTTGAAGCCCTTGATGAATACTTCCATACCGGCGAACCATGGACAAACATTAAAGAACGTTTCAATCAGGAATTTCAACACTGGGTTCAAAATCCGGAAGAAAACTAACAAAAGGGGGAACTCGTCCCCCTCTTTTTTTATACGTATGCAAGAAAAACTTATCCTTTTACAAAAAGAACTGGGCTACACATTCAAAAATCCGGAACTGCTCACAACAGCATTGACGCACAGTTCCTATATCAACGAAAATTCCTGTTCCGAACATAATGAACGGCTTGAATTTTTAGGGGACGCAATTTTGGAAATCCATATTTCCGAAGAATTGTACAAACGTTTTCCAAATGCGCGCGAAGGAATTTTAACCCATTTCCGCTCCGCTCTTGTCAATGAAAAATCCTTGGCGGAACTTGCCGGACAGCTCCGCATTTCCGATTGTCTGCGGCTTGGCATAGGTGAAGAAAATCAAGGCGGCAGAACGCGTCCGGCTCTCATTGCCGACGCTTTGGAAGCTGTTTTGGGCGCGATTTATTTGGACAGTGATTTTGAAACATCGAAAAAAATCGTGCTTTCGTTATTTAAAAAGAAATTTCCCAAACAGGAAACAGTAATTCAGAAAAAAAGCTATAAAACGCAGCTGCAGGAATTCACACAAGCCCATTTTCACTATACCCCGGAATATGAACTTGTTTCCAGGTCAGGTCCGGAACACGACAAAACCTTTACGGTACGCTATGATTCGCCTCAAGGTTTTGCAATCACGGCAAGCAGCAGCAGCATCAAGAAAGCGGAACACCAAGCGGCGAAGCTTGCTCTTGAAAAATATCGGAAACTCGTTGGTGAATTTAAATAAAAAAGTCTATTCACAATACAATGAATAGACTTTCAACATGTATACAAGACTATGCACATCCTTAAAACCTCCTCTCATATGCAAAAACGCACACAAGATTATAAGGATACAATTAATAAGCATATTACTCAGGGACTTCTTCTGCCAGTGACGGCAGAAGAAAATCTCTGGTATACCTTATACCTAGGCGGAGAACTAAAACTAAGAACAACCTTAGTTTAGCAAATATGTTCCTAAATATTATCCTATTAACTGCAAAGCCATTTGCGGTAATTGGTTTGCTTGTGAAAGCATGGAAACCGCAGAGTTGCTGAGAACTTGGTTTCTGACAAATTCTGTCATTTCCGTTGCGACGTCTACGTCGGAAATTCTGGATTCTGAAGCTTGGACGTTTTCCGCCTGAATGGAAAGGTTGCTGATTGTCGCTTCCAGACGGTTTTGCATAGCACCAAGGTGGGCGCGGATATTATCCTTTGACACAATAGCTCTGGTAATGGCGTCAAGCGTCAGCTGCGCCATTTCCTGCGTTGAAATGGAAAAACCGCCGTTTGTCTTTGAAGCTTCGCCTGCGTTGTTTCCGAGACCTAACGCTGATGCGGTGGTACAGCCGATTTTAATGTAATAGTAATCTTCGTCGGAATCGTTGCCTGTACCAAAGTGGATCTTAAGCTTGCCGACAGAATTTAAACCGCTTCCGTCGTGGGTATCGTCACTTAATGTACCGTCAAGCAATTTGATGTTATTGAAGTCTGTCGCCATGGAAATACGAGTGATTTCCGAAGCCATTGCCTGATATTCAGAGTCAATCATAGCACGTTGGACAGAGTCGTACGTACCGGTGGAAGCTTGTTCCGCAAGCTCTTTCATGCGGATGAGCTTTTCGTCGATGGTTTGCAAAGCACCATCAGCCGTTTGAATCAAGGAAATTGCGTCGTTGGCGTTACGCACACCTTGATGTAATGTTGAAATATCTGAACGCATAAGTTCGCGAATTGCAAGACCTGCTGCGTCGTCTGCCGCTGTACCGATACGTAAACCAGATGACAATCTCCGAGTTGAAGTTGAGAGTCTGTTATAGTGAGAATTCAAGTTTCTCGCTGTGTTCATTGCCATCATGTTATGATTTACAACTAATGACATAATTCACCCCTCCTAAGATTTAGGTATGCCTTTAGTACAGCAATGAGCATGCCAAAATATTTTTATACAATATTTTCAATATATTATTTAAACAGCATTAACAAGTCTGCAAAATTTTCCCAGTTTAATCCATATTTTTGACTTAATCGGAAATTCTTTCTCTCCCCGATTTTATTATAAGAATTTAAATTTAAAGAAAAATTTTCCTAACCGCGCCATGACTGAATATTTTGCTTTACACTTTTCCCAAGCCTTATTATGCTCGTTTAACATTAATATATTTAACAAATCAAAAAGAGGCCGCCGTGAGAACCCAAGCCAAAAAGAAAACGACAAAAAATACTTCCCGATATTCAAAACCTGAAAACACAGCAAAAAACAAAATTTCTACTAAAAAATCTCCCGCACATTCCGGAATAAAATTAAAAGATACCCCGATTAAAAATACTCCGACTAGAGATACTCCGACTGATGAAAATTTCGCCATTCCTCATTTGGAAATAGAAGAACTCGCCTATAACGCAAAACTGAGCCCTATTCATTATCAGCCCACGGAAGAAAAAAAAGCTCTTTTGGGTTCACTGCAGCCCATTGAAGGGTTCAAGCCTGAAATTCTCGCACCTGCCGGTGACAAAGCGTCTTTTTTGGCAGGGCTTGCCGCAGGAGCCGACGCGGCCTATGTGGGATTAAAAAACTTTTCCGCCCGTGCCGGAGCCGACAATTTCAGCATTTCCGAACTTTCACAAATGGTCAATCTCGCCAATGAATACGGAAAAAAAATCAATGTCGCTTTCAATTCGCTGGTGAAACCCAATGACATTCCGGCGGCGGGACGGCTTTTTAAACGGCTGGCGCGGGATGCCAAACCGAACGCCCTCATCATCCAAGACGCAGGACTTATCGATATTGCGCGCCAAGCAGGCTTTGAAGGTGAAATGCACCTTTCCACCCTTGCCAATATCACGCACCCGAAAGCATTGGAAAACGCCTATAACTTAGGAGCGGACCGGGTCATTCTCCCAAGGGAAATCAATATTGACGAACTCAGGCTTATTGCGGAAAACTGTCCTGAAAATTTAAGTTTGGAACTCTTTATCCATGGGGCATTATGTTTCTGCGTATCCGGACGCTGCTATTGGTCCAGCTACATGGGCGGAAAAAGCGGACTGAGAGGGCGCTGCGTACAGCCCTGCCGCCGTGTGTATAAGCAAAAATCCCGTGAAGGGCGTTATTTTTCAAGCCAAGATTTTTCTCTCGATGTTCTCGTCAAATCGCTTCTTTCCATTCCGCAGCTCAACTGCTGGAAAATTGAGGGTAGAAAAAAAGGTCCGCACTATGTTTACCATACGGTTTTAGCCTATAAACTTTTGCGTGACGAAGGAAACGCAGCCAAAAAAGAAGCGGAGAAACTTCTCGGAATGGCGCTCGGCAGAAGAAGCACCCATAGTCTTTTTCTCCCTCAAAACGAACAAGCAGTCACAGCGCCGGAAGAAAATACGGGCTCAGGACTTTTAGTGGGCAAAATCCAATTCGATATTGTGGAAGAAGCGAAAAGCAGCGCAAAAAAACAAGCGCAAAAAGATAAAAAAGCAAATAAAAATCAAAGCAGGCAAAATCTTTCCCTGCCTTATTTCAAACCTCGTATTCCTCTTATTCCGAAAGATCTGCTCCGTATCGGCTATGAAGACGACACTTGGCATTCAACCGTAAGCGTTACCCGCGCCATTCCCAAAGCAGGCACATTCACCATAAAAAGCGAACGCCACAAAACCCCGAAAGCGGGAACCCCGGTTTTTCTCATTGACAGAAAAGAACCCGGACTTATCGCGGAATTAAACACATGGGAAAAAAAACTGGATGCCGCCAAAGCCGTAAAAAGCAGTGCCGTGGAATTCACTCCCAATTTGCCCAAACCTTGCCGCGCGCGTAAACAGCTCAATATCAACGTGCGTATTTCCCTTCCGCAAGGCAAAGAAACAAAAGCCGCAAGAACTTCATTGACCGGCTTATGGCTCAGCCCGAGCACGGTACGCGCTGTATCAAAAACCCTTGCGCCCCGCATTTCCTGGTGGCTTCCTCCTGTCATTTGGACAAACGAAGAACATATCTGGCAAAAAACCATTGCCGAAGCCATTAAAAACGGAGCCTTGCATTTTGTTTGCAATGAACCGTGGCAAATCGCCTTTTTCCAAAACTACCCCGCTTTCACCGCACGTTTTGAAAATTTCGGACAAGAAACAAAACAGGAAAAAGGCAAACCGAACAGTCCGGGCAGTAAGATAAAAGTTCCGAGAGGCGGAAAAAACAATCAGACGCAAACCATGTTTTCCTTGACTGCCGGACCATTCTGCAATGTGGCGAATGCCGCAGCCATAGCCCTTTTAAAACGCATGGGGTTTGATAACGCCATTGTGAGCCCGGAATTGTCCAGGGATGATTTTCTTTTGCTTCCGCGCCAGTCTTCCTTGCCTTTAGGTGTTGTTTTGGAAGGCTTTTGGCCCATGGGGCTTTCCCGCCACGACCCCGCATACCTAAAAAGCAATATCCCCTTTGAAAGCCCGAAAGGCGAACAGTTTTGGACCAAAAAATACGGGCAAAACCTTTGGATATATCCCGCTTGGCCTATGGATTTGTCCGGACACAAAACCGAACTTGAAAAAGCCGGTTACAGCTTTTTTGTCAAACTTGAAGAACATTGCCCCAATGAACAGGAAAGAAAATCCAGCGAATTTAACTGGAATAACGCATTATTATAAGAAATTCCTCCTTACGGAGGAATTTCTCATCCCTTTCTGCGTTTATATTTGTAAAAAATATCCCGTACCGTTTTAAAAGGCTTTTCAATTTTCCGTATGAAAGGACGGCTGTCCCTCTTCAATTTCAATAAGCTCCTATACCAAGCAAATTGAAGTAAAAACTTCTTTCTTTTATTGTTCGCCGACATTTTCCTATACGGACCGCTTTGCCGTATCGCCAGCAGCTCTTCCGCAAAAACCGGAACTTCTTTCGCCATATCCCACCACAAATCAAGATTGGGGTAATAAAAAAACGTATAATCGTCCGCAACCCTGAATCCGTCGCTGTCCCACGGTTTCACGGAATAATGGATAATTTCGGGCGAATCCAAACCGTCATAAAACCCTTCACCCGCAAACGCTTCCGGCTGTTCTTTCCATTTTTTTTTAATTTTTTCCGGCGATACCGTATTGTGCCACATCAAATTCCACCTATACGGCAAAATTTTCACTTCGTCTTTAAAAACCGCGTTCAAGGCATCCTGGTCCGGACACAAGACCTGATACGCATTCAAAAAACGCATGACTTTTTCCTGTATGTTTTCTTTCCGCCAATTCTCCATATCAATCAGCATGACACCTGAATTGAAATAGCAAAAATGCCGTTCAAAAGAATATTCCCCCTCCCCTTTGGAACATTTCAGCCTATGTTTCAACTGCGGAAAATTCGGAACGGCTGCAAGCGTTTTACCCCCCAAATCCTGCACCATGAAAGCGCGGATATCCGTATTCACCAGCGTGTCGCCATCCAAGTAAACGGCACGTCTGACATTTAGGGGCAAAAATTGCGCTGCCATTATCCGGTAATAGGCAGAAAAATTTTTCCGCCAACGCGGAAAATCAAGAAAAAGCCTGTCGTCAAGAAAATGCAGTTCAACGGATACGGGATAAATTTCCTTTAACTGTTTTTCCAGTTCATTGATTTTCTGTATTGTTTCCTCTGAAAGAAAATCCGTCAAAATATGAAAGCAATATGCTTCTTCGCACGCTTCATCCGCATTGCCGGCACATAAAACAGTACGCCCCCGTTCCTTATACGAAACGTTTTCATCCGTATTTCTGACTATGCTTGTCATGCAAACGCAAATATAAGGAATATATTTTTCATTTCCATTAAAAATAATATGATACATGCCATCCTCGTTTGTTTAACGCATCAACTATACCGAGTTACAGGAAAATTGCAAGAAAACTCCCCCTTGGGAACGGGAAACGCCCTTCAAACTCTTTTCTTTACATTTTACAAAATTACACCTATACTTCATCTTCATCATTCACAAAAAGGAGCTATCCATGGCTTACGATATCCGTTTAGTAAAAATCGTCACAGGCGAACTCACAATCGGTAAATACGACGCAGAAGCGAAAGCGCTTACCGAAGTCGCCATTATGCAAACCGTTCCTTCCCAGCAAGGCGGCGTACAAATCATGCTTCTTCCTTATGGTTATCCATTCGAGCAAGAATTTTGCGGTAAAATCGAAGAAAAGCATTTTCTCTACGTGTACTCAAAAGTTCCGCAGGAAATTACGGATAAATACCTTGAAAACAGTTCAAACATCACGTTGAAATCCGGCGGATTG
This sequence comes from Taurinivorans muris, assembly GCF_025232395.1. Taxonomy (GTDB): domain Bacteria; phylum Desulfobacterota; class Desulfovibrionia; order Desulfovibrionales; family Desulfovibrionaceae; genus Taurinivorans; species Taurinivorans muris. The sequence continues at coordinate 1,000,229 of NZ_CP065938.1, forward strand.
GATCCGAATCCTTCCAGCGGCATTATTTTATAATTTTTTAACGGTATCATTTTGAAAGTGAGAGGAGTTTCCTCTCATTTTCCTATTAAAAAGGGTTGTTATGCGTGAAATTTTAGCCTTGCTGCCGAAACCGAGCCGTTATCTGGGCATTGAAGAAGGTGCTGCCGAAGTTGATTTATCCAAAACACGGCTCCATACGGTTTTGGCGTTTCCCGACATGTATGAAGTCGGAATGTCATATTTGGGGCATAAGATCTTATACAGCCTTTTAAACAACCACCCCGAAATCACTGCCGAACGGGTTTTCACCCCCTGCCGTGAAGCCGCCCAAATTTTACGTGAACACGGTATCCCCCTCGCAACCCTTGAAAGTGACACCCCTCTCGCCAAAACGCACCTGATCGGCTTTAGTATCACTACCGAACTTTGTTTCACCAATCTTTTATATATGCTCGACTTGGCGGATATTCCCCTGCGCGCGGAAGACAGGGGCGATGATTTGTTCGCCTACCCTATAATCATGGCGGGGGGAGGCTGCACCATCTGCGCCGAACCTGTCGCACCGTTCATGGACATCATGGCGCTTGGCGAGGGTGAAATCATGATGCCTCCGCTTATGGAATTATTGATTGAAGCCCGCCGGAAAAAATGGACAAAAACACGATTTTTGGAAGAAGCGAGCCGTATTTCCGGAATTTATGTTCCGCGTTTCTTTGATTTGAATGCTGACGGAAGTTTGACTCCGAAATTGAGCGGCTACACGAAAATCAAACGCCGTGCGGTGGCTGATTTAAAAGACGCCCGTTATCCCGACAAACAAGTTGTTCCTTTCGGGGCGGTTCACAACAGGCTTTCCCTGGAAATCGCCCGGGGCTGCACAAGAGGCTGCCGTTTTTGTCAGGCAGGCATGACGCTCCGCCCTTCACGGGAAAGAAATGTTGAGGAAATAAAAGGCATTTTGGACTCTTGCCTTGCAAAAACAGGTTTTGACGATGTTTCTTTTCTCGCTTTGTCTTGCGGCGACTTTTCCATGCTCAAACATTTATTTTTAGATTCCGCCGAAAAATGCAAAAAAGAACAAGTTTCCATATCCCTGCCATCTTTGCGGGTCGGCTCTGTGGACGGCGATATCATGCAAGCCATGGCGGGTATCAGAAGAACGGGCGCAACCCTCGCTCCCGAAGCAGGCAGTCAAAGGCTCCGCGATGTCATCAACAAAGGCGTTACCGAAGAAGCCCTTATCCACCATGTCCGCCAACTGGTCGGTTATGGCTGGCAGCAGGTAAAACTCTATTTCATGATCGGACTGCCCACAGAAACCTATGAAGATTTGGACGCCATTGTCGAACTTTGCAAAAAGGTGCGTGATTGCTGCCGCATTCCCGATGAAAAAGGCTATATCGAAGGTCCCCGCATAGCAATCACGGCAGCCCTTTCCCCGTTTGTTCCGAAAACCCACACGCCTTTTCAGTGGGAAGCGCAAATTTCACTGGAAGAAATGAAAAACCGCATTTTTTATTTGCGTGACCAGTTCAAAAAACAAAAAGCCCTTGTCATGCGTTGGCACGAACCTGCCATGAGCCACCTTGAAGGCATTATTTCCCGCGGTGACAGGCGGCTTGCCCCTTTTATCGAATGCGCATACAAGAAGGGCGCAATCTTTTCCACATGGGTTGAGGGTTTCAGCCTTGAACCATGGTATGAAGCAGCCAAAGAATGCAATATTAATATTGAGGAATGGACAGGAAAAAGGGATATTTCCGCCGCGCTTGCATGGGACCACTTGGAAACGGGAGTAAGCAAAGAATTTTTGCTCAAAGAAAGAGAACGCGCCCTGCAAGAAAAAATCACGGAAGATTGCCGTTACCATGCCTGCCGAAATTGCGGCGCATGCGATACGAAGGCAGGTCCTTCGCTTCTCAAAGAAGACGGGGACGGTCCGCTGCAAACGAAACTCAACCAAACAAGCAGAGATCAGATTGAATTCGGTGAAATCCCGGCTCATAATCCCAGCCAAAAAGCGGAAGCGCCGCATATTGCCGACAGCCTCAAACAAAAAGCCGTCCGTTACCGTATTTGGCATAGGAAATTGGGACAAGCGGCTTTTTTAAGCCAACTGGAAATACAAGCTCTTTTCGATAGGGCAATGCGGAGAGCTAAACTGCCCTTGGCGTTTTCCCAAGGCTTTCACCCCATGCCACTGCTCACATTCGGCATGGCGCTGACAACAAGCATAGAAAGCGAAGCGGAATGGTTCGCCATAACCCTGCGAACCCGCATGAAAAAGGAAGAAGTTGTCAAAGTGCTGAACCCCCATATGCTGCGCGGCATGGAAATCACCCATATAGAAGAAATGCCCCTTACCGGAACAATAGGAAGCGCCGTCAGGGAAACCTTCCTTTTAGGGCATACGCGCTATGATAATGAAACCATTTGGAACCGTATGGAGCAATTTGCCCTGCAAAAAGAAGTCATGCACAGCAAAACAAATAAAAAAGGCGTATTGAAATCCCGCAATATCCGCCCTGTGCTCATTGCATACGAAAAGGCTGAACACCCTGATTTTGCCGTGAAAATGACCTTGTCTTGGGAAGAAGGCTATATTTCTCCCATAACCTTCAGCCAATTCATTCTTGAAAACAGCTCGGGCGCGGACATAAAAATCCGCAAGACAACACAGTATTTTGCATAACCCGCTTTTTTACTGATTAATTAATAATATCGGAATAACTTTTCAATCCATAGAGGGGGACTGCGGTTGTCACAGCCCGGATAAGGGCTTTTTCCATCACCAGCGTGCTGAATACGCCCAAGGCGTTGATATCCGTTTCTTTCTGTCCTAAACTCACGGTATAGACAGTGTCGCCGTCCGCCATGGTATGCACCGGGCTGATGACGCGGGCGAAAGCGTTATGCGTCACAGAAGAAATTTTTGCAAGACCTGCTTTGTCAAATCGGGCATTTGTAAACACAATGCCCAGTGTCGTATTGGCAATGCTTTCTTTTTGCGCAAAAATATTTTGCTCTTCTTTTGACAAAAATTTTAAAAATTCCGTCTGCACAGTTCTTTCAGCTGAAAAAGATTTTTTATCGGGTGCTAAAAGACCTGCTATTTTTTGTCCTGTTTCGGGAATAAAAACATCCCCCAAAGCATTTAATACAACGACGGCACCAACCTGTATTCCGTTGCATTCCGCGGCATACGCGCCAATTCCCGTTTTCATGGCATATTCCATACCGCAAATTTTTCCGGTGCTCGCGCCTATGCCCGCACCGACACAACCTTCTTTAAAAAAATCATTACGGGCATTTTGGCAGGCTTCATAAGCCATTTCCCGAGTGGGACGGATATAAGGACTTCCCACAGCCAAATCAAAAATGCAGGAATGGCAGACCAAAGGAACCCTCGTCACACCGACATCAAAGCCAATACCTTGTTCCTCAAGATACCGCAAGACTCCTCCGCTCGCATCCAAGCCAAAGGCGGAGCCGCCGGAGAGCACAAGGGCATGCAGCCCGCCCGCTCCCCTTTGAGGGTCAAGCAAAGGCGTTTCACGGCTCGCAGGTCCTCCCCCGCGAATATCACAGCCGACCGGGCTAAGTTTGTCAAAAAGAAATACGCTTACCCCCGTGCCTCCTTCGCTGTCATGAGCATGTCCTGCTTTAAATCCTTGAATGGCAAAAAGGGGAATTTCCTGTATCTTCATGATATTTTTTCTTTTATGGTTTGGCAGGTCCGTTTTCCTCACTTCGCTTCATTGCTGCTCCGCATGGGAAAACACATAGGTATCCTTGGCGACGAAACTGCAGACAAGAGCGAGAACGGCGCTCAATAAAACAAGCCCGCAAGCCATTTGATACGAACGTACCGTATCATAGCCAGCCTGCGCTGAATAGGTTAAAATTTTCCCGAACCATATTTGCGTCAAAGCCGTCCATAGGGGATAAAACATGTTGAACAAACCGAGTGCCGTACCGGTCAGCTCTTTCGGACAGATTTCCTTCACCATGGTATTGCAGATATTGGAACCTGAAACCCCGCACATGAACATGATGCCCAAAATGACAAACATGACGTAATTCAAATGTCCCGCGGCGAACACGAACAAGAAACAAGGAACTGCATAAATCACGGTGATCAGGATAAGGACCTTTTTCCTGCTGCGGAAAACCATGTCAGATAAAAAGCCTACGGAAAATTGAATAAAAATAAGACATGTCCCGCCAATGGAAATAACGGAAGAAAGCTGCATGAAACCATAGGAGGAAGTTTTTTGCATGTATTCGATAAACCAAAGATTTATCATCATATAAATGGAACCGGTCGCCACCATCTGCCATAAGCACATAGGCCAAAAATGCTTATTTTTCACAACAATCAAAAGCCCTTTCATCACCCCTTTGAATGTTGCTTTTTCTTTTTTGGGCGTCTGATAAGGGGAAATTTCCGGAATAAAGAAAAACCAGCAAAAGGTCAGCCCTAAAATAATCGCAGCCATAAGAAGCATAGCACCGCGCCACGTCAGAATTTGCGTGACAAACAAAAGCGGGGTCGCGGCTAAAACCGGTCCCAGTTCGCTTATGCCGCACAATATGCTGTTCGCCCTCGCGAAGGTCTGCGGGATGAACCAAAGGCTGAGCATGGTAATGGAAATAACGGATAAGGATACCCCTACCCCGATAAAGAAACGGGAAATAATCACCTGCGTCTGTGTTTGGGAAAAAGCGAAACAAAGGGTTGAAAAACCTGCAATCAAGGTAAAAATAATTAAAATTTTCCGAGGTCCGAAAGCGTCTGCCAAAATTCCGGCAGGCAGCTGCATGAAACCGTAAGAAAACATGGTTGCGGCGCTGACGTATCCGATATTCTGCGGTGTGAAAGCAAAATCAAGTGCCATGTAATCGACAAGCACGGTAGGACAGCTTCTTGACAAGAGGCTGAGCAAATACCCGACAGCACAAAGAATCAGAACAAAATAACTTTTTCGCATTCCGCACCCCAAAGACGATTAAAACTCCACTACCCGCCCGCTCTGCGCCACTTCTTTCAATAAAGCCAATGCCTCACCGGCTTCTTTTTCTTCAAGCACGCGAAGGGCGAAACCGGCATGAACTATCATGTAATCGCCAATTTCAGGAGGATTTTCCAAAAGCATGGTGGAAACGGTCAGATATGTTTCTCCCTCGCCCACACGGACTTTCGCCATATCGTCTTCCAAAACTTCCGTAACGCATACGGGAACTGCTAAGCACATAATCGCACCTCATTTTCAAATGGATAATTCCTTATACTTCTTTTCTTATCCTCTGACAAGCAAAAGCCCCATTAACCCGTTTTTATTTTTATTGCCAAAACAAAAAAAATAGTCTATTTAAATAAACGCGGGAAAATATATGATATACAAAATACCTATTGATATTTTCATAAAGATACTTGACACGTTGGGCGCACTGACCCTTTTTCTTTTTGATGCAGTTATTGCCACCAAAAATGTCCGTCACCTGTTAAACAAAATTTTCAATCAAGTTTTCGTCATCGGGGCGCAATCGATCTTCGTCATTTTGCTCATCGGGATTTTTACCGGTCTTGTGCTCGGACTGCAAGCTTTTTACGCCATGAGCATGTTTGAAGCGCAAGGCATGCTCGGCTCACTCATTTCTTTGACCCTCATCCGTGAAATGGGTCCTGTCCTAACAGCCATCATGGTTGCGGCAAGGGCGGGAAGCGCCATGACAGCCGAAATCGGCGTTATGCGTATCAGCGACCAAATCGACGCTCTTGAAGTTATGGATATTCATCCTATCGGCTATCTGGTCAGTCCCAGATTATGGGCGGCGCTGATTTCTTTTCCTCTGCTCACGGCGATTTTCAACATCATCGGACTTATCGGCGGTTATTTGTCCGCCTGCGTCCTTTTAGGGCTCAACAGCGGACGCTATATGTCCGGCATAGAATCTTCCGTAATGCTGAGCGATGTGAACGGCTGTATGCTCAAATCCCTTGTTTTCGCCGTTATCGTTATTTTAATCTGCTGCTACCAAGGCTATTTCGTGCATGACAGAAAAGACTCCAAAGGTCCTGTCGCTGTCGGAAATGCGACGACTTCCGCAGTTGTCACAAGCTGCGTATTGATTTTAGTTGCCGACTATGTTCTCAGCTCCATTCTTTTATAGGAACCATTATGAATTCGTCATTACAAAAAGCTTGGGATATTAAAATTGAAAATCTCTCTTCCGGCTATAAAGACGTTACGGTTATAAAAAGCATGAACGCCCATATCCCCGCACAAAAAATCACGGCTGTTTTGGGTGAATCAGGCTGCGGCAAAACAACGCTCATAAAAACTTTTTTAGGGCTTATTCCCATTAAAAGCGGAAAACTTTTTTTTGCGGATAAAGACGTGACAGCTCTCAATGAAAAATCGTTCCGTATCATGCGCAGGCGGTTCGGCGTTCTCTTTCAAGACGGCGCTTTGCTGAGTTCCCTCAATTTGCTTGACAATGTCGCCCTTCCTTTAATGGAACATACCAAGCTTTCCAAACAAACCATCAGGAAAGCCGTGCTTGAAATCCTTGATCTGGTGGGATTGAAAGACGCAGCCTACCGGTATCCCAGTGAGTTGTCAGGAGGCATGCGAAAACGCGCAGGGCTTGCAAGAGCTATCATCACAGAGCCCCCCCTCCTTTTTTACGATGAACCGACCTCCGGACTTGACCCGATCACGTCCCTGCGGATGGACAGGCTTTTGCTGGATATGCAATCTTACTATCAGCATATGACCACTATCCTCATCACCCATGACATGAACAGCGTAAGCCGCGTTGCCGACCATATTCTGCTTGTCAAAGACGGTATCGCCCACTTCAACGGCACAAAGGAAGACTTTTTCTCCTCTTCCGACCCCTATATCAAAAATTTTCTGGAACAGGAAGAAACGCAAAAACAAAACCATGTGCTTCCGGATAATCCGGAAGTGCGCCAAGCCCTTGATGCATGGCTCGAAAGTTAAACACATTAAGAAAAATATTTTGAGGTAATCATGGTAAAAAAACAAAGCGCTGTCGGAATATTTGTTTTAATCGGCCTTATCTGCCTTGGCTATTTAACCGTAAAACTGGGGAAAATGGAAATTCTCGGAAGCAACACCTACACCGTTGAAGCGCAGTTTTCCTCCGTCCAAGGGTTAAGAAACGGTGCGAACGTTGAAATTTCCGGTGTCCAAGTGGGACGTGTCAGCGCCATTGAGCTTGACACGGAAACATATACAGCCAAAATCAGCATGAAAATCAACAATACCGTTGCGTTGAGCGAAGATACAATGGCGGCGATAAAAACAAGCGGGCTTATAGGCGATAAATTTGTGGAACTCACTCCGGGAGGCTCTGACGAGCTTTTAGCCGAAGGGGCATATATTACGGATACAGAACCGCCTGTCGATTTAATCGCCCTCATTTCAAAATACGTATTTGGGAGTTTATGATGTATAAAGTAATCCTATCCTGTTTATTGGCATTATCGGTTTCCGTCTGCGCAGCCTTTGCCGACCCTGGAACACCGAAACAGCGTGTTGAAGACGGCAGCGCAAGAATTTTCAATCTCCTTTTGCAGGAAGAATTTCAAAATCCGCAAACAAGACCGAACGTATTGAAAGAAATCGAAAAAGAGCTGATCAGCTTCTTTGACTTTGAAGAGTTTGCGACCCGTACTGTCGGACCTAAATGGCGCCAGTTCACTCCTGAACAAAAAAAACGCTTTACTGAAGCGTTCACCGAATTGCTTAGAAATTCCTATATCGACACGCTCAATTCCTATAACGGGGAAACCCTCGCCTATGTCGGCGAAGTCCGCTCCAAGGACGGTAAAAAAGTTGAAGTCCATACGCTCTTTAAAGGACAGGAAAAGGATTATCCCGTATCATTCCGCATGATTGTAAAAAACGACATTTGGGTTGTCTATGATGTCATCATCGAAGGAATCAGCATGATTAAAAATTACCGCGAACAATTCCATGATATTTTAATCAAGGCAAGCCCGGAAGAGCTCATCACCCGTATCAAACAAAAAGCAAACGATAAGAAAAACGAAATCGGAACCAAAGAAAAAAACAAAGACACAGATAAAAAATAAATAATGAAAACACATATGCCAAAAATCCTTTTCACATTTTTTTTATGCGCGGCATTTTGCGTAAGCAATGCCGTTGGTTTTTCCTTTGCGAAACAGTTGATTATCCCACCTGAAGTCATTGTTTCCGAGGATTATTTCGATGATGATTATTTTGATGACGAATACGAGGACGAGGCTTCTTTTGTTCCGCATGATGACACGTTCAGAGCGTGGAACACGTTTTGGCACAATATCAATGATTATGCTTTGATGCGTGTTCTGAAACCGGCCCATAACAAATACGGCGACATCACCACCCCGGAAATCCGCACGGGTTTCAAAGCGTTCCGTGAAAACATAAAAACCCCGAAACGCATGTTAAATGCTTTTTTACAAGGAGATGTCGATCAGTTTTTTATTGAAATCGGGAGATTTATTGTCAACACGACAACAAGCCTGGGCTTTGTCGATGTGGCAAGCGTCAACAACAAGCCCCTTTCCCCTTATACCCCTGAAAATCTCCGCTTCGGCTACACGCTGGCAAAATGGGGCTTTCCGGAAGGAGCGTATTTTGTCATTCCTTTTTACGGACCTTCCACGATCCGTGAAACCGTCGGCACCGGGGTTGATGTGTTCAGCAACGCTTTCGACTATCTCATAGCGTGGTATGTCTATACCCCGACGGAACTTTTCTTGGCTTTCAACGGATTAGACGATTTTATTCCGCCTTATGAAGCAATCACCTCCCATGCCGTAGACCCGTATGTGGCGCTTAGGAACGCATATTTGGAAACTCTCTACCTTTCAAAACCCATTGTTTCAAAACCGAAAAAGTAAGGAGCTGTCATGCAAAACAAAACCGTCAATACTTTTCCCGTCACATGGGAGCAAGTTCACCGTGACGCTTTGCGTTTAGCCAATAAGCTGAAAGAAATACAAAAATTTGACGCAATCCTTGCCGTTTGCCGGGGAGGGCTTGTGCCCGCCGCCCTTATCGCACGGGAACTCAATATCCATGTTATTGACACTGTTTGCTTTGATACCAATCAAAATCAAGAACATATCATAAAAATTTCTTCTTTGCCCGACAAAAACCTGCTTGTCGTCGACGATATTGTAAATACCGGAAACACGGCGAAAACGGTCCGCAAACTCTTTCCTGCCGCTCATTATGCCAGCCTTTATATCAAGGAAGACTATAAAACGCTTATAGATTCGTATATCACAGCAGTAGACCAAAACACATGGTTTATTTTTCCATGGGAACATGAGTAAATGAACCCTAAACTGCAGTCACGGATTTTGGCTTGCCTTGCCGTTTTATGTTGGATTTTGCTTTTTCATTCACAGACAAATCTTATCATTATGGCAAGCGCCATAGCGTTTTTAACCTATCCTTTTTTTCAGCGGCTCAACAAAAAATTCAGCATTTGGTTTTCTGTCGGAATTTACTATGCCTGCCTCGCCCTGCTTTTTATCATTCCCATTGTCCTGATTACGGTTCTTGTCACTCCGCAGGCTGTCAACGGCTATAAAACCATTCTCCTGTGGGTCGATAAAGGATTGGAACTACCCCCTGTGGCTGAACAATATATCAATCATGTTTACATATGGCTGGACGCCATTCCCGGCTTTCAAGACCTGCAAAGTTCCACTGCGGAAATAAGCGGAACAATAAAACGAAACCTTTCCAAATTCTTGCAGCTGCTTTTAACGGGCGGTATCAGCTTTGCCGGCAGCACCATAAATATTGCTCTGCAGCTTTTTTTGATTATTTTCCTTGCCGGGCTTGCCGTTGTTTATGCAAAAACATGTTACAAACTTGCCGTCAGAATCACGGGGCTTCCGCAAGAGTGTATCGACAGGTTCATCATCGCCCTGCAACGAGCTGTGCGCTCCATTTTTTTGGGAATTTTCTTTGTCGCTTTCGTGCAGGGAATTTTAACAGGTATCGGATTTTTCATTTTCGGCGTGAACGATGCGGCTTTTTGGGGATTGGCAGCCATGATTTGCGCCGTCATTCCGATTTTGGGAACAGCCCTTATCTGGATGCCTATCGCCATTACGGTTTGGGTCGGCGGTTCTTTTTACAGCGCGCTCGGCATTGTGCTTTGGGGCATCATCATTGTTGCGGGGGCTGACAACTTTTTACGCCCTTATTGCCTTCAAAAGGGCATAAAAACATCCATCATCGTTTTATTTTTCGCTATCATATGCAGTATCATCGCTTTTGGCCCGATCGGGCTTATCCTCGGTCCCACCCTTGTGGCACTTGGCATTCAAGCCGTGGAAGAAAGCGATTATTTATTGCGGAAAGCGGAACATATGGAATAGAAGCGCTTACCCTTCTTAATGACCCGCAAGAATTAAATTCCATAAAAAAAGCAGGACATTCGCCCTGCTTTTTCGGTATTAGAAAAAAAGCCAAGCTAAAAATAATCCAAGTCAACGGCGGAATAGCCGTTTCCCATCATCAGCTTCACATACTGCACGCTCCGTTCATTGACCGGCAAAATAGGAAAAACATTCTGACAATTTTCACACTTCACAGAACGCGGGCTCGTGGGTGAAATCAACACATTTTTTTGCCCGCAGTGAGGGCATTCATAAACGAAAATAAGCTCCAAACCGCTTGGGGCAACCGGTTTCACAATATCCATATCATCCCCTCTATATCAAAGACCGGCCGTCCATTTCCGCCGGTTTTTCTTGTTTCCAAAGGGCAAGCAAGGTCGGGGCGATATCTCCGAGCTTTCCTTCTTTTTCGGTCTTAACCGACCCTGTTCCGCTGAGTATTAAAAACGGTACTTTGTTCATGCTGTGGGCTGTCTGCGGTTTGCCTTCACCGTCGAACATTTCTTCCACATTGCCATGGTCAGCGGTTACGCAAACATACATATTTTCCCGCAAAGCCGCTTCAATGATTTTTTTCGCGCAGGAATCAACCGCTTCGCACGCCTTTACCGCTGCGGAAAGATTGCCGGTATGCCCGACCATATCGGGATTTGCCAAATTGCAAACAATAAAATCAAAGCGAGAACTCCGTATTGCCGCCACAAGTTTATCCGTAACTTCAAAAGCGCTCATTTCCGGCTTCAAATCATACGTCGCAACGCTTTTGGGAGAATTTACCAAAATTCGCTCTTCGCCTTGAAACGTTTCTTCCCTGCCTCCGCTGAAAAAATAGGTGACATGCGCATATTTTTCCGTTTCAGCGATACGCAGCTGCTTCAAGCCGTGTTTCGCAACCCATTCCCCCAAGGTATTGGGCAAAACATCTTTGCCAAAAGCCGCGGGCAGAGGCAAATCCGCTTCATACACCGTCATGGAAGCCATAGAGGTTAGCGGAACAAATTTTCTTTGAAAACCGGAAAATTCCTTATCGAGAAAAGCATGCGCAAGCTCCCTCGCCCTGTCCGCCCTGAAATTGAAAAAGAAAATTCCGTCGCCGTTTTGGACGGTCGCTTCTTCTTTTGCCAAAAGCAAATGCGGTTCTATGAACTCATCGGTAATTTCTTTCGCATAAGAAGCGGATAAAACTTCTTCGGCGGAAGAAGCGGTATCCGACACGCCGTCGACCAGCATATTCCAAGCTTTTTCCACACGTTCCCAGCGCTTATCCCTATCCATCGCATAGAAGCGCCCGCAAATGCTCGCCAATTTGCCGCCATACTCATCCATGGCGCTTAAAATTTCCTGCACATAATGCATGCCGGACGTGGGCGAAGTATCCCTTCCGTCCGTAAACGCGTGCAAATAGACAGGAACATTCTGTTCTTTCGCCAAACGGAGCAGCGCTTTTATATGATTGATATGGCTGTGCACGCCGCCGTCGGAAAGAAGCCCCATCAAATGCAGGCGTCCGTGCTGTTTTTTGATTTGTTCACAAAGCCTAAGCAAAACAGGATTGCGGTAAAAATCGCCATTTGAAATAGCAGCGTCAACAGCTTTCATATCCTGCAAAACAACTCTTCCCGCCCCGATATTCAAATGCCCGACTTCGGAATTGCCGATAAACCCGGCAGGAAGCCCGACCGCTTCGCCCGAAGCTTCAAGCCTTGCCAAGTTACTGTCAGCCAACAGCGCATCCAGATAAGGCGTGTTCGCGAGTTTCGCGGCATTTCCGGCACTTTCTTCCGCAAGCCCGTAACCGTCCAAAATGAGCAATAACGTCTTAGGAACAGCCCCCATACTCATACCTTTTTCGCCCTTTCGGAAAGAACGACGCTTTCCGCCTCACGCCACAAATTTTCCAATTGGAACAATTCACGGGTTTCTTCCTGAAAAATATGCACGACAATATCATTCAAATCAACAAGAACCCAAGTTCCTGCCTGATACCCTTCTGTTGACAAAATTTCAAATTTCTCTTTTTTGCTTTCCATGATGATATGGTCCGCCAAGCTTTTGGCATGACGGGCGGAACTTGCGGAAACGATGACAACAATGTCCGTGACAGCGCTTTTCACATCCAACACTTTAATATCTTTAGCTTTGCCCTCGACAAGCCATGTATAGACATACTCGGCTTTTTCCTTAACGGGCAGAAGCGAAAACTTTTTTTCTTTCGCCATTCCTATTCTCCAAGGGATTTTTTCCCAGTTTAGCAAAATTTTTCCACAAGCACAAATAACATTTTTGTAAATTTTTTGTTCCCTATCCGCTTTATCTTGACCTTGCAAAAAAAATGATGCATAAAAAAAATAACTTTTGTGAAAGGTATGCTGTAAGGAGTGGATTAATTATGATGTTTCAACAAGATTTAGAAACCTTGCCAAGAGAAGAATTAAAAGAGCTGCAGCTGAGAAGACTGCAAGATTTATGCGCGCGCCTGTATGCGAACGTTCCATTCTATCAAAGAAAATTTGACGAAATTGGAATTACGCCGAAAGATATAAAATCCCTTTCTGACATAAAATACCTTCCTTTTACGGAAAAACAAGATTTGCGTGACAATTATCCCTACGGCTTATTCGCCATGCCTAAGGAAAATATCGTCCGCCTGCACGCCTCAAGCGGAACAACGGGAAAAGCGACGGTGGTCGGCTATACCCACAGGGATATCAACAACTGGGCGAACTGTATGGCACGATCTTTCGCATCCGTCGGGCTGACCCAAAAAGACATGATACATATCGCCTACGGATACGGACTTTTTACCGGAGGACTCGGAGCGCACTATGGGGCTGAACAGCTTGGCGCCGTAGCAATTCCGATGTCAGGAGGCTCCACCAAGCGTCAAATCCAGCTTATGCGCGATTTTGAAGCCACAGCCCTTTGCTGCACTCCTTCCTATGCCCTATACCTTTATGAGGCAGGGCTTGAATCCGACATCAATTTTAAAGAACTTCCTTTGCGTATCGGTGTTTTCGGGGCGGAACCATGGACGGAAAACATGCGGCACGAGATAGAGGAAAAACTTTCCATCAAAGCGTATAACATTTACGGGCTTTCCGAAGTCATGGGTCCAGGAGTCGCCTGTGAATGCGAAGCGAGCGCCAACGGACTCATGCATATCCAAGAAGACCATTTCTACCCTGAAATTATCGACCCGATAACCGGAGAACAGCTGGAAGACGGCGAAGAGGGCGAACTTGTTCTCACAACCCTCACCAAAGAAGGCGTGCCGCTTCTTCGTTACAGAACAAGGGACATCACTTCCATCAACACAACGCCCTGCGCCTGCGGCAGAACCTTTAGAAGAATCAACCGCCTGAAAGGACGTTCCGACGACATGCTCATCATTCGCGGCGTCAACGTGTATCCGCAGCAAATCGAGGGTATCATCATCGAAGCGGAAGGAACGGCTCCTCATTACCAAATCATCGTCACCCGCGAAGGCGCGCTGGATACTGTTGAAATTTTAGTGGAAATCGCAGAAGGAACCTTTACCGATACCATTAAAGGCTTGCAGCAACGCGAACAGAAAATTCAAAAGACAATCAAGGAATTTCTTGGGGTCACAACCAAGGTTCGCCTTGTCGAGCCCAAAACAATCGAAAGGACCGACGGCAAAGCGAAACGGATAATCGACAAACGTTAATAATGATAGACTTTCATATTGAAATCAATGAGCAACTCCCCCCGGCTTCCGCTGTTTTTTACGCAAAAAGTTTGGGACTGCGCGCTATCGCCCTTATTGCCGATACAGACCATATCCCTGTTTCGGCAGAAGCAATCCGAAACGGGAATACGCAGAAAGCCATAAACGCCTCACCGCATATCGCCTCGCTTTTGGAAACGCAAAAATATATCCATGAGCTCGCTGTTTATTATGATATGCAGGTGATTTTCGGAATACAGCTGCGGCATGTTCCGCCCGCTCTTCTTGAAACGGCTGTTGCGTTTTACCGCTCCATTAACATTCCTTTCATCGGCGTACACGGGGAAAGCATTTCCGACATTGTGGAAAAGGGCACTAATTTTTCCGCAATAAGGGCGAAAGCGGATATTCTTTTCAATGCGGGGCTTATTGACGAAAAATGCGTGGAACTTGCCAAAGAAAACAATGTGTTCCTTGAAGTTTCAACCCACCCGAAACACGCTTACGCCAATACGCATTTGGCAAAGCTTGCCGATAAGCACGGGGCGAAACTCGCCCTTGGAAGCAAGGCGCGCTCACTGCATGAAATCCATAGCCCTGAAATGCAAAGGATGATTTTAAAAGGGGCTTGCGTAGAAAAGGAAAACAGCTATGAATTATTACAAAAAATCCAATAAATTTAAAGGAGTACAATATGGCAGAATGTCCAAAATGTAATGGTTCCGGAAGGCAATCCTGCGGTGTTTGCTGGGGCGGGCAAAGACAAATTCTTTGCATGGGCTGCAGCGGACGCGGTTACATCAAACATGAAGACGGCACCAAAGAAACTTGCAAACGCTGCAACGGTGCAAAATTTTATATTCCATTAAGCTGTCCGAAATGCGATAACAGCATACCATGCCCGCACTGCAACGGAACGGGAAAAATTTAATCCTATCTGTTTAACATTAAAAAATGTGGGAATAGTTCCCACATTTTTCTTTTAATATTTTCATAAGAAAGAAAAGAGTCTAAGAAATCATCCCCAATAAAGCGATACCCATTCCCCGTCTTTCATATCTGTTTCCTGCCGAAATTGCCGTGCCTTGCCCATTCTTTCATAGGCTTTTTCCAAATCAGCGACTTGTATTCCTAAAAATCCTGATAAAATAAGCATATGGTTCGGGCTTACCGCATTAATAATATCCTCCGCCATTTCCCGCAATGGCTGGGCTAAAATATTTGCGATAACGACGTCAAATTGCAGCCCTTGCACTTTCTCAATGCTTCCCAGTCCGACAGTAAAATCTTTCACGGAATTTAACACGCAGTTTTCCTTTGCGTTATCCACAGCCAAAGACTCAATATCCAACCCGCAGCCCGTCAGCCCGTAATGCGTGCACGCAATGCCCAAAATACCCGTGCCTGTTCCCAAATCCAAAAAACGCTGACCTGCGCGGATTTTGCCCTCATGATACAAAGCGGTTATGGCTTTCAAACACAAAACGGTGCTGGCATGATGCCCTGTTCCGAAGGCTGATTTCGGCTCGATGATGATAGGATAAAGCTTTTGGGGATTTTCATAGCTTTTTGCAAGCCAAGGGGGCAAAATAACAAAATCTCCCGCTTCAATGGGCGTAAAATATTCTTTCCATGCATTGGTCCAGTCAGCCTGCACGATTTTTGAACGCAAACACTGTGCTTCCGGCAAGAAATTTCGTATCTGAACCGCAAGGGCATTTAAAAGCTCCCCGTCCTCGCAATGCAGCGTCAATTTTATCTGCCCCGTGGCGAGGCTTTCCTCTTCCCAGCCGTAACTGAGGGCTTGACCGACAAGTGCTTCCGCAAGAGCGAAATCTTCCTCTTCAACAAGAATTTCCAAGCGTTCAAGATATTTTTCTTCTGTATCCATACTGTTTTTCCTTATTGAGGAAGAAGCCTTACTTCATCGATTCCGTCCAACTCTTCCAAAAGCACGTCGATCTGTTCGCTTTTTGCCGTATTCACCTGCTTTCCGACATACGCGGCATAAATAGGCAGTTCCCTATGTCCCCTGTCCACAAGCACGAGTAAATCAATGGAACAAGAACGCCCGTAATCCTGCAAAGCCTCAAGCGCCGCCCTTACGGTTCTGCCTGAATATAAGACATCATCAATCAAAATCACCCGTTTTCCCTCAATGGAAACCGGAATATCCGAAGCCGTCAGTTCGGGAATTGCGGCAAGCGAAGTCCAGTCATCCCGGTACAAACTGATGTCAAGCGTTCCCTGAATGACTTTCCTGCCTGTTTTTTCAAACAAGATATCCGCCACTCTGTTGGATAAGTACACACCTCTGCGGACTATCCCGACTAAAACAACATCGTCCAAATTTTCGTATTTTTCCAATATCTGATACGCCAAACGCTCTAAAGTACGCGCCATTTCGTTTTTATTCATAAGAACTTTCATAACAACTCCTGTACGATGCAAGGCAAGCACCATAATTAATTGTACCCGAACACAAAATTATTGCAATGAAATTTTAGCAAGAATTTTATCAGAAAAAAATAACATGGTTAAAACCATGCTTAATCATTGGAAAATTAAATTCCATATCCGGAATAATCAAAATTCCGACATTGACAAATCCGTATTTGCAACCTATTTTAATAATACAAACATTCACGCATAGTGCGTTAGAGGAAAAAAGAATGATTAAATTATCAGAAAATGCCAAAAAAGAACTTGATGCTTTTTTCGCAACAAAAGAAAAAAGCACCATTCGTGTTTTTTTAGCTCCCGGCGGCTGACGCGGTCCTAAATTATCTTTGGCTCTGGATGAGTCCAAATCAGATGATACAACAGTGGAAGCAGAAGGATATACATTCTGCATTGAAACAAGCTTACTTTCACAAATTGGTGGTGCGACCATCGACATTACCTATTTAGGCTTTACTGTCGAACCTGAAATTCCGCTCAACGCGTCCGGTTCTTCCGGCTGCTCCAGCTGCAGCAGCGGCGGTTCCTGCTCCATCTAATTTATTTCAATGTATTCCCACAGCTTTTTGTGGGAATACCTTTATGACGCTATGATTGAAATCAGTTTAAACGCCCGAAAAGAACTGGAAACTTTCTTTTTATCCCAAGAAAAACAACCTATCCGTCTTTATTTAGCCCCGGGAGAGCAAAGCTCCAGACTGGAATTTATTTTGGATTCTCCGACGGAAGGGGACGAAGTTATCGCCGTGCAGGATTTTGTTTTCTGCATTAATGCTGAATTATTGAAAAAATGCGGCGGTATTCATATTGATGTCACTGATGATACGTTTATCGCAGCCCCCCGCATTCCTTTTCCGAAACGAAGCGCTTGTTCCGGAACAAGCTGCGGTACGTGCGGTTCTTCCTGCAAAAAATAGAGATAAAAAGGTTTGAAAAATGAAATGCCCTTTTTGTAATTCAATTCTTGAAAACGGATACTGCAAATCCTGCGAACGACAAATTCATGAACTTTATCGTCATCCCAAAAAAGCGGAACACGAAGAAAAACCTGAAAATGAAGAAGTGATTGAACCTGAAATCGTTGACGAGGAAGAGACCAATTCCCAGCGCGCTTATCGTAATTTCCGGCAATCTCCTCTTTTTACCCAATATGCATTCACAAATGTCAATATGCACGATTCCTGCCTTACCGGCATTATCAGCTTCGGACTTATCTTTTTCGTTTTTCTGCAAATGGGTTTTTTAGCCGCCTTAGGCTTCGCATTTTTCACGTTTATCGGAAAAATCATTTCCTTGATCATTTCCGTAAAAAGCCTTTTAAAAGGCAAAATCATATCCCCTATCATGCTCGATGTCGCCATTTGGATTATTTCCTATTGCCTTGTGACATGGCTTGCATGATTTAAACATAATCAAAACTTACAGCTAATATCATAATTATATTGCCATATAAACATAAAACAGCCCGGTCCATTCGGGCTGTTTTATTAATTTTAATTGCACTCGCCCTTTTTTTCCCTATTTTCAATCCGTTTCCTGTCCGGCAGTACCCTTTTATGCATACTTGCAGATTAAATCTTGACTAATTCAAATAATCTGCCAATATTACATACATTGCATCAAAAAATTCAAAACATTTTATTTTTTAGGAGAGGAAAAACATGAAAATTAAAAAAATATTGTTTCAGGCAGCCCTTATTCTGTTATGTTTGGCAGGAACAACTCCCGCCATGGCGTTTGATTTGAACAAAGCGATAAGCGGAGCGACAAAAGCCGTGAAAGCCGTCACCCTGACCGACGAACAAATGGCGGAATATGTAAAGGAATACGTTGACTGGATGGACAAGAACAACAAAGTTTGCGCAGCCAACGATCCATACACCGTCCGTTTGAAAAAATTGACCAAAGGCTTGGGCGATGCAGACGGTATCCCCTTGAACTTCAAAGTGTACCATGTGAAAGATGTGAACGCTTTCGCCTGTGCCGACGGCAGTGTGCGCGTATTTTCCTCATTGATGGACATCATGACCGACGAGGAATTGCTGGGCGTGATAGGCCATGAAGTGGGACACGTGGCGCACAGGGATTCAAAAGAAGGCTTCCGTACGGCATTGCTGACATCAGCATTGAAGGACGGCATTTCATCCAAAGGGGGAAAAACGGCTGTTCTGACAGATTCACAGCTGGGTGATTTGGGGGAAGCATTGGTCAACGCTTCCTATTCGCAAAAACAAGAATGTGCGGCTGATGATTACGGTTACGAATTTCTGAAAAAAGCGGGCAAAAATCCATGGGCTATGGCATTGTCTTTCCAAAAGCTGAAAAAAATGCAGGAAGGAGCAGGGGGTGCCAAGAAAAGCAGTGCGTTGAACCAGTTGTTTTCAACCCACCCGGACCTTGACAAGCGTATCGAACGCATGGAAAAGCGCGCCACAAAAGAAGGCATAAAGAAACCTGCAAACACAAAAAAATAACTCAAAGACACAAATTTTCCGAAATTGCGGAGATAAAAAATCCTGCATGCGTTGCAGGATTTTTTGTTCGCCGCTTCAGTGCGAAAAGAGCGGCAAAAGCCGCTCTTTTATTCGTCATTCACAAAACGCTCATTTTTTGCAGTTTGAGTTTTTAGAACATTTATCGCAATACGAACATGTGTTTTTGGTCCGTATTTGTTTAATCGCATAAATCACAGCCACGGCAATTAAAGCTATTACAATGATGTCACTCATGATTTTTTCCTAGTACTTGTTATAAGGGTTTCTGCGTATCAACATATACACAATAAAAACAACCGCACCAAAGCCTGCAAATGTTCCAAACGTAAACACGCCGGTCGTCATGAATGTTCCCAACTGGTAAATGATGAGAGAAACAACATAGGCGAGCGCGCATTGGAACGTAATGGCAAACCATGTCCATGCAGGATTATTCATCTCCCGCTTGATCGCCCCGATAGCCGCAAAACACGGGGCGCAAAGCAAGTTAAAGACAAGGAACGCATAGGCTGAAACTTTGGTAAAATCATTGGCGAACAAAGTCCAAAATTCTTCACCGCTTTCAGCAACCTCCGCAAAACCGTAAAGCACCCCGAGCGTGCTGACAACGTTTTCTTTCGCAATAAGCCCGGTCACAGTTCCGACGGTCGCCTGCCATGTTCCGAAGCCCACCGGAGCAAATAACGGAGCAATGATATTGCCAAGAACGGCAAGCAAGCTTTCATCGCTATTTTCCACAGCGGCAAAACTGCCGTTTTCAAATCCATACCCCTGCAGAAACCACAGCACAATGGAAGAAAGCAGGATAACGGTTGTCGCCTTTTTGAAAAATGAAACACCCCGTTCCAAAGTCACGCGCAAAATATTTCCAAGCACAGGCAAATGATAGGGAGGCAGCTCCATAACAAAAGGACTTGGAGTTGACGCGAAAAGCTTTGTTTTTTTCAGCATGATGCCGGAAATGACAATAGCGAAAATGCCCATAAAATACGCTGACGGAGCAACCCACCATTCACCGCCGAACAATGCCCCGGCAATAAGGGCGATAATAGGAAGCTTAGCGCTGCATGGAATAAAGGTCGTCGTTAAAATCGTCATCCTTCTGTCACTTTCCGTTTCAACAGTACGGGAAGCCATAACTCCGGGAATACCGCAGCCGCTGCCGATGAGCATAGGAATAAAAGACTTGCCGGACAAACCGAATTTACGGAAAATTTTATCCATGATAAAGGCAATGCGCGCCATATAACCGATATCTTCCAATATGGCGAGAAGAAAAGAAACCAATAAAATTTGCGGAATAAAACCGAGCACCGCCCCGACACCGCCGACAACGCCGTCAACGACAAGACCCGCAAGCCACCCGCTTGTTCCGGAACGTTCCAACCATTCATTTAAATTACCCTGCACAAATTCCCCGATAATGATATCGTTGGTATAATCCGTGGCAAGAGTTCCCAGCGTCGTCACAGAAATATAATAAACAAGGAAAATGACAGCCGCGAAAATCGGAATGGCGTAAAAACGGTTTGTCACGATACTGTCAATTTTTTCAGAAAGCGTTACTTCCCCTATGTTCTTTTTTATGACCAAGCGTTCAATTTGCTTGGTGATAAACAAATAACGCTGATTGATAATGATACTTTCGGAATCATCATCAAGATCTTTTTCACAGTTTGCAATATGTTCCTCAATATGGGCGAGCTGTTCTGCATCGAGCTTCAGTTTTTCCTGAATATCGGCGTCACGTTCAAAGAGTTTGATAGCGTACCAGCGGACTTTATCGGCAGGAACCAGTTTTTCAATGATTTCTTCAATATGGGCGATGGAATGTTCAACAGTCCCTTCAAAAATCGAAGGCAAATGCTTTTGCTCTTTCTGCATTTTCGCAAGCTCGACAGCTTTTGCGACAGCCTCTCTTGAGCCTTCTTTCAAAAGGGCGGACGTTTCAAACACGGGACAGCCGAAAACCCTTTCCAATTCCTGAATATTGATGGTGTCGCCCCGTTTGCGGATGACATCAATCATATTGAGAGCAATGACAACAGGAATGCCAAGTTCCAGAAGCTGCGTCGTCAGATACAGATTGCGTTCTATATTGCTGGCGTCCACTATATTTAAAATAACGTCGGGACATTCATCCAATAAAAAATTCCGGGAAACAACTTCTTCCGAAGTATAGGGTGATAAAGAATAAATTCCGGGCAAATCCTGAATTTGAATTTCCTTTTCATCTTTAAAATAGCCCATTTTCTTTTCAACGGTAACTCCGGGCCAGTTCCCGACATACTGATTGCTGCCTGTCAAGTCGTTGAACATGGTAGTTTTGCCGCTATTGGGATTGCCTGTCAATGCAATAGTGATACTCATCGTTTACCCCTCCGCCTCAACTTCGATCATTCCGGCATCTTCCTTACGCAAAGAAAGCATATATCCTCTTAATGTCACCTCGACAGGATCACCAAGAGGAGCGGTCCGCACCAATTTGATTTTACAGTCTTTAGTAATTCCCATATCCATAATCCGCCGTCTGACCGGTCCCTCTCCGTGAACCTTAAGAACCTTTACGGAACCGCCGATAGGCACGTCTTTTAAAGTATACATAATTTTCCTAACTCACATAAACGTTTTGAGCAAAATCCTTATCGATAGCATAAGAGCTGTCTTTTGTCCTGACAATCAAATTTCCGCGTTCCGCCAAAGCAATTGTTATTTGCGCACCTTCGCAAAAACCCAATTCCTTAAAACGGGTTTTGATTTCATGTCCGGCTTTGATTTTGCGGATAATCAGTTTTTCACCTTTACGGGCTAAAGCTAACGGAAACATAGCCTTTTCCTCAACAGAAACAATTTGTTTTTTCAATATTGAAAATCAATTTCAATTTCATTTAATGCAAAACCCGTTTATTTGTCAAGATTAAACAGAACTATTTTTTTAAATATTGTTTTTACGCAGCTTAGGGATGACAGAAAGCAGAATAATGGCGCACCCAACAATCAAAATACCGAACGCTTTCTCAAGCGTCATTCCCTCGCCAAAATAAAATATCCCGATAAATACGGCGGTCAAAGGTTCAAGCACTCCGATAATGGCAACGAACACCGTTCCGATTTGCGGCAAAGCATAAATAAGAAGCATATTGGAAGCAACTCCGGTGATCAGCGCCGACCCCAAAATATACATCCATTCATCAACCGTGGACGCAATAAAAAAATTTCCGGAAAAAAGCATATAGACAAGGCTTGCCAATGCTCCGAACAAAAAAAGATAAAAAGAGAAAACCTCTCTTGAAACATCCCGTGCGGGCAATTTCATCAGCAAAACGATATACACGGCATAGCCGAGCCCCGCAAGCAAACTCAATACCAAACCGAGCATGCTTATCGCGATGTTTCCGGAAAAAAATCCCGAGAGCAAGCCAACCCCCAAACTTGTCAGACAGATAAGAACAATTTTATAACATTCCAGCTTTTCACGAAAAAATACGGCGGAAAGCAAAAGCACGAAAATGGGGTTGGTATAAAAAACCGTTGTCACCAAGCCGCTGTCCGCATACCTCAGGGCAAGAAACAAAAACAAGGCGATAATGAAATAATTCGCCCCATGCAGCATAATGCTGCAAAGCGATTTGAAAGAAATTGCAAAACTTTTTCCTTTTGCAAAAAGAAAAAGCCCCATAAGCACGGCAGCGGTAAAAAAACGATAAAACAACGTCAAATCGCTCGTATACCCAAGCTCATAAAGAGGCAAAGCAAAAAAAGGGATAAACCCGAAAAAGATGGAGGAAAACGCCGCCTGAACGGCGCCAACGCTTTTATTCATATTCTCCCCATAAAAAACAGCAGCGTTTTCTTATTTTTGAATAATGCAGTATAAGGCTTCCCTTGTCGCCGTCTGAACAAAAATCTTATGTCCGAAAACTTCGATTTGCGGTGAATTCATTTTCACTTCTGCGTATTCCGAAGCTTTATCCGAATGATTGTAAATTTTTCTGAATTGTAAAGTATTGCCTTTTTTTCCCAGATACACAAGGGAATAATTATTTTCAGAAAGGGCTGACTTCTTTGTTGTTGTCAGCTGCTTAAACGTTATGTCAAGCTTTTCCGTATTCAAATCTATCGCAACCATTTCCAAATTACTTCGCAAATAATGCCTTGTATCAAGCAAGCCTTTTTCCGTAATTCCGACATATACATCACCGGCTAAAACATAATGGCGGGGTTCCACGGTTTCAGAAGAATTTTCCAAAATCTCTCCCGCCCCTGCGCTTTCCGCCCTGCTCTGCGGCAAATAATATTCGGCAGGAACTTCTTTCAAGGTTTGCAGCGGATAAATGATATTCCTGTCAAATTCGACAAACTTCACTTTGTTGGTTTTAGTGCCTTGCTGCAGCTCTTTAAAAGTTTTCGGTTCTTCATAAGCGATTTTAACGCTTTTACCGGGCACAACATAAGGCAAGGATATTTTTTGCTCTTTTTCATTGGAAACCGTCAAGACGGCTTGATTTGCGTACACGGTTTTCGCTTTTCCGATGGTGAAATTTTTAAAAGAATGAATTTCCGGCTCGTGCACTTTGTCCCGCACGCTTTCAGCAATTAAAAACTCGCTCTGCGGATAATGTTTTTCAACCAATATGGCGGCGACTTCAACGTTTTGAGGACTGCATGCCGTAAGAATTGCCAGCGGAATAAGTAAAAAAACGTTTTGCGAAGGCAATTTTATCTTCAATGGTTTTAAGGTCTTTGTAATTATTTTCAACATACTGCAATCTGGGCTCCAATCCCCTGAAGTTCGCTATCTGAATGGCAAGTCCGGGACGCGCATTCAGCTCCAAAATAAGCGGTCCTAAATTTTTGTCAAGAACCATATCGACACCGACATATCCAAGTCCTGTCAGCTCCGTGCTTTGCGAGGCTTGATACAATAAAACATCCCAATAAGGAACTTGGAAATCTATCAAACTATGCAGCGTATCCGGGTGTTCCGTAATAGGCTCGTTCTTCCAAACAGCCCGTACGGTTTTTCCTGTTGCTATATCCACCCCTACACCTAAAGCCCCCTGGTGCAGATTCGCTTTGCCGTCCGACTCCTTTGTTGGCAAACGCACCATGGACATAACCGGAACACCGTGGAAAACAATGATCCGAATATCCGGCACGCCCTGATAACTGATAGGCGAAAAAACAGGATCGAACTCGACGCACGCTTCAATTATGGCTTTATCGGGCAAACCGCCTAAACTATACATACCGCTGATAATTTTTGAACAATGGTATTTGATGTCGGCAAGGGAATAGACGCTGCCGTCAACCTTGTAATACCGTTCGCCGAATTTTCTTTGGATAACCAAGATACCGTTGCCCCCGGAACCGCGCGAAGGCTTTATGGCGAAAGATTCACGCCCTTCAAGAACCTTGTCCAGACGGCGCAGTTCATATTGCGTATTCAGCAATCCATACAGTTCCGGAACCTTCAAGCCCGCCCCCAGCGCCAGCTTTTTCGTCAGAATTTTATCGTCCACCAATGGAAAAAGGGAACGCTTATTCAAAGGCAAAATATAATCCGCATTGCGTTTATTCAGGGCGATAACCCCGCACTCCTTCAAGCGCCTGTAACGTTGCAGCAAATTCATTATTTACCTTCCGCAAAAGCTTTGAAACGGAACAAATCCATTAATCTGTATCCCGTATAGCGGCCAACCAAAAGCGTGAACGCCAAGAAAACCAGCTGCACTTCCGGATAAACAAAAAGAATGAATTCAATATACTGGGATACGAATATCAAATAAGCCAAAACAGCGATGAACAAACTGCCCAACCCCTGCCTGATGGCGGCGCTCGCCCCGTTTTCATCCCAAACAATAGCCATTCTTTCAATGGTCATTGTCAAAATAATCATCGGGAACATGGCGACGGACAATCCGTAATTGAAGCCCAGCCTATAACTGACAACACTTAAAATCGCCATGATAAGCACGACAATGATGAGTATCGCCGCAAGACGCGGAACAAGAAGCAAATGCAGTTTTTCAAAAAGCAGCCTGAAAAACATGCCGATACCGACAATGGTGCTGAACAGAAGAATGCCCGCGAAAAGTTTCGTTTCCACAAAAGAAAGGGCTATCAAAATAGGCATGAACGTACCGAATGTGCTTACGCCTATCACGTTTCGCAAAATGACAAGCAGCAGCGCCCCGAGCGGAATAAGCAAAATGGTTTTAAAAAGTTCCTGCGTTTCGACAGGCAGGCTAAAAAGCGAAAAAGCCGTTATTGCAGGGGAAGTTTTTCCGATAATGGCGAAACTGTTTTCAATTTGCGATTCAATGCGCTTCTGCACGGAAATATTGACATGCAAATTGTCTATGCCCGTCCCTTTCGCCATAGGTTCGGAACCGCGCCACAAAGGCAGGAAGTTTTTCGGAACGGAAAAAATGCCGTTATTGAAATCAAAGGTTATCCATTTATTGTTCACATACACTTCAATCCAGTGTTCAAGAGAAACGTTTCTTCCGGCATACAAGGGAACGCCGTGCATGGCTTCTGATGCGACACCCGCCAAAGCCAAAAGACGCACCGTTAAATTCACTTTCGACAAGTTGCTTTTCAGCCCTTCCACAAGATACTTCGTATTCTGATCCTGCGGATGCTTGATTTCTTCCACAAGCAAAGAAATAAAACTTTCAGAATCAAAGGATTTTTGACCTATCAAACTTAAAACATTGTCGGCGGCGACAAGCTGCGCCTGCGTGAAAGTATTGTCGACAAGCAAGGGAGGGGGACTGTCCGGAACCGTATATTCTTCATTCTTTTGACGTATTGCGGCGGAATAATAAATCACTTGCTTGCCGTCAGCCCTGCGGATGGTGAAACGGACAGAGCGTCCCCGCTCTTTTTCCGAAACAACGGCGCCGTAACCGCGGGCGACAAAATGCTCATTGCTGATATCAAAAAGATAATCGGATTGTGGAATATGTAACTCAACACTGCTTGCGCTGTCATCCGCATTAAACACGATTTCCGTTTCAATATTCCACACGGTGGAATTTTTATCGGGCGTCAGCGGAAATCCTAAAACAAACACCTTATACGCCACGACGGTAAGTGAAACAACAATAAGCAGCATACTCAAAATATGGAAAAAAGAAAATCTTTTCATAACTAATCAGCGATAATGAATTGTTTTGAAGAATCAACTACAATGCCGTGTTTGAGAAAGTTCCTGCCCAGCAAAACCCGATAATCGAAACGTTCGCGGTCCGCAAGATTCACTTCCACATCATGGCTGATGTTTCCGACAGAAATATTGAGCATGACAACGGGACGCTCCTGTATGCCCCCTGTGCGAAGTCTGATTCTGGCGACCCGCACCCTTGGAACGGTGAAATTCACCTTATCGCCGTCGTCAGTCACCAAATTGAACTCCACATAGGTTTTCTTGCCGTCTTTATACGTACGCACGATTTCCGCATCAACGGAACAAACATCCGCACCGGTATCCAATTTCGCAGGAAGCAGCACCCCATTGATTTTAACATGTTCAATATAGCCCGCCACTTCCGTTTCTTCGCCGGAACAAGCCGTTATTACCGTCATAATCAATACGCCCGCCAACAGTTGAATAAATTTTTTCATCAAACACCTTCAAACTAAGCTTTTAAAAGTTTACTCAAATCAAATCAGATGTCAATGATGAAAAAAATCTATAAAAACAAAGTTTCATGGCATTAAAAAAAAGGTGCTCCGCAGGCACCTTTTGAAAACCCTTATTTGTTCAATTCCGAAGCATATTGATGAATACCGTTCGCAATGCCTTCCGCCAAACCGTTTTTGTATTTTTCCGATAAAAGGCGTTTCGCCTCGGCGGAATTGGACGTATAACCCATCTCAATCAAAATGCAGGGCATGGACGAACCTATCAGAACATGAAACGGCGCGCCCTTTGTGCCGTTGTTTTTTATGGAATAGCCGCTCTTTGCGATTTTACGGACAGTATTTGACTGAACTTTTTGGGCAAGGCGTTTTGATTCTTGGATACGGGCTTTGACCAGCATATCGCCTAAAATTTTCTCCATTTCTCCAAGCCCGCGTTTTTCAACGCCGGCGTTTTCAATCGCGGCAAGCCGAATTGCCTGTTCATCACCCGTGAAATCCAGATAATATGTTTCAAAGCCCTGCGCATTGGCGTTCACGCTCGCATTCGCATGCAGCGAAATAAAAAGGTCCGCTTTATGCTTTCTTGCTATATCAGTCCGTTCATAAAGCCCGACATATTTATCCGAAGAACGTGTCAGATAGACGTTATATCCTGCCGATTTGAGAACGCCCGCTATTTTTTTAGCAATTTCAAGATTGAAATCTTTCTCTTTGATAGTATTATTGATAGCTCCGGGGTCTTTTCCCCCGTGTCCCGGGTCGATTACAATCGTATCGACTTTCAAGCCCAGCTGATCCGCAATTTTCGCGGCAAAAGTCGGAACATCGGCTTTCTTCGCTTTCACGGTTTTCTTCACTGCGGCGGAACTTGCTTTTTCCTGTTTCTTCTGCCCGGTGTTTTTCGTTTCAACCTTTTTGGTGTTTTTTGACGTTCCACTGCGCACGTTAATACCGGAATCCAACTGCTTGGAAGAATTGGTCGCTTCGATGATGAGCCTTGCCGGCTCGCGTTCAGACTTTACGGCATAGCGCAGCAGCTTTGAAAACTCCAATGTCACAACGCTCGTTCTGTTTTCTTCATCATACTCTATCTGATAACCGATAAAAATCCCGTTCTTTTTAAACGTATCCACAAGTTCCAAATTTTCAGAAGGCGCAACATTGTTCAGGGTGACAACAACATGGGGGTTTTCTTCGTCCCCTTGATATTTCGCCCGCCATGAAGCGATGGTTTCCATTGAAATAGTAATGCGGACCACATCATTTTTTAATTGCGAATTGATTTTCGTCAAAGTAATACTTGCCTGAGCCGGACGGGAAATTTCGACAGTCCCCAAAGAAGCCAAAGCCCCGTCACCTATTTCCGCATAATATTTTTTGGCTTTCAAATGAAAATCACCGGTAGGATAATTCGCTATGCATTGTTTCAGATAGGCTTTTGCTTTTTTCGTATCACGAAGAACAATGTGAGCCAACTGGGCGGCATTGAAAAGAGCATCGTCAGCCAACGGGCTGAGTTCGTGCTTTTTCACCAAATACAAATACCGCTCTATCGCATGCTTGGCGTCCTGACGCACAAAAGAACGCTGCGCCATTTGGTCAAGAGCGTAGGCAGAACGAAAAAGAGCGGCAGGCCTGTTATTCCATGTCGCGTTATTACGATAGATTTCATAAAACTCATCGGATAATTTCAACCAGTTATGCCTGTATTCACTGCGTTTCTTATCGTGAATCAACCGGTTCAATTCGATTTTCGCATTGTCATACGCCGAAGGCTCCGAATAAGCCAACGCAAAACTGACCGCAATAACAAAAATTACAGCAACCAACTGTAAAAAAAGCAAAAAAACAGTATTACGCCAAAAAAACGAACGCATAAAAACACCAACTTTATTTGTATAATTTTCCCTATACAGCATTTCGGAACATAAGCCGATTAACTTTAGGAAAATCACAAGAACGGACTTTATCATAAAAGATAAAGTAAAGTCACTATATTATGCAGTCTTTTTTTTCTATAATAATTTTATATTTTTTCTATATTTTTTTTAGACTTTTTATAGTAAAATTATAATCTCACACAATCATTGTACAGTTTAAAAAAAGTTTTCTCTACAAATAAGAACTGTTCCTTATAAGAAAAACAAAAAAAATTAAAAAAATTTTTTGCAAACCTTAACAGACTGATTAAAACCGCTTTCCCGATAAAAACCGTTTTGCCGACAACAATATAAAAAACATTCACTTTTCAAAGACTTTTCCCCTTTAAATAAGCATTCGCTTCGTTCAAACCAAAAAATTGCCGTTTCTCCGACCCTTCCCTTTTTCCAAAAAAAAGTTTCTCTGAAAGAGAAACTTTTTTTCTTCAAACAATATTGCGCAGTTTATTTTTGAAACGCTCTTAAAAATTCTTTGACCGTCGCATCAATATCCTTTGCTGAACAAATAGCCGAAACAACAGCCACGCTTTCAACCCCCGCCTGTAAAATCTCCTGCGCATTCCGCGTATTGATTCCGCCGATAGTCATAAGCGGTATGGTGCATTTTTGTTCATCTAAAAACGCGCGCGCCCTCCGCATGCCCTCAATGCCCCAAGCGGGCGCCGTATCCTTTTTCGTCTCGGTCGGAAAAACAGGGCTGACAGCAATATACTGCACTTCTTCCTTTACGGCTCTTTCCAAGGTTTCCATTGTCGGAGCGGTTAAACCGATAATGCGTCTTGTTCCCATTAAACGGCGGGCATCGGCAACAGGCATGTCGCTTTGTCCCAAATGCACGCCGGCAGCCCCTGACGCCAAGGCGATATCAACCCTGTCATTGATAATGACAGGAATATTGTACCGCACCTGCACTTCTTTAACCAGAACTTTAGCCAGCGCTAAAAAATCACGGGTATTGTTATTTTTTTCCCGTATCTGAACAGCCTGCACGCCCGCCTGCACAGCCTGCAAAACAACATCGACAAGAGGACGCCCCAGACACAAGTCTTGGTCTGTCACCAAATACAGCCCGAAATCGCGAAAATCCGACCACTCCATAATCACTCCGATTTATTCCATAGTTACACGTTTTGCGGCATCGGCATAATCAGCAGAATACAGCTCATCAATAAAACACGGCAAAAAAGATCCCGGACCTTGGCATTTTTTTCCGGCTTTCTCTCCTGCACCGGCAAATAACGCCATGGCGGAAACAGCGCCGATAAAAGGCGTTTTCGCAACAGCCATGCAGGCTCCCGTCACCGCCGTTGCGGAACAGCCAATGCCGGTGACAAGCGTCATGAGGGGGTCCCCGCCTTGCACATAGGCAAATTGTGTTCCGTCCGTAATCATATCCACTTCACCGCTGACACTCACAACAGTTTGAAAATTCCGGGCGAGGCGTTTCGCCTGTTCTTTGACTTCCAGACTTCCCTTTGTGCTGTCCACACCTTTATTTTCCCCGAGTTCACCTGCAAGAGCCATGATTTCCGAACCGTTTCCCCGCACTATGCATGGTTTTACAGTCCGCAAAATGGAAAGGGCGGTTTCCGTACGCAAACGGGAAGCCCCCGCCCCGACAGGGTCGAGCACCACGGGTTTTTTATATTTATTGGCAAAATCACCCGCCACATTCATGGAAGCAATTGTATGTTTATCGAGCGTACCAATATTAAGAACCAATGCATTGATAATTTTGACCAAGTCTTCCAATTCTTCCTGAGCGTGCGCCATAAGCGGAGAAGCCCCAGCCGCCAAAAGCACATTGGCATTGACCTGCATGACAACCAAGTTTGTTATGCATTGAACCAAAGGGCTTTTTTGACGCATAGCCTGCAACGTTTCCAAAACTGCTTTTTGCATGATTCCCTCTTATTTTTGCAGCAGCAAAACATCTTTCAATGCACGTTTAGGAACCATGTTACAGCCCCTTTCATCATGATAATACTGCGTTTTTCCGTCTTCTTTCACTGTTGTTATTTCACGGTTTTGATTTGGTTTTCCCAAAAGCATCAATAAATCAGGGATAAGTTTCGCCCCTGATTCTTCATCGTAAAAAGAAACCCCCTCTTTTTGCAGAATATCCGCAACAACCTCTTTTTTAAACGCTCCCACCATACAGGCGGCATATCCTTTTTCCGCAGCCCCAAGCTGAATGGTCTGGGCGGCTATGCCGATATCCATAATACCGAACTGCGTTTTTTCCTGCGGCGCAAGCAAGACAATGAACGCCACGGGAGAATCGATTCCCCGCTGCGGCTTTTGCTCGGGAGGCAAAGCCCCGCCAAGCACAAAAGACTCTTCTATTTTGGTACGGAGGCTTTTATCCTGCACAATCACATAACGGATGATTTGCGCATTGCGGGCGGAAGAAGTAATGCGCGCCGTATCGACAAGGTCAATTAAAATTTCAGAGGGAATTTCCTCCTGACAAAAACGCCGGCAAGTCCTTGCCTGCATAACCAACTCTTTCAATTCCATACTTACTCCTTAAACGGTTATCGCACCATTCCACAATAAAAATTCCACACATTTCGCAACAGGCAAACCTATGACAGTATCCAAGCAGCCATACACGGAAGAAGACAAAAAACTTCCCGTACCGCTTATGCCGTATGCGCCGGCTTTATCAAACCCCTCGCCGGTTTTCGCATATGCTTCCAAAACGGCGTCCGCCCACGGCGCAAACGTCACCTCCGTCTTATCGGAAAAAACATAGCATGCCTTATCCGCCATATCGGTAAAAGCGACAGCGGTTATCACCGCATGGGTTTCTCCTTTCAGCTTTTTGAGCATGGCAAAGGCTTCTTGTTCCGACCTTGGCTTTCCCAAGACTTCCCCCGCCATGCAAACTATGGTGTCGGCAGTGATAATGGAAATATTTTTACTTTCTTCGGTCAAATGAGAGAATGAAAACGTTTCAAAAGGAAACGATAAGGGCTGTTCTGCGCAAGTTTTTTCAAAAACAGCGGAAATCGTATGCCCCTCTTCCAAAACCCCCAAATAAGACAAAGCGCCGTAAGCTTTTGACCGCACCATTCTTTTCACGTATTCTTCAGGCTTTTCATTTCCGCAAGGACGTTCTTCCCGGTCATGAACCCCCAACACGCCCCGTTTCGGGATGGAATATTCCCGTTCTTCATACAATTCATTTTTCTGTATGTTCAGCACCTGAAATTCCATGCCCAAATTTTTAAAAAATTGCTGCCTCCTTGGCGAACCGGAAGCAACAATGATTTTTTTCCTTGTTTGAAACATGTTATTGAACAGGTTCCTGCGTCACATCTTCAGGATTGATGTCGACAACGCGTCCTTGCAGCCAAAAAATCATATCGACTTCATCGCCGGCTTTCGGAACATATCCTTTTTGGCATGCTTTTGCAGGCACAAACATCAAAATACGGATATTTTCCTTATCTCCGAAAGTGGATACGAAACGGTAGATTTTTTCACCGCCTTTCGGTCCGAAAACAAATTCCTCCACTTCTTCGACAACGACACGCGCCTGATATTCGGAAGCGGTATCTGTCGGAGCGAGCAAACGTTTTCCTTGTATGTCGACTTTCAATGCCGGAACATCCAAACGGGTTTTGTCAGGATTTTCTTTCAGCCATTTTTCGGCATGGACTTCATAATAAGGACCGCTTGTGACAGTGATTTCGTCAAGCAAAGCGCGGCGCAAACCAAGGCAAAGCCCAGACAGATAAAAGGTCTGTTCAATGCCTTCGGTCAAATCGATTTTATGGTCACGGAAGAAGAGAGGATCGTAAAACCAAAGAATTTGCTCGGATTCTCCCGCAAAACAGCCGACTTCCCCTTCCAGTCCGTTTTTCCACGCATAAGTCGTTTCAATACGCAACGTATTCGGATATCCCTCCATAAAAGGAAAAATGGCTTTAGGCTCAAGCTTTCCCTCCGCTTCGCCGCCGACGATGATGCCTGCCCGCAAAAGCGGTTCCTTAGGCCAGGCCATTACAAAATTTTCCTGATTTCCGTCTTTGGCATGCCAAATGGGGCGGGTTCCCCCTTCATCAACGACGACTTTCATCACATAAGGCAATTCTTTCAAGTTATTTACAAGAACACTCCAAGGTTTCACCAAAAGTTCTTCATGTTTCATTCTTTATCCTCGCATAGAAAACTACATAAACTATGATATATTCATAACAGATTTTTTTTATAAGGTCCATATGCAAAAAAATGCAGCGCCGTATAAAAAATTTTACAATAAAAAAGTATTATATCAATAGATTACAATTTTTTTAAACAATTCTTGCAAAACCATGTTTCTTTATGGTATGCTTCACGGATAGGGAAATACGAATGATTATGAACGATATGGAAGAAGAAACGCAATCTTTAGGATACGCTCCGCTCAAAATTGAAGAGCTTTCACAAAATTTACAAGAAGCTTGCTTCAGTGCAAACTGGAAAACCCTCATGCCCGTCCAAGCGCATAGCCTTCCTTATACTTTGAAAGGCTATGATGTCATGGTGCAGTCCCAAACCGGCAGCGGAAAAACAGGAGCTTTCCTTCTTCCGTGCCTAAAAAACATCGATGCGGAAAAAAATGTCTGCCAAGCGCTCATTCTTGTTCCGACAAGGGAACTTGCCCAGCAAGTGGAACATGAAGCGAAAATCCTTTTCCGCGGTACGCTTTCCTGCCTTTGCCTTTACGGGGGAACAAAATACTCAAAGCAGCTGCAAGCCCTGCAAAACGGCGTCCAAGTCGTTATCGGAACTCCGGGTCGGGTGCTTGACCATTTACTGCGCCGTTCCTTAAATCTTTCCCAACTGAAAACGCTTGTTTTCGATGAGGCGGACCGCATGCTTTCCGTCGGCTTTTATCAGGACATGCAGGAAATCAAACGTTTCGTTCCGTCCCAAAACGTGCAGGTCGCGCTTTTTTCCGCAACCTATCCTCCTGATGTTCTCAATATTTCCAAAAGTTTTCTGCATGAGCCTAAAATAATCAGCCTCTCGCAAGGCGAAGTGCATGTTGCCAAAACCTCGCATTATTTCTGCGAATGCAGCCCCATGGATAAAGACAGATGCCTCACCCGCATCCTTGAAAAAGAAAATCCCAGCCAAGCGATTATTTTCTGCAACACCAAGAACAATGTGCATTACATTGCGGGAGTTTTGCAGGGTTTTGGCTATAACGCTTCAGAATTTTCCGCTGATTTGCCCCAAAACAAGCGTGAACAAGTTTTGGAAAAATTACGCAGCGGTTCGCTGCAATATTTGGTTGCGACGGATGTTGCGTCACGCGGTATCGATATTCCCCACCTTTCCCATGTTTTTCTATACGAAGTCCCGGAAGACAGGGAAGCGTATATCCACAGGGCAGGACGCACGGGACGGGCGGGAGCCGCAGGCACTGTCATTTCCCTTGTGGATATTATGGAAAAGCTTGAATTGGAACGGCTTGCAAAATCTTATAAAATAGATATGCTGCCTTATCCCGACCCGAGTAATGAAGAAATCGCCCAGCTTGTCAGCGAAAGAATGGCTAACCATCTCAACAAACTGCGGCGCGGCAGAACAGGATTGGAACTGGAAAGGGCGAAACGCTTCATCCCCTTACTCAAAGACCTTGCGCATGATTTTGATGATATTGAAAACATTCAACTTTTAACCATGCTTTTTGACAAGGAATATCAGCAAAGCTTATCGGATAAAAGAGAAGAAAAACCAGTAATTCAAAATACGAAAAGAAAATTTTATAAGAGAAATAAAAAAGAAACGACACGCACCAAGGGTTGATTATGAGTGATGCAAATTCTGATTTCCTTATGGAACAATATCAAGATGTTGCCAATAATTTCACGGCGCTTTTATCTGATTTTGATTATGCCGATGAAATGGAATTATTGAACATCAGCCGGTTGAATTTTGTTTTAAGAAAAAATCTGTCACAAGAATTTGAAGTGTTGTATATCGCATTATGGTATAATTGCCTCAAAACTTCGTTTCCGGAAACCTATGAAGCGATTTTTCAGCAATTTCTCAAATATAATCTCCCGCAGAAATACAAGAGCGCGAAACTCCAAGAAATAACGACAAGAATCCAAATGTATATCGAGTTAATGGGAAACAATGCGAGCACGGATTTGACTCCTATTTCCCACCATCTCCTTTCTTTTTTAAAGTTCGACGAAGCGAGCCAGCGCACCTATGAAATGAAAATCACGCTTCACCTCAGAAAAGTTTACACCTATCTTTTCGAAAGACTCATTTAAAGGAAATTTTATGCCGCAATACGGTGAGTTAACCTATCTTGTTTCAGTAAAAGACAAAAAAAAACTGCTCAGAATCAAAGAAAATGAAGATTGGCAAACACAGCACGGGCTTGTCCGCATGGAAGATATTGTCAATACCCCTTTCGGCGGAGAAGTAAAAAGCTCGCTCGGCGTGCCTTTCCGCGTTGAAAGGGTGGAACTTTTCGATTTGATTATGGGAATAAAGCGCCAAACCCAAATCATGTACCCAAAAGACATGGGACTTATTTGCATGAAACTCGGGGTCGGAAACGGACGGACCATTTTGGAAGCCGGTTCCGGTTCTGGCGGACTTACCATTGCCCTTTCCTGGTTCAGCGGCGAAAAAGGAACTGTGCACAGTTTTGAAGCGCGTGAGGAATTTCATAAACTCGCTCAAAAAAATGTGGCATGGGCGGGTGTCGGGCACAATGTGCATTTCCACCACAGGGATATTGCCGACGGTTTCGGTATCGACGATCCTGAAATTTTAAACGGAAAAAAAGCTGACGCGCTCTTTTTGGATGTCCGTACGCCTTGGGATTATTTGGACCAGGCTTTAAAAGCCCTTGTCGATGGTGCGCCCATCGCCTTTTTACTCCCTTGCGTCGATCAAGTTTCAACCCTGCTTCTCGCTCTTGAAAAGGGTCCTTTTGAAAATACGGAAGTTCTTGAAATTTTGGTGCGTCCGTGGAAAGCTGTTCCGGACAGACTGCGTCCTGCGGACAGGATGTGCGCCCACACATGTTTTTTGGTTTTCACAAAACACCAGCAAAAAAGCCCTGAATGGGATAAGCATATCAAACTCGGAACCCGTGAACGCAAACAATATGCGGCAAAAATGAAACGGTTGGGGCTTGATGCCGAAGAAGAGCAGGATTTTGACGAAAACGGCATTCAAGAGGAATAAACCTTTTTTCAAAAATGAAGATACCGGTCTAGACCTTGATTTTTTTACAGCACAATGAACATAACATTGCAAAATATATCAAAAGCCTATGGCGGCAAAGACATTTTAGTTGATTTTTCCTTGGATGTCGTTGACGGCATGCGCCTTTGCGTTTGCGGTCCGAACGGAAGCGGCAAATCCACGCTCATACGCATCATGGCTAACGCTTCTCCTCCGGATGCGGGACGTGTCATTACTCCCAAAAATTGCCGTATCGGCTATGTGGAGCAAATCATTGAAGAAAGTGAACTCGATTCCGAGCTGTTGGCTTGGGTGCAGTCCGCCTTGCCCGACTGGAGCGATTTTTGGCAGGAATGGGATAAAGCCCATAAGGAAAACGATGAGCAAACGCTGAACCGCCTTATGGCGAAACAACACGAATTGGAAATCCAATACGGCTATAATCCCGAACAAAAAGCCCAAACCGTCCTTTCCGGCTTAGGTTTCGATAAAAGCAAATGGACGCTCAGCTTGCGCAAACTTTCCGGCGGCTGGCGTGAAAGGGCGAAGCTCGCCCGTGTCCTTGTAGCCGGCGCGGATGTGCTTTTGCTTGACGAACCGACAAACCACCTGGATTTGGACGCAGTCGAATGGCTTGAAGAATTTTTGCTGTCTTTCAAAGGCTCTCTTATTTTTGTCGCCCACGACAGGGTCTTCATGGACCATATCAGTTCGCATATCCTCTATCTGGGCGCGTCAAAACCTATTTTGCGCAAAGCGACATTTTCCCAGTTTCTTGAAATGCAAGAGGAAATCGAAGCACAAAGGGAAAGGGAAGCAAAAAAACTGGCTGAAGATTTAAACCATAAAATGGAATTCATCCGCCGTTTTAAAGCCAAAGCAACAAAAGCGAGACAAGCCGCTTCCCGCCAAAAGCAAGCGAAACGTCTTGAAAAGGAAATGGAAAATTACAAGCCGGAGCCCAAAAGACGCGAACTTTCTTTTAAATGGCCGGAAGCCTCCAAAAGTGAAAAAATCGTTCTTTCTGTCGCTGATTTGTATTTTGAATTTCCTGACGGAGTGAGCTTGTGGAATAAACTCACGTTCACCCTGTTCCGCGGGCAGCGCATCGGGCTTGTCGGGCATAATGGCTGCGGAAAATCAACATTATTGAAAATATTGGCAGGCAAATTGGCAAAAACAAGCGGACAAATCCAAATGGGCTCGCTGACGAAACCCGGCTATTACAGCCAACAGCAAACAGAAACCCTTGAATTGAAAGGTACTGTTCTTGGCGAGATGAGGCGGCTTTCCGACCCCCGCACCACGGAAGAGGAATTGATGAGCGTGCTGGGCCTGTTCCTTTTAGGGCAAAATTATTTCGACAGACAAATTTCCGCCCTTTCAGGCGGGGAAAGAAGCAGGCTCGCTTTGGCAGTCTTATTTTTAGCCCGTTGCAATTTCCTCATTTTGGACGAACCGACCAACCACCTTGATTTGGAAAGCCGAGAAGCCTTGGCGGAAGCCTTGGAAAGTTTCGACGGAACAGTCCTTCTTGTCGCCCACGACAGGCATTTACTCTCAACCTGCGTCGATGAAATATGGGAAGTCACAAAGAACGGTTTTGTCATTTATGAAAACGGCTTTGAAGAATATGAAGAAAACCGCCAAAAAGAAAAGCAAAAAGCAAAAATTCATGCCATAGCTCAAAATCAAGCGCAGCAACCCGCCATAAAAACAAATCTCTCCCGCGAAGAACAAAAACGCATTAAACGTGAACAGGCGGAACAGCGTAACACCCTTTCACGGGAATTGAAACCTCTGCAGGAAGAATATGAAAAACTTGAAAGGCAAATGGAAACAACCCTTGAAAAGCAGACGGAAATAGAAGAACTGCTCGCCACGCAGGAAGTATACGAAGACGGGCAGCGCGCAAGCCGGCTTTTAAAAGATTTTCATGCCATTCAAATCCAAGCGGAACAAGAATTGGAAACGTTGAGCGCGCTTGAAAAAAAGATCAATGCCTTAAAAGAAACGTTCCAAACCTTTTCGGAAAATTAGCCGCACGTCACGGCTCTTGCCCGACCATGAAAATAACTCCCTCCCTTGCAGTTCCTTCCTATGTCATTCCCGCTTCAACAAAGGAAAACATCCTTTTTTTGCAGGACAAGACAAAGGAAATTTCCTTGCTTTGTTTTGAACCGTCTCTCCCCGTATTGGAGGATTTGTCCTCTTTTCAAGGTTTCTGGCACCTGCACCTGCCCTATTCCGTTCCCCATGATTTTTATCATTCACCCGAAAAATACATGCAAACAGCTCCCGCTTATTCGGCTCAAACGCTTTGGAATAACGCGTGGCAACACGCCGGCACCTTGCGCGATATGGAAATTTTTGCCAAAAGCTGCATAAAAATCGCATTGCACTGCCAAAAACTCAACCCAAAATACTATGTTCTGCATTTGCCCGACAGCCAAGAAAAAAACGCCGCCTCTTTTTTGGAATATTTTCTTCGGCAATGGCAAAAAGAACTTCCTCTTGAATTGTTATGTCTGGAAAATGTTAAAAACGCTTCCTATTTCGATTATGAAAAAATCATCCTTTCCTCTTCCTGTTCCCTTTGCTTCGACCTTGCCCACGCCCTGACCTACAAACAGGAAAACTGTCTGGAACAAAAAAAATTCATGGAAAAAGTCAAAATAGTTCATTGGTCCGCCCCTTTTGAAGAAAATACCCAACAATATGGCAAAGATAAACATTTAAACCTAAATCACTTGAAAAAACATGCAAGCTATTGTATAAAAACCTTAAAAAGCGTACCGCAAAACACAACCCATGTTTTGGAACTGTTTTCCTGGGAAGAAATTGAAAAATCCAAACAATTCCTTTTCCAGCTTTTTGACCGATGTTTTTAAGTTAAGGCGAAGAAATTATGGCGTATTTCCGTTTGCTCAATACACAGCTGACAAGCATCAACACCTTGCTTGCCAAAAGTGACAATTGGCTCATCCTTATCAATGCAGATCCCGATGCGATGGCCAGCGCCTTGGCGTTGCAGCGCCTTATAGGCAAAAAAGTCAAAAGCGTCCATATTGCAAGAATTAACGCAATCACCCGTCCTGACAATTTGGCGATGATAAAAAAACTGCATATCCATATGCGCAGCTGGGAACCGGGCATGCAAAAAAAATATCAAAAATTCGCCATTGTCGATTCCCAGCCTCATCACAGTCCGCTTTTTAAAAATATTCCCTTTTCCATAGTCATCGACCACCACCCGCTTCCCCACAAGGACAATCTTCCGTTTTTGGCTGAAAACAACGTTTACGATGTCCGCCCGGATTACGGGGCGACAAGCACCATGCTCATCGAATATCTTTATAATGCGCAAATCCGTCCGGGAAGGTATTTGTCAACAGCTTTGCAATACGGCATACGCACAGACACGGGCACATTCGGAAGACAAACGACGGAAGTCGATTTAAGGGCTTACCACTATATGCTCCGCTATGCCGACCAAAATCTTTTGACACAGATTTTGCGAAGCGAATATTTTCTTGAATGGCTTCCGTATTTTTCCCATGCCTTTGAAAAACTCCGCCCTTGCGGGCTGGGACATTTCACCTATTTGACCAATGTGGAAAGCCCCGATATTCTGGTGGTTATCGCAGACTTCTTCCTACGGGTATACGGATTGAAATATATCATTGTTTCAGGCGTATACGAAAAAACAGCCATTTGCATTTTTAGGGGAAGCAAATACAACTTAGGCGAACTGGCTCAAAAATCTTTCAGCGACATTGGTTCGGCAGGCGGGCACACTTCCCTTGCGCGAGCGGAAATTTCATTGAAAATGCTCAAAGAAAAAGACCCCGCTCTGCATATTGATTATCGAAGAAAAACATTTAAGACCGAAACCTATGAAAAAATCGAAGCCATACTTTTTAACATTTTAAAACAAAACGGTTCAGCACGGCAAATAACCAAATAAAAGAGGTGATTTTATGTTCAGCCAAGAATTTTTAACAAATCTTTTTCCACCGGAACGCACCAACGATTTCTTTGAAGCGCTTTTCGGCGATCCCGAAGACGGCGCTTATGACATAAAAATGAGCTACCAAGGCAAAGAAAACAAAACACTGAAATTTTATTTCGAACTGCACGCCCGCCCTAACCAATGCCTGCGCTGCAACCTTACAACCGGTCTGCCTCCTGTTTTTGAAAGACACCCCATTATCGCCGCCAAAGCCATGGCGGAAAAAATCGCCGAACACGCGGGCTTTGCAAACCACACATGGAAAATAGGGCAGACAATCCAGTACAGCGAAGCTGTCCACTATGTGCCTTTATATGTGACGGAAGCTTGACTTCCATAGTTAAAAAGGGCTTTCTCAACAAGCCCTTTTTAAAATATTTTCAAAATACCTTTTCCATGGAAAGGGTTTTACCGTTCCGACCAAATCAGGCGTTTGTTTTTCACTTTCAGCCTGCCAAGCACCAAACCGTTCCATGCCATAAGGACGTTTTTTTCTTTAAAATCACAGGAAAAACTTTGCCCGGAAAGCAAACCTTTTATTTTTTCAAGACCGTCTTTCCCCTCGAAATGAGTCATGGGCAAATCCCCTGCCATGCGCACTCTCGGCGAAAGCTGCACCTCGTTGGATTTTCCCGCTTTCCCCATATACATTCCCTGCCATGCAAAATTCTGCGGAAAAAATTTCGCCTGCCGGTGAACAAAATGCAGACTTTCCTTAAAGACGGCAATATCCCCATATTCAAGATAGTTTTCCGCAATTCCCAGTTCCTGCACATATTTTCTTGCTAACGGCTCCCCCCATTGTCTTTCCTCGGGAATAAAACTCTCCCCGCCATTTTTTTTGCGTAAACGGGCGACAAAAAAACCCTGCGTATCGCCTATGCGCGGTGAAAGCCTCCATACACCGTCCATGCCGAGCATAGGTTCATCCATGACAAATTCCGGAAGAGGAGAAAGTTTTTCAAGCGTCAAACCCAGCTCTTCCTGAGCGAATTTCACTTGCGCTTCATTTTCTTCAAGATTGGTCGTGCATGTGGAATAGACAAGCACGCCGCCGGGTTTGAGCAAGCGCTCGGCATTTTTGAGCAATTCTCTCTGCAGGCTGACAAGGGGCAATGTTTTTTCTTCTTTCCATATTTCCATGACACGGGGATTTTTTTCAACAGTGCCCCAACCGCTGCAAGGCGGGTCAAGCTGAATAAAATCACAAAATCCGCCGGGAAGAGGAATATGCTGCCCTTCAAAACAGCAGGACGCCGTTTGAAATAAACCCATTTGCTGTAAATTTCTGCGAAGTGTCGCAAGACGCGGCGGTGAAACCTCGTTTCCAAGAACAAAACCCTCTTCTCCCACAATGTGCGCAAGCTGCCCTGTCTTGCTTCCGGGGCTTGCGCACATATCCAGCACAAAAGCCCCTCTGTCAGGCATGAGGGCGACAGGCGGAAGCATGGACGCTCTGTCCTGTATGTAAATAAATCCAAAAAAACCCGCTATGGAAGCCCCCAAAGAAAACGGTTCTTCAAGCAAACGGCAGGCGGAAGAAAAAAAATCTTCCTCTTCCCATGAAAAACCTTGCAAAGAAAGCATTTCTTCTACAATTTTCCGTTCTTCGCCTTTACAAACAAATCGAAACGATCTTTTATACTGCTTCATAAAATTACCTGTGAGCTATTGCTTGCAACAATCATAAAAACAAGATATAAGTTGAAAATCTTGTTAAGACAAGAAAAAGAAACTATCAATCATTTGACATCCATAGGAGAATATATGCGTATTTCTGTTTTACCGGCTGCTTTTCTTGGTCTTTTTGCTTTTGCACAAAACGCCCATGCAGCAGACTATGCCATTGCACAATTCCAAGTAAACGGCTCCAACAGTTATCAATATCTTAAAAATGCCGTCCCGCCGATGTTCAACACGCGTCTTTTTGCCGCCGGGATGAACGAACCGGTTCCGACACAAGACAGTCTTGCCAATTCCGCTTCCCCTAAATCACAGAAAGAAGCGCAGGAACTTCGCAAAAAGCACAAGGCTGATTACCTTATTTACGGAACGGTCAGCGTTATCGGCGACACGGCAAGCCTGGATGTGAGCGTTGTCGGCGACAACAATTATTTTTGGCAAAAATCATCACAAAACAACGTCAATAACCTTCTTGCGGGTATCAATGCCGTTGCGGGCAACATCAATCAGGAAGTTTTTAAAACAAGCGGCGCAGCATCTGCTCAAGCGCGAAGCACGGCACAGGGAAGTTCCTTTATCAATGCGGAAACCGGCGCTCCGAGCACGAATTATTTAAATCCCGAACTTCGCTATCAAGGTGTTGAAGAAAACAAATTCCGTTCCCAAACCCAACCTTTTGAATCCACGGGCATGCAAGTTGCGGATTTCAACGGCAACGGTTTTAACGAAATATTGCTTGGCAGTGAAAACGAAGTCATCATTTATTCTTACAATGACAACCAATTAAAAGAACTTGCCCGCAAAAAGCTCTATTCTTCCGCCAATATCTTACGCATAAGCACTTTTCCCCATAAAGGAAGAAATTATATTGTCGTCGCGACCTGCGATGAAACCAACAACGATGCAAGAAGCTATATTCTGCTCTTCAACGGCAAGCAAATCCAAGAAATCGCCAATACCCGCTATTACCTGAACGTTGCAAAAACAAGCGCCCATGGCGACCCCGAACTTATCGGACAGAACGCCGATGCGACGCGTTTCGTGAAAGGTGCCGTGTTCAGAATAAATTTTGACGGAAAAAACATTTCCAAAGGCACAAACCTCAGCTCCCTGCCTTCAAAAGCCGATGTGTTCAACTTCACCTATGTGCCTTCTTCCCAAGACAGCGGCGATGTTATCGCTGTCATTGACGATCAGGACCGCCTGAATATTTTCAGCACAAGCGGAAAACTCCTTTCCAAAACGGAAGAATATTATGCCAGCACGGCAAACCGCGTATCCGTAACGCGTGATATCGGCGGATTTGTTTCTCAAGAAGGTAAAATTGACGCTTCCTACCATTATGTTCCAAGTGCTGTCAATGTGGTTGATATTGACAATGACAACAACTACGAACTGATTGTGACAAAACCCCTCAGCGTTGCCGCCAATCTTTTAAATAACTACCGCAATTATGCGCAAAGCGAAGTTCATGCCTTGC
This sequence comes from Taurinivorans muris, assembly GCF_025232395.1. Classification (GTDB taxonomy): domain Bacteria; phylum Desulfobacterota; class Desulfovibrionia; order Desulfovibrionales; family Desulfovibrionaceae; genus Taurinivorans; species Taurinivorans muris. The sequence continues at coordinate 1,043,311 of NZ_CP065938.1, forward strand.
TTTGGGACGGTGTCGGCGCCAATCTTTTATGGAAAACCCGCCGTATCAAGGGAACCGTCGCCGACGTGAAAATCGCCGACCCCAATAACGACGGTGTCCTCGACCTTGTCGTCAATGTCAACACCTACCCCGGAACAATGGGAATAAGCAAAATCAGGACCTTCGTAACCCTTTACCCCTTGGATACCAATAATATCAACACTGACGCCATCAATTTTGCAGAATAAAAACCGCCCGCTTTTTGCGGGCTTTTTTTTCCGATGAAAAATGATTTGGAGAAACTGTTATGCATAAAAACACGCAATTGCCGGAAGTCACCTTTTCAACCTTTATCCTTTCGCTCGCCTCATCAACCCTTATGCATTTGGGGGAAGTTCCCAATCCCGACACGGGCAAAACAGAAAAAAACATTCTTTTGGCGAAACACAGCGTCGACTTGCTCAATATGCTTGAAGACAAGTTCAAAAACGGACTGAACGCCGACGAACAAAAACTTCTTCAAGATATTCTCTATGAAGTGAAAATCAAATACATTCAACAAGCATAAAAAGGAAAAACGATGTATAAAGCAGGACTTATCGGCGTCACCGGCTATACGGGCATGGAACTGGCAAGAATTTTGGCGACACACCCGCAAATAGAACTTACGCACGCGACCTCAAGACAAGAAAGCGGCAAAAAAATCGAAGACCTGTACCCTTTTTTACGCTCTTACAAAATCGGCTCGGTTTGCATAAGCGATTATGACGCCCAAGAACTCGCAAAAGAATGTGACATCATTTTTCTTGCCGTGCCGCACGGAACAGCCATGCAAAGCGCGGGCGAAATTTTCAGCATTGCGAAAACATTGAATAAAACGATAAAAATTATTGACCTATCCGCAGACTTCAGGATTAAAAATCCTGAAACCTATGAAGCATGGTATCAAATCAAACATACGGAGCAAGACCTTTTAACCCGGGCCGTTTACGGACTTTTCGATATTTATGCGGACAGCATAAAAAATGCCGATCTCATCGCAAACCCTGGCTGCTACCCCACAGCAAGCATTTTGGGTTTATATCCGGCTCTGAAAAATGCCCTCATACAAAACGATATTGTTATCGACGCAAAATCAGGAACAAGCGGAGCAGGCAGAAAAGCCCAGGCATCAAGCCTTTTTTGTGAAGTTTATGATAATTTCCGCCCTTACTCCATCGGCGGGAAACACCGGCATACCCCGGAAATCGAGCAGGAACTCTCCGCCATCGCCAAAAAAGAAATCTTTGTTTCTTTCAATCCCCATTTGCTTCCCATTGAGCGGGGCATTTTGAATACCATTTATGCTCCGCTTGCGAAAGCTATTTCTGCGGAAAAAATTCACGCCCTTTATGCCGGCGAATACGAAAACTCCCCCTTTGTGCGGGTTCTGCCTTCAGGGCAATTGCCGGAAACAAGAAACGTACGGGGATCTTTGTTCTGTGACATCGCCATAAGCGTTGATACAAGAACCAATAAGCTCATCATCGCCTCCGCCATTGACAACCTTGCCCGCGGCGCGTCCATGCAGGCTGTCGCCAATGCAAACCTTTGCTTGGGCTTGCCTCTTGCGACAGGTATCAATAATGCCCCCTTATGTCCGTAAACAAGCATTTTTTCGCACAATAAGCTCACGCCGTGGGCTTTTTTTCTTTAAGGCAACTTCAAAAATTACATTTTTGTTATCGACATCGTATTATTTTTTCTTGATTTTACGTAATATTTGCTATAAATTTCGACTTTCACACATTTTTAACAACATTAATGTTTAAAAAGGATTTGTTATGGATTCTACTGCTGCAAAACCTTCCGAATGGAATTTCCAACTTCCGCAAATCAACCCGGACACGATAAAACTTTCCCATACCCCGCGCAAAGCGCGTATTGATGATGTCAACGCCATGTCAACGCTTATCAATGAATTTGCTTCCGCCAAAATCATGCTTGCGCGCGGACCGCTTTACCTTTATCAAAGCATTCAGGACTATATGCTCATAACAGGCGAAGCAGACGGAAAGGAAGTCGTTGTCGCCTGCGGCGGACTGCATGTTTTATGGGAAGATCTTGCGGAAATACGCTCTGTGGCAGTGCACCCCGCCTTGCAAAACCGCGGGCTCGGCAAACTTCTGATTGACGCCCTTAGGGAAAATGCGAAAAGTATAGGCGTTAAAGACTTGTTCGTGTTTACGCTCGCGCCTAAATTCTTTACCTCTGTCGGCTTCAGCGAAATGCCCCGTGAACAAATTCCCCCTGTTGTCTGGTCCGAATGTTCCAAATGCCCCAAGTTTTATAAATGTGACGAAATCGGCATGATTCAGCACTTATAGGATTTCCATGAAACCATTAACTGTCATAAAATACGGCGGTCACGCCATGAGCGACCCCGTCCTCAATAAAGCCTTTGCCCAAAATATCAGCCTTGCCCGCGAAAAATGGGATATTGTCATCGGGCACGGCGGAGGACCGCAAATCAATGCACTTCTTGGCAAACTGAACATTGAAAGCTCTTTTAAAAACGGTTTGCGCATCACTAACGCCGAAGCCATGAAAGCGGTTGAAATGGCTCTTTGCGGCGATGTGAACACGTGGCTCGTAAGCTTGTTATGCAAAGAACACTGCAAAGCTGTCGGACTGACGGGCAAAGACGCCTGCACGCTTCTGGCAAAAAAAAATGCCGATACCGAGCTTGGCTTTGTTGGCGAAGTGACACAGGTCAATCCGAACCTTTGCCGTATTTTGCTTGAAAACGATCATATTCCCGTTGTCGCCCCTATCGGCTATGAAGAAAACACGGCAAACAGCCTCAATATCAATGCAGACACGGCAACGGGCGCTTTGGCGGGAGCTTTGAAAGCGGACGTTTTTATCCTTGTCACTGATGTCGCAGGAGTTTTGGATAAAAACAAAAATCTCTTGCCTCACCTCGAGTTATCACAAATACAAGCCCTAAAAGCTGATGAAACCATTTACGGCGGCATGCTTCCAAAAATTGAAAGCTGTGAACACGCCATTGACAAGGGCTGCAAAGCCGCCCTTATTTTTGACGGGAAAAATGCAGCAAACGTATCCGTTATTTTAAATGAAGTGCACTACGCTCTTTCGCACAACGATTTTTCAAAACTCAATTACGGAACACTGATTACCCAATAAGGAGAAGATATGGCTGTTTCTTTAATCGGCAGAGATTTTTTGAAAATTGCGGATTTTACAAAAGAAGAATTACTCTATTTGCTCGATGTTGCGGCTTTTTTAAAAAAAGCCAACAAATCCGGCACGGAACAAAAATATATGCAGGGCAAAAAAATTGCGCTCATTTTTGAAAAAGACTCTACAAGAACACGCTGTTCCTTTGAATGTGCCGCTTTTGACCAAGGCGGACACGCCATTTATCTGAGCAGCGGTTCGCAAATCGGCAAAAAAGAGTCCATGGCGGATACGGCGCGCGTCCTTTCCCGCATGTTCGACGGTATCGAATACCGCGGTTTCGGACAGGAAATTGTCGAAACCCTTGCCAAATATGCCGATGTGCCAGTTTGGAACGGGCTTACGAACGAATCCCACCCCACGCAGATTTTAGCGGATTTTCTCACCATGCGTGAGCACAGCACAAAAGATTTAAACGAAATAACGTTCGCCTATATCGGCGATTCCCGCTTCAATATGGCAAATTCCCTTATGCTCGGCGCTTCCATCATTGGCATGGATTGCAGAATAATTGCTCCCAAATCCCTGCAGCCTGAACAAAAATATCAAGACATGGCGCAAAAATTCGCAGAAAAATCCCATGCGAAAATCACCATTACGGACAATATCGAAGAAGGCGTTAAAAATTGCGATTTCCTCTATACCGACGTATGGGTTTCCATGGGAGAACCGAAAGAAGCTTGGGCTGAACGCATCGCCCTTTTAAAACCCTATCAAATCAACAGCCGTGTCATGGCGCTGACCCAAAACCCAAACTGCAAATTCCTGCACTGCCTGCCGGCTTTCCATGACAGAAACACCACTATCGGCGAAGAAATTTATCAGGAATTCGGCTTGGACGGAATCGAAGTCAGCAATGAAGTATTTGAATCGGATGCTTCCATTGTTTTTGATGAAGCCGAAAACCGCCTGCATACGATTAAAGCCGTAATGGTTGCAAGTTTTGCAGACGTTCTTGGTTAATCGTGCAAATGTTTAAACTTTTAACCGGCATTTCATACAACAACCGTACATAACTATTTTAATCGATACAAAAAACAGCCCTATGACAGAGTTATGACCATCATAGGGCTGTTTTATTTTGGTTAACCTATTGTTATTCTTCACTGTCCTGCGGCAATACAAAATCACCTTCAAGCTTTGAAACAAAAAGCGCACCGGTTGCGTCACCAAGAACGTTCAATGATGTTCTCATCATATCAAGTATTCTGTCAACGCCGGCAATAACGGCAATGGCTTCCAGCGGAATGCCGACTTGCGTAAATACCATGGTGATCATAATCAAAGCAGCCCCGGGAACACCGATACTGCCGATAGAAGCGAGCACAGCCATAACAATGATGAGAAGCTGCTTGTCAATGGTTAAATCAATACCGTATAACGCAGCGGCAAAAATACCCGCAACTCCCATGTAAATCGCGGCACCGTCCATATTGATGGTATTGCCCAAAGGAATCATAAAACTGGAAACAGGTTTTGAAGCACCGAGCTTTTGCACGCTTTGCAGGTTTGTTGAAAGGGCTGCCGCACTGGATGTGCTTGTGAACGCAATAAGCAAAGGAGAAGCGATACCTTTGAAAAATTGTCTGATTTTCAAACCGGTGAAACGGATACATGGGACATAGCATAAAAGGATATGCAATATGCAGGCAACAAACATAGTGATAATAAGCTCAAGCAGAGGCAGCAAAACATCCAAGCCATACGTACCAACGGTAAAGGTCATCAAGCCAAAAACTCCGATTGGGGCATAATACATAATGGCAGTTGTAATTTTAAGCATTATTTCCGCCAAGCCTTCAAACATGCGAAGAACAACTTCATACTCTTTTTTCAGAGTGCTGCAAGCCATACCGACAAAAAGAGCAAAGAAAATAACCTGCAGCATATTCCCCTTAGTGAGTGCTTCAAAGGGATTTAACGGAATAATATCCATAAAGACTTTTAAAAGTGAAGGAGGATTTACATTAAGAGCCTTAACTCCTTCCGTCGAAATGGTAAGACCTACACCCGGCTGAATTACATTCGCAATAACAACGCCAATGGTAACGGCAATAGCAGTTGTTCCAACATAGTAACAAAGCGTTTTTACCGCAATATTGCCAAGCTTATGCAAATCGCCGACAGAACTGGCACCGGCGACCAATGTTGTGAAAACAAGCGGAACAACAACCATTCTGATGAGAGTAATAAAGATGTCCCCAAGAGGTTTGAAATACGCAGGGCTAATGCCGACAGCAGAAACAATCAAACCGCAAACACAACCTAAAACCAATGCCAAAAGCATTTGTGTTGTTAAACTTATTTTCATAAGTTCCTCCTTGTTAGAATAAATGAAATATATATTTTTAAACTTATATAATGTCGACATTATATTATTTTATTCACATAGTCAATACAAAAAGCATTTATCCATGATATGTTGAAAAAATTTCGTATAAATTTCTTTATAAAATAAATAATTATCATAAGATGAAAATAAAATGGCTCAGCATGAAAAATGATATTGATACGGATTTAGAGATAACCCGTTTTAAATAATTTATGAAAGTTTTATTTTAATCACACAGCCGCAAAGTCTTATTTATTGCGTCTAAAAAGAAAATTTTTACGGTATTTAATGAGGATAGAGAATAACGCTGTGTGATTTTTTTAACTTCTATTCCATGAACTGACATTCAGAAATAATGGCAAAATTAATAAAACCATATTAAATACCAGTAAGAATACCATTTGCATTTTGATTGAAAAATAAACGCTACTAAATAAGAACAGGCTGGGATATCTCTCTAAATTGTTTAGAGTCATATAATCAATGTATTATAATAAAAATATGAAAAACAGGTAAACGTGATTTTGAACTTGGCAGTTCCACCCTTTGGGTGAGGGAGCGTCGGCACTTTGCTGTAGAAGAATGAAATCGAAGGGAATGCCCGATTTTACATCTTGTTAACCATTACGGCAATTGATAATGGAACGCTTGACAACAGAAAACAGAAAGTGTATTTATTTAATGTCGACATTATTATTATTTAAAGTTGTTATAAAAAAATCATTGCGAACGGCAAAGCTCTTAAATCACTAAATCCTTATCCACAAGCCGTTCAATTCAGCAGGTTAGCATGATTTCCGGGCAATTGGAAATCATCTCCTGAAATGAAAAACTTGCTGAAAACGCGTAAAAACTCAGGCAGAACAAACGTTAACATACTATATTCCTTTGGAATGAGACGAAAAAACAAAACATTGAAGAGGTGTAAAACCAACCGTAATCATAGCGAAATTGGGCGATTATAAAAATATCAGCACAATATATTCAACCAACAGTATTCAATAAAAAATTTTCCGGCATATTTCGCAGTGCCACTCACCGATTATTTTTAAACGCTTTGATTGAAATTGAGAGTATTGCCGCTTTGTAAAACGGAATTAAACTAAGGAGAACAAAGCATGAATTCAGCACAATTTCCACGCCGCGGGCATACGCAGAAAATATACGCTTGCCCAAAATCTTTTTAATATGAAACAAAGAGAGCCGGATAGATGAAAAATGAAACGGGTGCCACCACTGCAAAATGCATAGGCGTATTGGGCGGATTGGGTCCATATGCGGGGCTTGATTTCGTGCATAAGGTTTTTGACTGCACCAATGCCGCAACAGACCAAGAACACTTGCCTGTTCTTTTATACTCGTTTCCCAATGCCATTCCCCCGCGGGTGGAGTTTTTGCTGGGAAAAACGACTATCAACCCAGGTTATGCCATGGGGGAATTATTGGTGCGTTTGGCAAAAGCCGGAGCAAGTGTTATCGGTATTCCCTGCAATACCGCTCACAGCGCCTCCATTTTGGATGTCGCGCTTGATATTTTATACAAATCGGGCTTTCAGGGACAATTTGTGCATATGATTGCAGAAACGGCAAACCATATCCGCACGGCACACCCGGCTGCCCAAAATGTGGGAGTGCTTTGCACGCAGGGAGCATATCATTCCAAAGTCTTCGATATGCATTTCAATAGGTATGGATTGAATGTTTCATATTTGGAAGATGAAGGAAGAGCCCTTTTACAAAACGCTATCAGCAATTCAAGTTATGGAATTAAAGCTTTTTCAAGTCCCGTGACGGATAGGGCAAAAAATGATATTGGATTGCAGGCAGCACATTTGGCGGAAAAAAATGCCGATTGTATCATCATGGGCTGCACAGAACTTCCACTGGCGTTATCCGGCACGGATTTCCAAGGCATTCCTTTGTTAGACCCCACAAAAATTCTGGCTGAAAGTTTAATTAAGGCTTTCGATGCAACAAAACTGAAACATAATCATTAAAAAGACCTCTCTCCTCTGTATGCGAATACGCTCCGGGCTATCTTGAATAGCCTTTTTTTGCGATTAAGGATATGCTGCTGATAAAATCTTTAAACGCAATATATGATTACATGAACAAGAACATTTCCTGCTGATATTAAGAATAATTATCATCGAACAACCATAAAGCAAAACAACCTATCTTGCTTATTGCCAAAAAGTCTTGGGGAAAAACCATTTTTTTTACAATAGGAACATCAGAACGATTTTGTTCCGCCACCTTGGGCTTTTTTATGAATACAGCCACATTCTCCCCCCCCCTTTTTCCCGATTTCGGCTTGACTATCCTATATATATATATATTGGAGCGAGGAGGAAATATGGTTTTCAGTTCTTTTGAATATTTTTTATGCTTCTTGCCCATAACGATTTTTATTTATTATTTTTTCCTCTACACCCGCTGCACAAAGTATTTATTATTTATTCTTATCCTAAGCTCTCTCTTTTTTTACGGGTATTGGGAGCCAAAAAACTTATATATTATCATTAGTTCCGTCCTTGTTAACTATTTTTTCAGCAAACTTCTGCTTGCAGAAAACAAATACAGAAAACCAATTTTCATTCTCTCGATTGTTTTCAATGTGCTTTTAATATTTATTTATAAATACTTGGATTTTTCCATTTCCATAGTCAATTATTGCTTCAGACAGGAACTGCCCTATTTTCATATTATTTTGCCCATTGGCATCAGCTTTTTCACATTCCAGCAAATCGCATATTTATCCGACTGTTACACCAAAAAACATCTCGCTTCCAGTGAGGGTTTTCTCAATTACTGCTGTTTTATTTGCTTTTTTCCACAGCTTATTGCCGGTCCGATAGTTCACCATAAAGACCTTATCCCGCAATTTTACTCTATTCAAAATCAAATCATCCGTTGGAAAAATATCCACTATGCACTTTTATTTTTTGTCATCGGACTTTCCAAAAAATTGCTTATTGCGGATAATCTTTCCCCTCTTGTCTCCTATTGCTTCGATTCAGACATAAAACTTACCTTCCTTGAAGCGCTTTTTGGCAGTCTTTGCTATACGTTTCAACTCTATTTTGATTTTTCCGGTTATTCCGACATGGCGATCGGAAGCGCTCTTTTCTTCAATATCAAACTCCCCCACAACTTTTTCTCGCCCTATAAAGCTTTATCTATCAGAGATTTTTGGCGGCGCTGGCATATCACCCTTTCCATTTGGCTCCGTGATTATATTTACATTCCTTTAGGCGGAAACAGAAAAGGAAAATTCCGCACGTATGCCAACCTCTTTATCACTTTTCTGATCGGCGGGATTTGGCACGGTGCGTCCATTACTTTTATCATTTGGGGGATCATGCACGGGCTTGCTCTCATCCTCCACAGAATTTGGAATGAAAAAAACGCATTCAAATTACCCGCTTTTTTCGCATGGCTTCTCACGTTTTCTTTTGTCAATTTTGCATGGATTATTTTCAGGGCAAAAGAATTGAATGACATAACGAATTTTTTCAAAGCCCTTACCTTTCAGCGAAGTTTCAATTTCAGCAAACCTTTTATCCAAACAATCATCGAACCTATCCCCTTATATCCTGAAAAAGCGCTGCTTATTATTTCTGTTCTTTTTCTGATAATTTTCACCAAAAATAGCCAGCAATTGCAAAACAAATTCAAAACATGCCGGTTTACTGTTTATTGCGCAATTCTTGCCGTACTTTGCATTTTAAAACTTCTTCACCCTGAAAACACGCAAGAATTCATTTATTTTCAATTTTAATAGGTACCACTATGTATAAACAAAGAATTATACTTTTTTTCTCTATTGTTCTTTCTTCATATGCGCTCTTATTCATTTTAACCTCCATATTCAGTATAACATATCCTCTTTACATACCAAATGCGGCATATTGGCTAAAAGAAGGATTTTCCATAAAAGAACACCGGGCAAAAACAATAGACACCCAAAAAATTTTTCTTGTGAGCGGTTCAAATACGCTTTTCAGCATATGCACACCATTATTGGAAGAAAAAACAAACCAAAAAATTGTTAATTTTGGACTTAACGCATACACTCCTATAGAAATATATTTTGCAGAAATCAAAAAATATGCAAAACCCGGTGATATAGTAATAATGCCATTGGAGTATAATTTTTACACCAATGAGAAAATTCTAGAAGATTGGGTAATTCGAATATTATTAACATGGGGCTCTGAATTTATCAAAGAATTTTCTGTAAAACAAATTTTAGAAATCTTATTTAAATCATTACCATACCTGCCTGAACGCATAATAAACCATGATATTAAATTTCCCGGCCGCAGCTATGAAGAATACATGCAAAGTTTAAATTCCAAAAATCCGCTGGCAATACTGAGAAGGGCTGACGGCGGGAATGCTTATAATTCTTTCGGGGATAAAATTATTGACAATGAAAGCAAACTAAAACTTGATTTCTCCAACAGATATTTTTATCTGACAGATTTAAAAGACTTCCGCTTTCAACAACTCAAAGATTTTGCAGACTTTTTAGCAAAACAAAATATAAAACTTTTATTGACCTATCCTGTAACCATACAAAATCCGGAATTTGATTTAACCCAAAAAGAACATGCGGACAGACTGCAAAAATTGACCGACAAAATTAAAGAACACGGACTTGACATCATCGGTATTCCAAAACTGTCAAACTTTGAATTAATATTCTCCTACGACAGCATATACCACCTTAATGCCGAAGGTGCAATGCTAAGGACTTTATATGTTGCAGACACAATAAATTGCTATCTTGCAAACAAAACGCAAGAAATTCCAGACATGGAAGAATATAAAAAACAAAGAAAAGCGGAAGCGAAAAAGATGTTAGAAAAGTATAGGAAATTAGGATATTATCCTGAATAATATTAATAAAATTTTTCCGTAAAAAAACTCGGCGGTGTGCCGAGTTTTTATTTTTATCAACCTAGGGGATATTTCCCAATTAATTTAATATGTTTCATTTGAAAATTTTTTATTTTGTATAGTATGCCATGAATACTTGCAGCGGATTTCAACCCGACAAAAGGCAAGCTAACGAAGAAAAATTCCCTCTTTGCTCTCTCTCACCCTTGTTTCATTGTCTTTACCCGTGACGGCTAAGGAGCCGAAACCCCGACTTTTACCCGATTTCATTCTTTTACAGCAAGAAGCTGACGCTCCCGCCCCTAAAGAGTGAAACTGAAACTGTCCGAATTTTAAAAAAGTATCAATCAGGGATTTTATCCATATTTTCAATAACAAAACGGATAGCTTCTTCCGTATTTTTCACTTCGCCGATAACCTGCGCGTTAAGCAAGGCTTCGCGAAGTCTGCCGACTTTCGGACCGGGAGCAAGATTGGTGTATTCCATAATTTCATTGCCGTTGAGCAGCGGTTCACGCATGGACAGCGGTGTTGTGCCGCGTTCCATAAACTTGATATTATGGTTGAAGTTTGTATAATTTCCGTTAGGAATAGCTTTAATTTGAGCCCGCGCAAGCTCGATGAGCCGTTCCTGATGAGGAAGTTCCAAGAATTTTTGCATGCCTCTGTCCGTCATCATGGACTGAAAACGGATTTGATTGCCGATAATCGCACAAATCGTATCAATATCATCAGACTCAAAATGCATGCGGTATAAGATTTTACGGGTTATTTTCGCCCCTATTCTATGAAATTGCGTAAAATACCAACGGTCGTCAACCCTTTCCGCCGCATAGGCTTTTCCGATAGCGTGGAATAAGACCGCCACAGCTCCGACCCAATCATAGTGCAGCAATTCTTCCGGATAATATTTTAAACAGCGTATGGTAAAATCAAAAACACTTTCTTCATCGTTTGTTTTTTTATTGGTATGTTGTTTCACCGCAGTCAGCGCGCCAAGTTCCGGAATAATTCCGTGCAGGATAGAACTTTCTTTCAATAATTCAAAAAAGCGCCACATGGATTCCGCCGAAACCAGACGCCACTCTTCAACAAAAGCATGCCCGGAAATATAATTGACGATATTGCTTGCATTTTTCACAATAGCAACCCATGTATTCGGGTCTATGGGCAAATCATAGTTTGCAGCAAAGCGCAGAGCCCTGATAGCAAGCACGTAATTTTTGTTCAGCGTCAAATGAGGAATGCCCTGCAATTTTATATAACCGCATGAAAAATCAGCAAAAACTTCATCAGAGCGCATGAAATTTTCCGTGCTTACAACAGCTTCATACAGTTCCGGATTATACTTTTTGAGCTGGGTTACCATACGTTGTGTAAAAAACTTGCGTAAAGCCTCGGGGTGCGCATCAGCAGAGCAGTTGATAGGATAAAAGCGGAATATGCAGCCGGATTCCCCTTTTAAAACCGCAAGTTCGCCCGGCTCTTCGGATTCATCAAGATTGGGGAAAAGTTTTTGCAATGTTTCCGCATCAACATCACAGGCAATGGAAAATTCCTGAATATTTAAAAGTGCATTAATTTCATTCTGCAATGCCGTATTAATTAAATATGCATCATAACCGTTTCTCAATATTGTTTTGCAAATCGCTTTTGATTCACTCATTGGCATAAAACACACCTCTGCAAGGAATATGTAATTTTATATCATGGCGTTTCTTCAAAAACAAGTGAAAACATAAATTATTTTAACTTTTCTCCTCTGGCTTTTTTTTTCATTTTGGAATATACTGTCGGCGTTATAATTCTTATACGGAGCAATTATGATTTTAGCAGATATTCATACCCATACGAACTATTTCCACGGCAAAAACACTGTTCAGGAAATGTATAACGCCGCTGTCGACAGCAACTTGCAATACTATGGATTTTCCGAACATACCCCACTTCCGGAAGGATTTTCCTGCCTTCTTTACCAAGAGGGGGATATGAATATTGCATTTGAAAATTATGTGAACGACGTCTTACTCCTTAAGGAAAAAACCGCTGATTACAATAAAGAAAATCTTTGTCAAATTCCGGAAGTCCTGCTGGGCATGGAGTTGGATTTCACCCCGCAGTATCCGGATTACATGGACACCCTTATAAAAAAATATCCTTTTGATTATGTAATCGGCACCATCCACTTTGTCGGGGAACAAAACATCGGACTTTGGAACGCCGAAGACGCCAGCCTTGAGGAAAAATACGCTTTTTTTGAAGAATACTACGATTATATGATAAAACTGGCAGCATACGGAAAAACCGATATCATCGCCCATCCCGATTTTGTAAAAATACACTGCATAGACAGTTTCCATGCATGGTTAAAAACAAAACGCGCCGATGAATGTTTACATGAAACCTGCAAAGCCGTAAAAAAATCAGGCATGGTTTTGGAAGTTTCCACAGGCGGGCTGAAAAAAGCCTGCGAAGAAATACATCCTTCACCCAAAATTTTAGAAATTGCAGCAAGTTACGCTATTCCTATCAGCTTCGCTTCCGACACTCACAATATCAATACCGTGGCGTATAAATTTGAAGAACTGGCTCATTTTGCACGCCAATTCGGCTATAAGGAACATACCGTTTTTATTAACCGCCAGCCTATCCAATTAGCGTTTTAATGATTTTTCAATTTCTTGTTCCCATATCTCTTGCGGTTTGTATCGTCTTTGCATGGGGGGCGTATACCCTGCCCTTTTCCTCCAAAGGGAAATGTTTTTTCTTTGCGCTTAATGTATTTGGTTTAGCCTATATCATTCCCATCGGACCTTTTCTCGACCCCGCACGCTATTTGCCCTATCCGCTTGTTCTCGGTTTGGCATTGCTCAGCGCATTCGCCTTTTTTTACTTTTGGATAAAAATAATGCAAATAGGCATTGCAATAGTTTTATTCATTATTTCAATATGGTATAAAAAAACAAAGTCAATCCGGAATGCCGCTTTCACATCCTGCAAGGTCAATATCCTCCTTATTTCAATCTGTCTTATTACCGCCCCTTACAGCGTCTATGAAACGACCAAAGTTCCGCGCGTGAAACATGTGACGCTGAAGTATGAAACGCTTCCGGAAGAATTGGAAAATTATACGATAGCGCTGCTCACAGATACGCATACCGGCTTGATTTTCCAAGAAAAATGGCAGGAAAATATTGTGCGGAAAATAATGGAAGCCAAGCCTCAATTAATTGTCCATACGGGCGATATAGGCGATGTCAAACCGCAAGACATAAAAAAACACCTTGCCCCGCTCAAAAACCTTTCCGCTCCTGACGGAGTATACTATGTTTTCGGCAATCACGAAAACTACCATACGCTTGCATACTGGCAAAATTTTTTCAAAGAAAACAATCTCAATGTCTTGGAAAATGAAGCCATTCAAATCCATGAATATTTATCCCTTACCGGGGCGAGCCCGCGCCTGCGGAATTTTCCCGCTGACACGGCAGAACCGCTGAAAACCATTCCTACTCAAGGATTTAAAATATTTTTGGACCATTATCCGGCCAGCTTCAGAAAAACAGCTCCCCACATCGATTTGCAGCTTTCCGGGCATACGCACGGCGGAACAGTTTTTTTCCTCGCCCCTGTCGTCAAAAAATTCAATGCAGGCTTTGTAAGCGGAATATATGAACAAAACAAGGCGAAACTTTATGTCAGCAGCGGCACAGGAATTTGGACGTACACCGCCTTCAGGCTTTTTGTCCCCAGCGAAATCACGCTCATCCACTTGACAGGAAAAAACAATAGGGGTCACGAAAACCGATAAGCGACCGATTTTTTTTTCAAAACACGGCTTCCTGCAACCGCAGTTTAATGGCGAATAGCGATTGGTCTATTCTCAAGCAAATATCCGATAAAAACTGTTGATTTCATCCAATTTGCAATACTTACGGCAAACAGGAAAGGAAAAATATCAAATGGAATTTGTAAAAATTATTGACAACGATAAAACAAAATACATGGATTTGCTGCTTATCGCGGACGAACAAGCGGATATGATAGAAAAATATTTGTACCGGGGGGAAATGTTCGCTTTACGCGATGATAACGAAATAAAAGCGGTCTGCATTGTCACGCAGGAACAATCCGGCATTTATGAGATTAAGAACATTGCCGTTGTCCCCCTGTACCAGCGAAAAGGATACGGGCGAAAACTCATCTCGTTCATTGCCGATTACTGCAAAAATGGCGCGGAATTATACGTCGGCACAGGCGATACCCCTGCGACACTCCATTTCTACGAAAAATGCGGTTTTGAAAAATCCCACGTTGTCAAAAACTTTTTTACGGACAATTACGACCACCCCATATACGAAAACGGACAACAGCTAATAGATATGATTTATTTGAAAAGAAAACTGTAAAGCATACCTCCCGACAATAAATCAAAAGCATTTCCCGCGGCGGGATAACCATGAATTTTGAATGATAGTGAGGCGTTTTTATGAAAGAACATTCAATAAGATTATAATAACCAATAAAAAATATTCCGATATAGTCCGGGCAAGATATTCGGACAATTCAAATCCCCCTATGCCGGCAATGGTCAGCAAGATACGGCAAACAATCACCCTCGGTAATTCACAGCATTCCCCGCCGTTGCGGGCGTTTTTCATATTTCCGCCATTTCCTTTTAGCATTCAGCCAATTCTCATTTACTTCTTTTCCCCCATTCTCCTTTCAATTCCTGCGATAAAAAATGCAAATTTGCATTTACCGTTAGCAATGCGGGTTCAGCGTGACATTTGCGGCTTCCGGCGCATTTTATTTTTTTATCTCCACTTCCCAAAAATCAATGTGCCCGCTTTAAAGAAAAAAAGGAAAAATTTCTTTTTCCTTTCCTCTTTTCATGCAAAATTCACCTTGTTCTTATTTTAATGCATACATCCACACATAACATCAACGGGGCATCAATGGGGCTTGGAATTTTTTCCTGTCCAACTTTCAATAATAAGTTCAAGTAAAACAATACCTTGCACATGTTCAACATCAAAATATGCATTATAAAGTTCCGTATCCACTGCGCTGGTGTGTTTTTCGTTCTTGTCATAAAAGGAATTATGCTTTGTAACACATTGTAATGCATAAATTTTTTCATTCTCATCATCAATAATCCGCATAGTTCCGGTACCGCAAACAGACTCAAAAACCATGGAATAATCGCAAACGCTTTTACCTCTGTAAATGCTCACATCTCTTTCAATTTCAAAAGCGACATGAGGATTTTTCATAATCAAATCAAGCTTTTTTCCGCTCTTAGCCACATGAAAATAAAGGGATTTCTTATTTCCCTGATGGTCAAAACCATAACAAAGCGGCACAATATAAGGATATTTTTCATCATGGAAAGCCACATGGCAAATACGTGCATTTTGAATAATACGTAAGATTTCATCTTCGGAAGTGATTTCTTTATCTTTTCTTCTCATCGGCATACTCCTTATCGGTAAAAATGAGTATACAAAAAAAGCGCCGGAAAAACTAGCGCTTTTTTTATCATGAGCTTTTAAAATTTATTTTAATGCTTGCGTCTGTCGTTCAGCATTTTTACCGCGCAGAACTTGCCGCACATTGCGCAAACTTCTTCGTCCTTATGCGGAGCGCGGCGGGCGATAACAGCCTGAGGGTCAAGAGCAGCCTTTGTCATTCCGTCCCAATCAAGAGCTTTTCTCGCTTTGTTCATAGCGTTTTCACGCTCGACAGCATGCTTTCTGCCAAGAGCCAATTCTCCTGCCTGGGCTGCAATCTTGGAAGCGATGACACCTGCCATGACATCATCGACATTAGGCAATGCCAAGTGCTCCGCCGGCGTTAAATAACAAAGGAAATCAACCCCAGCCTGCACGCCAAGGGCTCCGCCGATAGCGCCTGCGATATGGTCATGTCCTGCGGCGCTGTCCATTGTAAGCGGTCCGAGCACATAAATGGGAGCATTATAGGTCAGCTGTTTAATAATCTGAATATTGGACGCGATTTGGTGCATGCGGACGTGTCCGGGACCTTCAATCATAGTTTGCACGCCTGCTTCACGGCTGCGGCGGACAAGCTGTCCAAGGGTTATCGCTTCTTCGATTTGCGCGGCATCGCCGGCGTCATCGCCGCCGCCGGGACGAAGCGCGTCGCCAAGAGAAATAGTGACGTTATGTTTCAAACAAATTTCCAATAATCTGTCATAATTGACCAAAAGAGGATTTTCTTTATCGTTGTCAAGCATCCAGCGGGCAAGCATGGAACCGCCGCGGGAAACAATGCCCATGACCCTGCCGTATTTAGGGTCCGTATCATCGCCGAATTGTGCGCCTTTGCGGGTAATGCCGCAGTGCAAAGTCATATAATCGACGCCTTGTTCGGCTTGCTTTTCAACTTCCTTGAACAGCATTTCAGGGTCCATGGAAGAAATGGGCATATCCTTGTCCAAAATTTGCTGCCCTACGGCATACATAGGCACGGTTCCGATAGGTTTATGCCAAGAAGCGATCATGGTTCTACGGATGGAATCCAAATCACCGGAAATGGATAAATCCATAATCGTATCGGCGCCGACTTCAACGCATGCTTTAATTTTATTTTTCTCGGAATCAAGACAATGGGTCAACGGAGAAGTTCCGATATTGGCATTTACTTTAACCCGTGCAGGCTGCCCGATCATAATGGGTTCGAGATTAGGGTGGTTCGGATTGCCGAGCATGACCATTGTTCCGGCATTGATGCCGGCTTCAAGCTCTTCAACGGATAAACCTTCATACGCAGAAAGGGCTTTCGCGTGTTTGTCAAAAAGAGTTTTCAACACTTTGTTTTTAGATAACATACTTACTTCCTTTTGACGCTATAAAAAAAGCGTCATGAAATTATGACGCAAGGGAGCTTTCCTACGGCAGAATAACCTGCGTCAGGTTCAAAGGGTCAGGAAAAATTTCCTATCTCAACCTTTCGGTCCCCCTAGCAACATTTTTTTTATATACCAGTTTGCTTTTGTTAGCAATAATTTTTATTTGATACGAGTTTCAAATCAAATTCCATGCTGCATGACTATTTTTATTTTTATAAAAGCATAAAAATACGTATGTTATTATTTGAAATTTAACTTATCATGCTTTTATAAAATCAAAAATAAATTTTATTCGCATATTAATTATAAAATATTGTATCAATATTCAATACAAATACTATTCATTCAATTTTTTATAAATAAAAATAAAAATCAAAAAAAAATAATGCAGTATAATTATATGCAAACATACAAGAAAAAGAGTAGGCAGAAAGTATGTATGAAAATTGATTTTGCAATAAAAACCACAAATTTTTCCTTTCAGCCATCCATGAACACAGACATCGTGAGGTTAAACGGAACGGCAGCCGCCCTGCGGACATGGTCAACACACCTTGCTCTTTCTGTGAACATATCTTTTTTCTGTCACAGCGCCGCAGTGAAATTTTCCTCATATCATCTCTTCTTTTCAGCTATATTTCTTTACGGCGAAACTTTGGCGCAGCGAAACTGTGACGCCCGCAACCCATTTGATATGAAATGAGAGCTGGCATTAATTCATACGGCGCCGCCCTCCTTTGATTTGACTGGCAACTCCAACGGAACATACCAAAATCAGGTTATACTCCCAAAAAAAGACGGGCCCGTATCTAAAAATTTCCGTTCCACCAGCTTAGCCGGTGTTTTTTTTTGAGCTAAAGCACACAAAAAAGGACACCCTTGCGGGTGTCCTCATATGTTTCGCGAAATCGCTCGCTATAAATCAAATTATGATTTATTTGAAGTTCTTTGCATCCAAGTGTTCGTACTTTGGCAAGAAACGAGTTGGAAGAGCAAGAGCGTCACGACGGAAAGGAGGAGCAAGTCTCCAGCCGTCTGTCATAATTTCGATAACAGCAGGACGACGGTTCTTTTGAGCTTCTTCAAGAGCGTTCTTGAGGTCTGCTTGGTTATTTACTTTATAACCGTCAGCACCCATTGCTTCACCGATCTTAGCATAAGAATTTGACCAAATATCGGAACCAACAAAACGGTTGTTGTAGAAGTCAATTTGGTTTTTCTTTTCAGCACACCATGCACCGTTGTTGTAAACAGTAGCGATAACAGGAAGGTTGTATTGAACAGCGGTTGGAACTTCGAACAAGCTCATACCCCAAGCACCGTCACCTGCGATTGAGAGAACGGTATCTTCTGGGCAAGCGAGTTGAGCACCCAAAGCTGCTTGATAAGCAAAACCAGTGTTACCGAAAGTAAGGGTAGCAATGTGGCGTTTTGGATTTTTGAAGCGGAGGTAGCTGTTAGCAGTAGAAGAAGTGTTACCGATATCGGTAGTAGCGATAGCGTTTTTGTCGTATACAAATTGACCGACAACTTCCAATGCTTTACGTGGGTGCATAAGGGTTTCACCGTCACGTGTACCAACAGGTTCGTTAGCGATATCGTTGATTTCGTTGTACCATTGTTCAAGTTCAGCTTTAACCATGTTGTAAACAGGTTGGAGTTCAGCATCGGTTTTAGCTTTAAGAGCAGCTTGGAGACGTTTGAAGAGTTCTTCGGAAGCGTCTTTAGCATCAGCGCAAAGACCAACTTCAACCGGGTGGGTTTTTGCGATGTGTTGTGGGTTGATGTCGATTTGAACGATTTTAGCTGATTTCGGGAAATAGTTAATATCGTATTGCGGGAGAGTACCGAAGTAAGACAAACGTGTACCGATAGCGAGGATAACGTCAGCTTTTTGGAGTATTCTCATAGCTGCTTTTGAACCCATGTAACCGATAGGACCGGTCCAGAATGGGTCGTCGCAAGGATATGCGTCGTTGTGGAGATAAGTAGTAGCAACAGGAGCACCCAAGAATTTAGCCATTTCTTGAACTGTTTTTACGCAGTCAGCATCAACAACACCGCGGCCTGCAACGATAACGAGGTTTTTAGCGTTTTTGATTACTTCAACAGCATGTGCAAATTGAGCCGGGTTGCCGATACCGCCAGGAGCGACGCGGTATTGGTGAGGTTTTAAAATTTCTTCTTCAAGTTCACCATAGAAGTAGTCACGAGGAATATCTACGAGAACTGGTCCGCGTTGCGCATAAGCGGTACGGAAAGCTGTACGCATGATGTCGCCGGCGCGTTTTGGATGAGGAACACGGATAGAAGCTTTAGTAATAGGTTTGAAGAGGTTCCATGTATCACATTCTTGGAAACCGTCCCAACCGATAGAAACAGAACCAGCACTTGGAGAAATGATAACCATTGGTGTATGAGCCATGTTAGCTGTAGCGACAGCGGTAACAAAGTTTGTGACACCAGGACCGTTTTGACCGATTACAACACCAGCTTTACCGGTAAGACGGCAGTATGCGTCTTCCATGTGGCCTGCGGTTTGTTCGTGACGAACAGAAATAAAGTCGATGCCTGCAGCTGGGAAGAGGTCGAGAAGGTCCATATAAGCAGAACCCATAATACCGCCAACGTGGGTTACACCTTCGTTAACAAGTACTTCAGCCATAGCTTCACTGGGGGTCATTTTAGGCATGATAATCCTCCGAGTAAATACTCTTAGTTAAATGTTAATTGAAAAAATTTCAATACCAATTCTTATTTTCATATCAAGAATGATATCATCCATAAAAAATCTAGTCGCATGACTAACTACTTTTTATATTGCATATAGTGTGCCGAATCTAAAAAGCACATATAAATCAGTTGTGAAAAAAATAGCAGTCACCTCCCAAACAACGAATAATGCATTTTTGAATTACCAACACCTCCTGTCAATCAAAAGCAATGCACTTTTGAATTACATCAATCGGTTCTCATATTTTTTCAATGAGATAAGACAAAAACATATATGCGAGTTCTTCATCCCTTTCCGGCTTGCACCCGCTGATGCCGATACCTCCGCATATTTCATCTCCAACAAAAACAGGAACGCCGCCGATAAGCCCTGTTGTTCCCGCTCCGCAAAAATCGGCGACAGACAAGCCTTCATGGATAAGCCGCTCATGAAAAGCCCTTGTCGTAACTTTCATCACAGCCGAGGTTCTCGCTTTGTTTACGGCTATATCATAAGATAACTGCGGCGCACCATGCATTTTCAACAAAAAGACGCACTCCCCCGAGGGAGAACAAACGGCAAGCGTCACGGGCGTATCGCGCGAAATTGCATGCGATTCGCAAAACCGCCGGGCAGCATCCAAGATATTCCTTTCATCCAAAACCTGCATACCGCCTCCTATAACAAGAATAAGGAAAGCTGCGGAATATAGGTAATAACCATAAGAACAGCCAACATCGCCAAAAGAAACGGTATTGACGCCTTTGCGATGGACTGTATCTTGGCATCAGCGATACCGCTGGCGACAAACAAGTTCACTCCGACAGGCGGCGTAATGAAACCGATTGCAAGGTTAACGACTATGATTACCCCGAAATGAATGGGGTTCATCCCGATCTGCAAAGCCAAAGGCAATAAAATCGGTGTCAAAATGACAATGGCGGCAAGGGCTTCCATGAACGTTCCTATCCACAGCAGCAAAATATTGATCAACAAAATGATGACAACGGGATTATTGGTGACATTTAAAATAACCTGCGCGATTTGCTGAGGAATTTGCTCCAATGTCATGACATTTCCGAAAATAGTCGCCATAGCCATCAGCATGATGATGACAGAAGACATATTGGCGCTTTCCACACAGGATTCATACAGTTTCCGCCAATTCAATTCCTTATAGACAAAAACGCCCACGATTAAACCGTATAACGCGGCAACTGCGGCGGCTTCCGTTGGAGTCATAAGCCCGCCGTAAATACCGCCCAAAACGATTACAGGAACAAGCACGGCCCATTTTGCATTCCAAAACGCTTTTGAAACCGAAGCGAACGTTCTTTTCCGGTTTTCACCTTTCCAATTATGTTTTCTGGAAATATAATACGTCACAATCATTAAGACGCCGCCGGTCAAAATTCCCGGAACAATGCCCGCTAAAAACAAGTCGCCAATGGAAGCCTGCGCCGTAACCCCGTAAACGACAAAGGGATTGCTCGGAGGTATCATAACCCCGATGGCGCCTGCGGCGGCGACAGTCGCAGCGGCAAACATCTTGTCATACCCCCGCGCGACCATTGCGGGCACGGTAATAGCCCCGATAGCGGCGACCGTTGCAGGACCCGAACCACTGATTGCGGCAAAAAACATGCAGGTGGCAATACTTGCAAGAGCCATTCCCCCCACAAGACCGCCCAGCAATTCATCGGCAAGATTGAGCAGTCTTTCGGACAGTCCCCCCGCTCCCATAAAAATCCCGGCTGCGATAAAAAACGGTATCGCCATAATGGGAAAACTGTCAATGGAAGTGAACGCTACCCCCGCGATATAATCAACAGGCAATGTTCCCGCCGCAATGACGGTCAGCAACGCGGACAAACCCAAACCGAAAGCGACCGGCACACCGAACATCAATAAAAGAATGAAATACCCGAAAAGCAAAAGTATCGCATTGGCATCTTCCGCAAAAAACGGAGGAACCGCAAATAAAACCGCAATAAAAGCCCCAATGCAGAAATCTTTGATTCCGGTACGTTTGAATTGTCCATACAACGATTCGCAAGTTCTTATCAGCATCAAGCCAAAGCCGAGCGGCAAAATCAAATAAGGAATGTAATACGGCAGGCGGAGAGCCGCCGTCACCTGCGGAAACTGCCTCTGCATATTGACAAATTCAATCCCCTTGTAAAAAATGGTGAACGTAAAAAACAAAAGCAGCAAATCAATAAATACCCAAAGCAAATTTTGAACACGTTCGGAAAATTTTACAAAAAGAGCGTCAACCCTGATATTGGCCCGCCTTTTTATTGCAAGGGGAATAGCCAGATACGTCGTCCAAATAAAAACATACCGTGCCGCTTCTTCCGTCCAAACGGCATACCCGACAATATTGCTCAAACGTTCACGCCAGGAAACAAATAAATCATTAACACCTGAAAAACCCAATGCTGAACCGAAGAAATCAAGAACGGTCCGCGAAGATAAAAACTCCATGGAAGAAGAAACAAAATATCTGAAAAACGTTTGATACGTGATAACAAAAATCATGAAAAGTATGCCGATGAAAAGAAAAGGCTTTTCCAAATTATCAGCAGCCTTTGTAAGCTTATTCATATAATTCTCCCAAAAAAGCCGCTGCCGGGGACAGCGGCTTTCATGAACACAAAAAAATCACTTTTGGGTGTCTTGCACCAACTGCACCAATTCGGTAGGCAATATAGGCAGGAATTTATCCCAAACAGGCTGTACCATTTTTCTTAGGTCGGCAAGCTGTTCATCCGTCAGATCGATGATTTGAATACCCGCGTCAATAAAACCTTGACGGGCTCTCGCTTCGTTTTCGGGGTATAAAACGGTTCTTTGATATTCCACAGCTCCGGCGGCGGCTTCGCGGATAAGCTCCTGCGCTTTCGGATCAAGGGAATCCCACCACTTCTTATTGGCCATCATCACCTGCATGCAGTAGTTATGTGCGGAAGTCATGGCATATTTTAACACTTCATGGTGTTTGGCGCCATAAAGATGCGGAAACGTATTGCCTTCGCCGTCAATGGTTTTTTGCTGCAATGCCGTATAGGTTTCACCCCATGCGACCGGTGTCGGGTTCATTTTAAGGACTTTTGCAACTTCAATTTCAACGGATGAATCCGTTGTTCTCATTTTAATACCCGCCAAATCGTCTATTGTTTTCATAGGCTTTACAGACACAAAATGCCTATAACCGTATTCCGCCCACATGACCGGCTCAAGACCGATTTCATTTGCGACATTTTTCATATAATCAGCCAGCGGACCGTTATCGATAGCGGCATAAAAATTTTGCTGATACTTCGGAGACGTGATGTACGGCAAATCAAATACTTGGAACACAGGAGAAAAACTTGCCATATTCGGAGTTGAACTGACAGCCATTTCAATGGTTCCGCGCTGAGCGGATTCCATCAATACGCGGTCACTGCCTAAAATAGCGTTTGGGAAAACCTGAACTTTTATTTTTCCGTCACTTTTTTCCTCGACAAGCTCTTTGAATTTTTCAAAAGCCAAGGTGATATGGTTTCCGGGAGGAGTGGTGTGAGCAACCCTGAAGCTCAGTTTCGGACCGTCATAAGCGGCAAAGGCGCTTGCTGCGCCAAGAAACAATGCCGCCACACTCATTAACAATGCTTTTAATTTCATAAAAACACTCCTTTAAAAAGATTGGACCAATAAGAAATTGTATTTGTACAAAATTTCATTTGGTTTTAAGTAGTTGAATAAAAAAAAAAAAAAAACAATGTCAATAAAATAATGTTATTCTTCACTATGATTTCCACAAAAAACATTCTGAAAATCAGACAAAAAGAAATTTCGATACAAAATCTTTTTTCTTTATGATTACAGCTTGTTATAAAATATCAATGCAAATACAACTTGATTTCTTCTTTTTTGTCTGATATTCAATGCAAATATAACTTGGCTTTCATTATTTCATTGTAATTAGGAATGTTATGTCAGAAACCACCTATCAAGAATTTTTTGAACAAATATTGCAGTCAACGCCCGTTTGCCTTTGCGCCTGTTTATTGCATGAGGAAACAAACAAAATTTTGGCAATAAACAAAAACGCCGTAAAATTTTTCAATATGGCTGAAAACAAGATAATCGGCAAAGAATTGCCGCAATTATTCAAAAAGTCGAATGTGCTCTTTCCTAATGACGAAAAGCAGGTTTCTTTTGACGATACCGTTAAAAATTTTTCCATTGAACACAGAAATTTTCTTTATTTCACAAAAAAAATTCAAAACAGCACGGCAGCCGCGGCAAACGAACCGCTTATCACTCTTTTCTGGCTGGAAATGCCTCATCAGAAAAACGAACGGTATGAGCTGCTGCTGCATGATTTCGAGGTCATTCTCGACTCCATCCACGACGGTATCTGGATTATCAACGGAAACGGAATAACGCTTTATGCCAATAAAGCCTTAAAACGCATTGCGGGCATCAATTCCCGGGACGTCATCGGAAAACACGTCACAGTTCCGATGATTCAGGGAAAATTCACCAATTGCGTGACATTGGACGCTTTAGCCCAAAAAAAAATCGTCACGCAGTTCGACGATTATTCCAATGGCAAGCATTGCCTCAATACCAGCACGCCCATTTTGGACGAAAACGGAAACGTGCAAAAAGTTATCGCCCTTATCCGCGATATGACGGAATACGACGATTTGCATAAGAAAGTCGTGGATGCGGAACAAACCTTGAAGCAGTATAAAGGGGAATTTAAAAAAGACGAGAAAAACTCGAAATACATAGGCTCAAGCAAAACATTCCAAAACTGTTTGGAACAATTGAAAAAAGTTGCGAAATCAAATTCTTCCGTTTTGCTCCTCGGCGAAACCGGAACGGGGAAAAGCATAGCGGCTTCTTTTATCCATGAAAACAGCGCCAGAAAGGATAAGCCCTTCATCGCCATAAACTGCGCCGCTATTGCGGAAACACTCATAGACGCCGAATTTTTCGGTTATGAGAAAGGCGCGTTCACCAATGCGGACCCGGCAGGGAAAAAAGGCTATTTTGAACAGGCGGACAAAGGCACCCTGCTTTTGGACGAAATTGGCGAACTTCCCCTCCCCATGCAGGCAAAGCTTCTGCATGTGCTTGATAATTACGGATTTTACCGGGTCGGCGGCACTTCCTTGGTCAATATCGATGTAAGAATTATCGCGGCGACGAACAAGCCTTTGGAAGAACTTGTCAAACGCAAAGAATTCAGGGAAGACCTGTTTTACCGTTTACATATATTAAATGTTAATATCCCCCCTTTAAGGCAGCGTCAGGAAGACATTCCGGAGCTTGCGAAATCTTTTCTGGCTGACGCCTGCAAACATCTTAACACGATTAAAAGCTTCGCTCCCAAGACACTGCTCATTCTTTCCTCCTACACATGGCCCGGAAACGTGCGGGAACTGCGCGGCGCCGTTGAATATCTGGCAGCCATGACCGAAGGCAACATCATACGCCCTTGTGATTTGCATCCTTATGTCTTTCCGGAAAAGCAAACGGAAAACGCCAATACCTCCGTTATCAACGTTAATGACAAGCCCCTTGAGGAAGCTATTTTCGAATTGGAATATTCCATGATCAAAGAAACCCTCATCCAGGAAGGCAGCACCTATAAGGCGGCGAAAAAACTCGGCATAAGCCAGTCAACCGTTGTGCGGAAAGCCAAACATCTCGGAATAAAAATTTCCGATTAAAATTTCAGAATAAAAAGCAAGTCAAAAATGCATTATTTAGTTTTTTTACACTTTGTTCTTTTTCATTTGTGAATTTTATATTTAGGCAAAAAATATTTTTTTTCTAAACTTTTCAACATAATAAAAAAATAAAAATTTTAAAAGCGATTTTTGGAACAAGAATTGCTATATAAGGTAAAGCTAGATAAACAGATTTCCTGTTTATATATTTTCAAAAAAAATAAATTTTAGGAGAAAAAACATGATTGTTAGTGTTCCAAAAGAAATTAAAAACCAAGAATATCGTGTTGGTATTACCCCTGCCGGCGTTAGAGCTCTTGTTGACGCAGGTCACAAAGTTTTAGTTGAAAAAGACGCCGGTACCGCTATCGGTATTGCTGACGCTGACTATACTGCACAAGGTGCTACCATTGTTAATACCGCTAAAGAAGCATGGAGCGGTGACATGGTTGTTAAAGTAAAAGAACCTCTTGAACCTGAATACCAATATTTCCGCGAAGGAATGGTTCTTTTCACATATCTTCACCTTGCTGCTGAACCTGAACTTACTAAAGCGCTCATCAGCAAAAAAGTAACAGCTATCGCTTACGAAACAGTTCAGCTCCCAACCCGCGTGCTTCCTCTTCTCGCTCCTATGTCAGAAGTTGCAGGTCGTATGGCTGCTCAAGTTGGTGCAAACCTTCTTACAAAGAAAGAAGGCGGCATGGGCTTGCTCATGGGCGGTACCGCTGGTGTTCCTGCTGCTAACTTCGTAGTAGTCGGTGCCGGCGTTGTTGGTTTCAACGCTGCTAAAGTTGCTGTCGGCATGGGCGCTAAAGTTACCATCATTGATAACAACATCGACCGTCTCCGCCAAATCGACGACCTTTACGGCAACCAAATCCAAACCATCTTCTCAAACTCTTTGAACATTGCCCATGCAGTGAAAGAAGCTGACGTTGTTGTTGGTTCTGTTCTTATTCCTGGCGCAGCAACTCCACAACTCGTAACCGAAGCTATGGTTAAAACAATGAAACCCGGCTCAGTTATCGTTGACGTTGCTATCGACCAAGGCGGTGCTGTTGAAACAACAGCTAAACACGGCGCTACAAGCCACGACAACCCAACCTTCATGTTCAACGGCGTTGTTTGCTACTGCGTAGGCAACATGCCTGGTGCTGTTGCACGTACATCCACCTTTACTCTTACAAACGCAACATTGCCTTACATGGTACAACTTGCTAACAAAGGCTGGAAAGAAGCTTGCAAAGCTAACGAATCTCTTGCTAAAGGTCTTAACACTCACGAAGGTAAAGTATTCTTCAAAGGCGTTGCCGACAAATTCGGTATGGAATGCCACGCTTTGAGCGAAGTGCTTTAATAAAACTTTATGTCCATAAGGGAATTTTTCCCTTATGGACTTTTCTTATAACAATCATTTCCTTTTGGAGGATTTATTATGGCTTGCTGCAAAAAAGAACTTTCAGCTGAAGAAGTTATTGCTCTTGATAAAAAATATGTATGGCACCACCTTACCCAACACAAAGTTTTTGAAAATTCCGACCCGATGATTATCGACCACGGCAAAGGTATGCACGTATACGATATCAAAGGCAAAGAATATCTTGACGCTGTTTCCGGCGGTGTTTGGACCGTTAACGTTGGCTACGGCCGTGAAGAAATTGTTGACGCTGTTGCAGAACAAATGAAAAAACTCTGCTACTTTGCCAACTCTTTCGGCAGCACCCCAACCGCTATTTTCGCTGAAAAACTTATTTCCAAAATGCCTGGCATGAGCCGTGTTTATATTTCCAACTCCGGTTCAGAAGCCAACGAAAAAGCATTCAAAATCGTTCGTCAAATTTCTATTTTGAAACATGGCGGAAAGAAAAACAAAATCATTTACCGTGACCGTGACTACCATGGCACGACAATCACAACCCTTTCCGCTTGCGGACAGGAAGAACGCCGTGAACAATACGGTCCGTTCACTCCAGGTTTCGTTTCTTTCCCTGCAGCTAACTGCTACCGCAACCCTTACGGTCTTGACCCAAGCGATCCGAAACTCGGTGAATTGTTTGCCAACGAACTTGAAAAAGTTATTTTGGCAGAAGGTCCTGACACTGTCGGCGGCGTTATCGTTGAACCTATCACTGCCGGCGGCGGTGTTCTTGTTCCTCCGAAAGATTACCTCACAAAAGTTTCCGCTATCTGCAAAAAATACGACGTTCTTCTCATTATCGACGAAGTTGTCTGCGGTCTTGGTAGAACTGGTAAATGGTTCGGTTACCAACACTTCGATGTACAACCGGACATCGTAACCATGGCTAAAGGTGTTGCTTCCGGTTATGCTGCTATTTCCTGCACAGTTACAACTGAAAAAGTATTCCAAGACTTTATTGCAGAACCTAGCGACCGTGAAAGCTATTTCCGTGATATTTCCACTTTCGGCGGATGTACTTCCGGTCCTGCGGCAGCCATTGCAAACCTCGAAATCATCGAAAGAGAAAATCTCCTTGAAAACACCGCCAAAGTTGGTGAATACTTCATGGGTAAACTTAACGAACTCAAAGATAAATACAGCGTTATCGGCGATGTTCGCGGCAAAGGTTTGTTCTGCGGTATGGAACTTGTTAAGGACCGTACAACAAAAGAACCTGTTGACGAATCAGTTTGCGGCGCAATTGTTGCCAACTGCATGAAACAAGGTGTTATCATCGGTAAAACTTCCCGTTCATTCAAGAAGTTCAATAACACACTCTGCTTCAGCCCTGCTCTTATCGCTACAACGAAAGATATTGACCAAATCGTTGCAGCTCTTGACAAAGCTTTTGCAGAAGTTTGCAAATAATAATTTGTTATTGGCAAATTCATAAAAAAGGTGGCTTCCGCCACCTTTTTTATTTTAATGCAGGCAATGAAACACGCATATAAACTTATAACTGCGCCAATTCTTCCAATCTGCCCAAATCAGTAATTTCCAGGCAATTTTTCGTACACTTTCCGATAACGCCTTCATTGCGCAAAAAACTTATTCCTCTGCATAAGGTATTGCGGTGGATATTGAACATAAGAGCCAATTCAATCTGCGAAAAACCGAATTTAAATGTCGAGCTGCCCGCCTGCAAGTATTGGCGGTATAAAAACCTGCATAACTGCGCTATGAACGTCAATTCTGTTTTTTCGCTGAGTTGTGAAAAAAAAGCCCCGGCTTTATACGATAACGATTTGACCAAATTGGTGATAAGTTCCGGATATTGCTTTGTAAATTCGACATCGCTGAGCATTTCTTTTGGAAAGAAATAAATGATGCAATCGGTCATCGCCAAAACTTCGGCTGAATACATATTGTGATAGGAATGAAACAAATTGATTTCCGTGCAGATACAGCCGTTTTTCATATAAAGAATTATCCGTTCCTTGCCTTGGGCGGTAATTGCGGAAAGCCTGATTTTTCCACGGTAAAGATACCCGAACATATCTTTATTGCCTTCAATGACGCTTCCTTTGGAATAATTCTTTTTTATTCCCTTAAAAAGCAATTTTTCCCAAATTTGATTTACCCCGTTCAACTCATAAACAGGAACAAATTTTTGCAAATCATCATTCTTTTCCATACATTTTTCCTTTCTTAAAACCTATCATCTTTTTTTAAAAAAGAAAAATAAAAAAGCAGGAATTACCCTGCTTTCTTATTGAAACCTCATTGCTTTTTCTCTTGAAGTCTACTCCGCATTGGCTATGCAATGCCCGGCAATGCCTTTGTACGGTTCAACGGTTCCCTCGACCTGAACTTCCTTTTCAACTCCCAAAGGCGCCGCACCCGGCACGCGGAATGTCGTCTTATCCAAAGCTGCGATTTCCCGCTCTTCGGGTTTCGGCAGCTGCGGCACCCATTCATAAGGAGCACGGTAAGCGCGGTAAATATAATTCATATTGTCATCATCTGAAAAGTACGGGCAAACATATTCCCAAACGATTTCATACTCTTTTGTGACTTCAATCAGCCTGCCGTCCGAACCTTCCGTAATGAGCGTATTGCCGTTGGGCAGCCGTTGGGCGGAACTGATGAAAGGACTGTAAAAACGGCACGCGTCAAGAGGAATGAGAAAACCCATTTCCTTTGGCGTGCATTGCCATACGATTTCCAAAGTGACCGGGTCAAACTCAAGAACCCTGGAATAATCGCGGATCGCTGTTTTCGTTCCGTCCGAAGCGCCCGGATTCGGCGCTCCGTATCCAGCCCAGCCGCCATTATCAAAAACCAAAATATTCCCTTCACCGGGCAAACCGCGAGGTATCATATGCGCATGGTGCTGTCCGATTATCCAGCCGAGTTTTTTCAATTCCGGGCTGCTGTTGTAATCAGGACCGACTTTCCAGACAATTTTGCCCGTTTTCTTGTCAATGATGAAGATAATGTTGCTTTCACGCCCGTCCATGATGATGTTTTCCGGATTGAACCGTTCGTCACCATTATCATACCATTTATTGGGTCCAAGCTTTGACATGGAATTGATGTGCATCCAATCGCCGACGCTCGGAGCTTCTTCCACCAAAGACCCGCCTCTGAAATTGGGATTGCGGCACATGGCGTTGAGCGCTTCCTGCGAAAAGCCCATTTCCTCCGCATGGTCGGAACATTTCCATTCCCAAACAATATCACCGTCCCAGTCCACTTCATACACGACATCGTCAAGCAGTGGTTTTTCCGAAATATACGGGCAATGCACTTCCTTATGCGCCAAAATCAAAGTATTTCCGCCGTCGATTTGCGGCTCCATACCGGGAACATAATATCCGACTGGATTGCCGTCGCGTTGGAAGTCGTGATGCTGGCGAGCCATCCATGCCGCTTCCTCACCCGGATCATCGATATATTCCGCTTTATTCCATTTCCATTGGATATTGCCGTCAAAATCAATTTGCACAAGGTCACGCTGATCCTGCAAGCCATATTTTGGATTTCTCACCCCGGAGCTTGCCAAAATTGTTCCGTCAGGAAAAATTTTCGTCGGAAAGCCCTCGAAATGTTTCCATAAACGGACTTCGCGTCCGTTCATATCGATAAGCAGTGAACCGAGGTTATGCAAAGGCATGATCGTATAACCGCTCCATGCCTTTTCAGGATTGTAACGCAAAACGCCGGTTGGATAAACGGTTGGATATCCCATATCATTCTCCTTTTGTGAAATTTTATTTTAACTCATCATACCCGATAAATAAGAAAATAATGCACCATATGGTGCAAAAAACAAATAAAATTAAGAAAAGCTTTCCAAAAATGCACCATTTTGTGCAGAATTTAACATGTTCTCTTTTATACTGGTGTAAACAATATTTTTGGAGGCAGTATGTTCACAGAAGAATGCACCATAAAAACATGGAGGCAATGGCTCGTATGTTTTGCAATAGCGGGATTTGTCACGTTTTTATTTTATGACCCTGAAAATACGAAGCTTAACCTCTATTGGTTCAGCAGCGCCCTCGCGCTGAGCTTATTTGCTTTTGAACTTGTCAGCATGGTTGTTGCGATTCTCACTCTGCTCATGTTCTATATCATTTCCGGAATTTCAACGCCTGATGTCGTCTTTAGCGGTTGGCTGGCACCTATTCCATGGATGGTTTTAAGCGGCATGCTCATCGGTATTTTAATGGAAAAATCCAACCTTGCGCAGCGTATCGCCCTTTTAATTCTTTCAAAAGTCGCTAAAACCCCGCTTAAACTGCTTATTGCCTTTTTTCTTGCGGGGGTTATTATCAGCGCCCTTATCCCCGATATTATCACCGTTCTTATCTTATTCATGACAATCGCAACAAGTATCTGCCAAAGCCTCAACCTTGAAAAAGGCTCCAAGGAAGCAAGTACCATTATTATGGGGGCGTTCTTTGGCGGAGCAATTTCTTCCGCCATGTATTTGCCTAACAATACGGGAATTATCGGTTTGCTCATGGTTAAGGATATGGGTGTTGAATTCAGCTGGATAGGATTTTGGATTGAAAACGCCGCCTATTGCATTGTCCATATCATTATCGGCATTACTTTGCTTTATTTCTTCGGAAACAAAGCCCTCACCCCCCATATCCGAAAATGCATCTCGGAGGCAAAAACAGAACTGGAGAAACTCGGCAAAATGAGCGCACTTGAAAAACGCGCCCTTGTTCTTTCCCTTCTTGCCTTGGCAGGATTTGTTTTTGAACCGTTACATCATTTACCGGGTTACTATTTATTCGCGTTTACAGTCTTTTTGGGATTTACCCCTTTATTCGGCACGTTTGAATGCAGCGACATTGAAAAAGTAAACTTCTCCATTTTATTCTTCATTGTCGGCTGTATGGCTATCGGCTTTGTTGCCGGAACACTCGGCATACCTGCTTGGTTATCTTCCAAAATCGTGCCTGTTTTACAAAGCATTGAAAACGGCGCACTTGCAAATCTATTCGCTTACTTTGTGGGAGTTATCGCAAATTTCCTGCTTACTCCTGTTGCGGCAGCCACGTCCCTCAGTGTTCCGATGGCGCAAATCGCCGTGGACTTGGGCATGACAATCAAACCCACTCTTTACAGCTTCCTTTACGGGCTTGACCAATTCATTCTGCCTTACGAACTTGCGCCGGCGCTTCTTATGTTCTCGACCGGTTATATCAAGCTTAGGCACGTCATCATTATCATGGGCTTACGCTTATTCTTGGTAACCATAGGTATTTTAATTTCTTCCTATATTGTATGGCCGATGCTTGGAATCTGATCCTCATCTAAAAAAAGACGGCATATGCCGCCTTTTTTTGCTCTATTCCATTTTCACTCTTTTTATTCTTTCCCGCTTTTTTCATTTGTTTCTTCAATAATCAGCAATTTATCCCCCTCGAGCAAAATGGTGCTTCCGTTGGGAATGAGATATTTCATATCCCGTTTTATGAGCATGACAAGCATGCCCTGCTTCATTTTTATTTCCGACAATTTTTTTCCTGCCAAGTCGTTACGCACCAATTCTTCTTTCAAAACAGAATTTATATCTTCCGATAATTCCACATCAAACGATTTTTCAATAATTTCATTTTCATCTTTCAAATCAAAATAAACGGCGCTTCGGGAAATTGTCATACCTTGAAAAATGAGCGATACCAACGTGATGAAAAAAACCATATTGAAAAGCTGGTTTGAATAATCAACACCCGCCACCATTGGGTAGGTGGCGAAAATAATCGGAACGGCTCCTCTGAGCCCTACCCAGGAAACGAAAAGTTTCGCCTTATTGCTCATTCCTTTAAAAGGAAACAAACAAATGAACACGCTGAGCGGACGGGAAACGAACATCATGAATATGCCGATGACAAGGGCGAAAACGGCGACTTGCCACATCTCATGGGGATTGACCAATAATCCCAGAACAAGAAACATCACGATTTGAAAAAGCCATGTGACCCCATCCATAAACGTATTGATTTCCCGTCTGAATTTACACTTGCTGTTTCCAAAAATTATTCCCGCCAAATAAACAGCCAAATATCCGTTTCCATTAAAATACACCGTCGCCGTGCTTGTGATGAAAACCAGCACCAAAAGCAATAAGGGATACAGCATGGTATTTTTCAAATTAATGGTATTTAAAAGTTTAACCATGCCAAAGCCGCTCAAAATCCCGAACCCAATGCCTACGATAAATTGTACCAAAAAACGCAGAAAAACACCGAAACCGGATATGGTTTCAGGGTCGACGATATACTGTATCAAAGCGATAGTTAACATATAGGCGATAGGGTCGTTGCTTCCGCTTTCAAGCTCAAGCATGGGGCGCAAGTTGGCTTTCAATTCCATTTGCTGTGAACGCAGCAAATTAAAAACAGAAGCGCTGTCGGTTGAAGACATGGTTGCGGCAAGCAAAAAAGAGGTAGCCAAAGTCAATGTGATGGGAATAATATCGAGCTGAAACAAACAAAAAATGAATAACCCCGTAAAAACAGTCGTAAAAACCACGCCAAAAGTTGAAAGCAATACGCCCTGTGCCAAAACGGGTTTTATTTGCTTTATCTGCGTATCCATGCCGCCGGAAAACAAAATGATGCTCAAGGCGACAATCCCTATGAATTGCGCTTGCTCGACACTATAAAAATGCAGCCCCAATCCGTCGCTTCCGAAAATCATGCCCAAAAACAAAAATAACAGCAAGGTGGGTATGCCCAGTTTATGGCTTGCTTTCGTCATAAGAATACTTAAAAAAATAAGGACGGAACCCAAAAAAAGGATGTTTTCCATAGTAAAATTCATGTATGCAGCCTCACAAAACGAAAAAATATGTAAGTTTTCCATGATTAATATATAAATTTTCACACTTAATGTAAATAAGAAAAAATATTGTTTTTCTGACAAGACATAAAACAAAAACCGCAGTGAACAATCAATGCGGATTTGGCTGTCATATCTGCAAACCATATTGAAATGTATTCCGCCATGTTCTTATGCCATAGGAAATGAAGCGGCAAAAACTCCACTACTGCTCACCGCATAGGGAAAAACAGCACGGTACAGAACAAGCACGCCCTAATGGCATATAATGCCGATGCGACAAAAAAAAGGCTGTCAAAAATGACAGCCTTTTTATCTGATACATAAAGAATTTTCTTATGCGTCTTTTTTAATAAGGGTATCTGAAATGCTTGCGGGCACTTTTTCGTAATGGTCGAACTGCATGGTGAATGTCGCACGGCCTTGGGTTTTTGAACGAAGGTCCGTAGCATAACCAAACATTTCAGAAAGCGGAACTTGGGCGCGGATTGACTGGGCGCCGGCTCTCGCTTCCATACCCTGCACGCGACCGCGGCGTCCGTTCAAATCCCCCATAACATCACCGAGGTAATCTTCAGGGGTTACGACTTCAACGTCCATGATCGGTTCCAAAAGCGCAGGAGCAGCTTTCTGCATTGCGTCTTTGATAGCCATGGAGCCGGCAATATAGAAAGCCTGTTCAGATGAGTCGACTTCGTGGTAAGAACCGAACACAAGGTTGACTTTTACGTCAACTACCGGGAAGCCTGCAAGAACACCGCTCTTCAAGGCGTCTTGAATACCTTTGTCAACAGCAGGAATATATTCTTTCGGAATTACCCCGCCGGTGATAGAGTTGACAAATTCATAGCCTTCTCCCGGATTTGGTTCGACTTCGAGCACAACATGACCGTATTGACCGCGTCCGCCGGATTGTTTTGCATATTTGGTATCGGTTTTGCTTTGTTTCGTGATGGTTTCACGGTAAGCAACCTGCGGTTTGCCGACATTCGCCTGCACGTTGAATTCGCGAAGCAAACGGTCAACAATGATTTCAAGGTGGAGTTCACCCATACCGGCAATAACGGTTTGTCCTGTTTCTTCATCGCCTTTTACACGGAATGAAGGGTCTTCTTTCGCAAGCTTATTGAGAGCTTGTGAAAGGGAATCACGGTCAGCTTTTGTTTTCGGCTCAATGGCAAGCTCAATGACAGGTTCCGGAATATTCAGGGATTCAAGCTTCACAGGCAAGCTTTCGTCGCAAAGCGTGTCACCGGTCGCGACGTTTTTAAGACCTACGAGAGCGACAATGTCCCCTGCGCCGGCCCATTTGATTTCGTCACGTTTGTTGGCGTGCATACGGACGATACGGCCGACACGTTCTTTCTTTCCGGTATTTACGTTCAAAACGCTCATTCCGGGTTCGACAACGCCGGAATAAATACGGAAGAAAGACAAGTGACCGATATACGGGTCGGCGGCAAGTTTGAACACCAAACCTGCAAGAGGTTTCTTATCGTCGGCTACGCATTCCAGCACTTGTTCTTCATTATCGGGATTGCAGCCTTTCATAGGCGGAATATCGAGAGGTGAAGGCAAATATTTGACAATGGCGTCAAGAAGCGGCTGCACGCCCATATTACGGAATGCTGTGCCGCAAAGAACCGGAACAATGGCTTGGGAAATCGTAGCCTTGCGAACGCAGGTTTCAATTTCTTCAACGGACAAAGTGCCTTCTTCAAGATATTTATTGAGAAGTTCTTCATCTTCTTCCGCGACTGATTCAAGCATTTCCTGACGTTTTTCATTATAAAGCGCCATCATTTCTTCCGGAATGTCTTCTTCCCAGAAGTCCGCGCCTTTGGTTTCTTTATCGAATTTAATAGCTTTTCCGGTAATAAGATCGACAACGCCCTCGAAAAGGTCTTCTTTGCCGATAGGAAGCTGCAGCATGATGGGCTTGGCACGGAGGCGTTCATGAATCATGTTCACGGCACGGAAAAAGTTTGCGCCGATACGGTCCATTTTGTTGATGAAACAAATACGGGGAACACCGTAGTTGTTCGCTTGGCGCCATACGGTTTCGGATTGGGGTTCCACACCGGCAACCGCGTCAAAAACTGCAACGGCACCGTCAAGAACACGCAGGGAACGTTCCACTTCGATAGTGAAGTCAACGTGTCCCGGAGTATCAATGATATTGATGGTGTGTCCTTTCCATGTGCATTGGGTTGCAGCGGAAGTGATGGTGATACCGCGTTCCTGTTCCTGCTCCATGAAGTCCATGGTAGCGCCGCCGTCGTGGGTTTCACCGATTTTATGTGATACACCGGTATAGAAAAGAATACGTTCGGTAGTAGTCGTTTTACCGGCATCAATATGAGCCATGATACCGATATTACGGATATCTTTGATTTGGAATGTACGTGACATAGGCGACCTACCAACGGAAATGTGCAAATGCTTTGTTAGCTTCAGCCATACGGTGCGTGTCTTCTCTTTTCTTCACTGCACCGCCGCGGCCATTGAAAGCATCAAGAAGTTCGGCAGCCAATTTATTGGTCATGCCTTTTTCACCTCTGGCACGGGCATAAGTAATGAGCCAACGGATAGCAAGTGAGCTTTGGCGTTCAGCACGAACTTCAACAGGCACTTGGTAGTTGGCACCGCCGACACGGCGGGATTTGACTTCGACATGCGGTTTTACATTTTCAATGGCTTTTTCAAAAGCTTTGATAGCTTCTTCGCCTGTTTTTTCCGCTAACGAATTAATTGCATTATAAAAAATAGATTCAGCAGGACCTTTTTTACCGTCATACATAAGACGGTTTACAAAACGGGTTACCAACTTGCTGTTGAAAATCGGATCAGGTAAAATCTCCCTGCGGGGAACTGGACCTTTACGGGGCATGGTGATTCCTCCATACATTACTCCAACGACAACACGGAACCACCGCGCCATCGAGTAGCAGTACACGAAAAAAAGTTATTATTTTGGACGTTTCGCGCCGTATTTTGAACGACGTTGACGACGATCGGCAACACCTGCGGTATCAAGAGTACCACGCACAATGTGATAACGGACACCGGGCAAGTCCTTTACACGGCCGCCGCGGATCATAACAACACTGTGTTCTTGCAGGTTGTGGCCTTCACCGGGGATGTAAGCAGACACTTCAATACCATTGGTCAAACGCACACGGGCAACTTTACGAAGAGCTGAGTTAGGCTTCTTAGGGGTGGTGGTATATACACGGGTACATACGCCACGGCGCTGCGGGCATTCTTGCAATGCAGGGGTCTTTTTACGCTTTACAACCTTTGTGCGTTCAAAACGAACCAATTGGCTGATAGTAGGCATAATTTCCTCCATTAAAAGTTAACACAATAAACCGAACAAAAATTATTAGGTTTATTTTATACTTTTGTCAAGCACTATACTCCGTTAATTAATTTTTAAATTATTCATGCAAAAATGCGTTCCGGCAAAACACTTTTTTTAAAACAGCCCCGTTCAAAAAGCTGTTGCTGCGGATTTTTTCCTTTTCATCGGTCATTAAACCAAATGCAGTTATAAAGAAAATTTTCTTGACTTAATACCATATAGTGGTATAAGGTATATCCATACAAAACATCATTCGGAGGAAATTATGAACTGCACCAATGAAAAAGCCCTTATCACCCGACTGAATAAAATCGAGGGACAGATTCGCGGCATAAAAAAGCTGATTGAAGAAGACGGCGAATGTGAAAAAATCCTTATTCAAATCAGTGCGGCAAAATCCGCCCTGCACAAAACAGGGCAGCAGCTCCTCGAGTCCCACATTGAACACTGCGTTCTCAATGAAATACGCCAAGGCAACGAAGAAGAAGTACTTAAGAAATTGAGTTCCGTGATCGAGCAGTTTTCAAGGCTTGGTTAAGGCGATATGTATTAATCGGAGTAAATCATGTTCAAAAAATTTTATGAAAAAGCAAACACAGTGTTCAATATCCTATATGGTGAAAAAGCGACCATTGTCAGCGGAATTTTCCTTGCCATGGGCATTGCTTTGCATTTTTTGGAAATCACCCTGCCTTTTGACCCTATTTGGCTGACAATAGCCATATCCGGCAGCCCCATTCTCTTTTTCGCCATAAAATACTTGGTACTCTATAAAAAGATAACGTCCCTCGTGCTTATCTCCATCGGCATAATCTCCGCCCTTGCCATAGGCGAAATTTTCGCAGCAGCCGAAGTCGCGTGGATTATGGCGCTCGGAGCCATTTTAGAGGATAGAACCTTTGCCAAGACAAAAACAAGCATACAAAAACTGATAAGTCTTGTCCCAAGCATGGCAAGACGTGTTCTTGACAGCAAAACGGAACAAATTCCCGCTGAAAACGTAAAACATGGCGATATCATCCGCATTCTTCCGGGGGAACAGATTCCCGTGGACGGAAAAATACTTGCCGGCAGCACAAGCGTGAACCAGGCGATTCTTACCGGCGAATCGCTGCCTATCGATAAAGCGCAAGGAGATGAGGTTTTTTGCGGAACACTCAACTTGCACGGCTCTGTCGATATTGTCTGCACCAATGAAAGCAAAAACTCTTCATTGCAAAAAATGGTGCGCCTTGTGGAAGAAGCCTCAGCCAATAACAGCCCCATTCAAAGAATTATGGACACTTGGGCGGTTCGCCTTATTCTGATAGCCCTCGCCATTGCGGGATTAACGTTTGTTTTTACCGGCGATTTGATCCGCACCGTGACGGTTTTGGTTGTTTTTTGCCCTTGCGCAATGGCGCTCGCGACGCCGACTTCAATCATGGCGGCAATCGGACAGGCAAGCAAACACGGCGTTCTTGTAAAAAGCGGACACGCGCTTGAAATCATGGGAAACGTCAACCAAATCGCATTTGACAAAACAGGCACGCTCACCACAGGCAAACTCACGGTCACAGATATTGTTGCCAATAAGAACCAGACAAAAGAGCATGTTTTGCAAACATGCGCGACAGCGGAACAACGCTCCGAACACCCTCTTGCTAAAGCCGTCATGGAACATTACCATAATACCTCAACGCAACCTCTTGAACAAAACGGCAGTTTTTCCATGCAGGCAGGACTCGGCGTTTCCTATGAACTTGCCAACACCCGCATCCGCTGCGGGAAGCTCGCCTATCTCAAACAAAACAATATCACCATATCAGCCGAGTTATCTGAACAAGAGATTATTTTGCGCAAACAAGGAAAAGCCCTTATTTTTGTTGCGGAAAACCAAGAATGCATAGGCATTGTCGCCCTTGCCGACAGTATACGCGGCTCAGCCCGAACGAGCCTTGCAACCCTGCACAATTTAGGAATAAAAACAACCCTGCTCACCGGCGACAGCAAAATTACCGCTGATTTTATCGCCAAACAAATCGGTATCGACACCATCCATGCCGAACTGCTTCCGGAAGAAAAAGTACAGAAAGTTCAAGAACTGCAAACGCAAGGCAATACCGTGTGCATGATTGGCGACGGCATTAACGACGCGCCAGCCCTCAAGATCGCCGATGTGGGAATCGCCATGGGACAGGCAGGAAGCGACATCAGCATTGAAGCTGCCGACATAGCCCTTATCGGCGAAGACCTGAACAAGGTAGCCTATCTGAAAAAACTTTCCAATGCCACGGTTTTCAATATCAAATTCAACATAGCCATTGCGCTGGGTATCAACATTCTGGCAGTCCTGTTAGGCGTTTTCGGCATAATCGGTCCGGTTATCGGAGCATTGACCCATAACGGCGGCTCAATTCTAGTGATTATCAACGCAGCCCGCCTGTATGACAAGAAAATTGGCTAACCATTCCAACCCATAACACAAAAAAGCGGGGAAAAACCCCGCTTTTTGTGTGCCGAATCAGATAAAAATTCCTAAATGTTCAAGTAAAATCTTACAGCCAAGGAGTATGAGGATAATACCGCCCGAATATTCCGCCTTTGAACCGATTTTTGTGCCGAATTTATGCCCGATCCCCACAGCCAAAACACACAAAACAGCCGTAACACCCCCGATACTCAGGGCTGCAAAACGAATATCAATCTTAGGAAGAACAGCAAACGTCACACCGACAGCAAGTGCGTCAATGCTTGTCGCCACAGCAAGCACGAGCAACTCTCCAAGACTGAAGCCGCTGTTTTCTTCTTCCCTGCGGGCTTCCTTTATCATTTTTCCGCCGATGAAAACCAATAAAAGAAACGCGATCCAATGGTCAAAGCCTTCTATATGCTGTACGAAATTTTTGCTCAGATAAAAACCGGCAAGAGGCATCAGCGCTTGAAAAAGCCCGAACAATCCTCCTAAAAAAAGAGCCCTTGAAAATTGAAACCGTTTCATTTCCAAGCCCTTGCATAAAGAAACGGCAAAAGCGTCCATAGCAAGCCCGACAGCAATAAGAAACAGCTCGAAATAATTCATGAAACACCCAAAAAAGCCTGCCCGGCACAACCATATTATTTATATGTTTCTTATGATTTCAACAAGATATACCAATGCCGTCAAGCCGCAGAAAAGATATTTTCCCAAAGCGACATACGCTTCGCCGACAGGTTTGCCGTGTCCAAGCTGCAATTGCCCGCGGATAAATTCAGGCTTGCAGACCCAAAAGAAAATCACCCCCGCAATCAACGCCCCGAGCGGAATAATATAAATACTGACTATATCCATCCACAGCCCGAGCGTTTCGCCGTTTTCCAAAAAAATTCCAAGCACAAAGCCGGCGCTCACCACAATGGAAACGGCGCTCTTGCGCGATAAACGAAATTCATTTTGCAGTGCCTCAATGGGCGTTTCAAACAAGTTGACCAAGGAAGTCAAACCTGCGAACAAAATAGCCAGAAAGAAAATCCCTGCCAAAACCGAACCCAAAGGAATTTGTTTAAAAATTTCAGGCATAACCATGAACATGAGGGGAGGTCCTGCGGCAGGCTCCATACCGAAAGAAAAAACAGCGGGAATAATGATAAGCACAGCTAAAACAGCCGCCGCAATATCAAACAGGACGACATATTTCGCCACATAAAAAATATCAACTTTTTCATCAAGATAACTGCCGTAAACCAATGTTCCGGACCCTGCCAGAGACAAAGCGAAAAATGCCTGCCCCAAAGCAAAAATCCACACTTTCGGTTCCAAAAGCATATCCCAGTGAGGCGTCAGCAAAAATTTATAACCCTCAAGCGCATTGGGCAGAAATGCCACACGCACCACCAGAAAAAGGAAAATAGCAAAGAAAACGGGAATGAGTATTTTATTCAACTTTTCAATACCGTTTTGCACGCCTCCAAACATAATCAAAAGCAAAGCCAAAGAGGCAATCAAATGCCAGTGCAAACTGCCATAATCCCCTGCAATCTGCACGAAAAAAGCCGTGCTGTCAGCATTGTAAACAGCAGCTCCGGTAAAGGCTTGAATGGTATATTTCAAAAACCAGCCCACAACAACCGCGTACCCCATGGCAATTCCGAATGAACCGAACACGGGGATAATCCCCAGCCATTTCCCCCATTCTTTTTTGCGTTGCTGCAAACCTTTTTTGAACGCCCCGAGCGGTCCGGTCCGCATGGCGCGTCCGAACGTCATTTCGGCAATAACCCCGGTCAAGCCGAGCAAAACTGTAAAAAGCATAAAAGGAATTAAAAAAACAGCTCCGCCGAATTCTCCGACACGATAGGGAAAAAGCCAAATCGCCCCAATGCCCACGGCAGATCCCACACAGGACAAAATAAACCCAACTCTTGATTTGAAAGAATCCCTTTGCTCCATTTGCGCCATAACAACCTCTTTAACGTAATACTTTTTTCAGTATAATGAAAACGCCTTTTTGTGTACAGAAATAAAATTTTATTTTTATTCAATAATTCAAATATATTATAGAAAAATCAATAAAAAACTCCGAACTTCGTAAAACAATGGACTATCCCCTCAGAACAGCGCCACGCTTCCTTTCATTCTTTTGCCGGCATAAACCACTAAAAGCGAATAAAGCACCGTGCTTGCGCAGGAAAGCCCGCCGGCTAAAATATAAACAAAGCTGATATGATAGTGCAAAACAGTCAGCATGACAGTGCACGCAAAAACAGCCGTTCCGAGCCAACCTGCCGTAAAACCGCGCAGAACAGCAACCGTTGTATACACGCCGTTGGCAATATGCGTGAAAGGAGCAATCACCACAATCATAATCGGAAAACAGCTTATATTTCCGCTCCATTGCGGACCAAGAAAATGAGCAGATTCTGTCACGCCATAAACCATAAAAGAACCAAACAAAATTTGCACCCAAATAATCCAACGGGGCCGTGTTGTCTTATAACTTTCAAGCTTTGGGCGAGGCAAAAGCAAAGACGCAATAAAAAAAGCACCGCAGGCAAGCAAAATCACAAAAGGTGAAAACTGAGGCAAATAATGCAAAAAATATCCGATACAGAAATAAGCTGCAACAGAGCAAGGCAAAGCAAGCCACCATTTGCCCCCAAAAACCGCAATCCACGCATAAACCAATGCCGTTACCGTGCAGCCGAGCAAACCGATCAAGCTGTTATATGAAGCAAGGAGAGCAAATTCCGCTCCCTGTTCATAGGTGATAAAAAAAGAAATAGGTCCGGAGAAAATGGGAAGCCCTGCGAATATTCCCCCGACAAATGCCCCCCAGCGTTTGACCAAATAGGTAGTAATCAAAATCACTACGGGCACTGTAAGCAACTTATATAAAACAATAAAATCCATTTCAAAAACCACGCTGAAACTATCTTCGCAATCTTATAAACCCATTCGGGTGAATTGTTAAGAATAATCTAAAGGTGATTTTTCCGCTTTTCGCTCAAAATGCCATGAAAAATTATGAGCGCCAAACGCATTTTTATTGATAACACAAGAAATTGACAGTTTTTTTCCTATCCCTCTTCCTATCTAAAACACAATGTACAGATTTATTACAATAAGAACAACATATTACGAATACAAAAAAACCACTCGCTAACGAGTGGTTTCTATGCTGGCAATTTATGCAAAAAATATTGACATCAGCCAATGATAGGAGCGACAAACGTACGCGTAGCAAGGTCTTTGTCAAGCATGAAAAGAGCTTTCTTATCATCTCCGATAAGGCGGAGTGTCGCAAGCAGACGTCCGACATTCGCTTCTTCTTCCACTTGTTCTTTTAAATACCAGTCAAGAAAGCTTAACGCCGCGCGGTCACGCACATCTTCCGCAACGTCCATAAGGGCGTTGATACGGGAAGTGACAAATTCTTCATGACGAAGAACATGTTCAAAAATAGTCAAGGGAGTATCGCCTTCGACAACCGGTTTTTCAATGGCTTCAAGCTGAAGT
Organism: Taurinivorans muris; assembly: GCF_025232395.1. Taxonomy (GTDB): domain Bacteria; phylum Desulfobacterota; class Desulfovibrionia; order Desulfovibrionales; family Desulfovibrionaceae; genus Taurinivorans; species Taurinivorans muris. The sequence continues at coordinate 1,086,693 of NZ_CP065938.1, forward strand.
TTTCCACCCCGTTCATTCATGTAATCAAACATTCCCATAGCATGGGCGTGTTCTTCCTGAACTTGCACATCAAACCAATTCGCAAATCCTTGCAGATTTTGTTCTTGGAAATAAATCTTCATGGCAAGATAAAGATATTCGGAATACAATTCCTTATTGATTTGATCATTAAATGCTTTCTGCAATTTTTTGTTCATCATAATTTCTCCTATTTTTAAAGTAAACCAAGCCTGGTACTTTTTTAATCATTAAAAATATATAGTTACCAAATCAACACATTGTCAAGAATAATTTTTGATAATTATTATTGACAACCTGTTATTAATATTTTTATGTCCGTCTTCGGCGGATTGCCAAACATTTTTTTATACTCCCGGCTGAACTGAATTACACTGGCATATCCCACGACATAAGCAGCCGATTCCGCATTGTATGCTCCGGAAAGCATGAGCCGCTGCGCTTCATATAATCTCAACTGCTTTTGATACTGCAAAGGGCTTACTTGTGTCACTCTCCTAAAATTCCGATAAAATGTTGAAGGTGCCATATTGACTTGTTTTGCAACATCTTCAATATTCAGCTTTTCTTTAAAATTCTCTTTCAGGTAACCAATTGCTTGGACAATTTGATTTGCATAGGTTCCTTTCATGCTGATCAGCTGCAATTGACTGCCCAAAGGTCCCGTGATCAATCTATAGTATATCTCTTTGATAATGATAGAAGACAAAAATTCATCATAGGGCTTTTCTATAAGACATGCCAAACGGTAAAAAGCATCCAACAAAGCTTCGTCCGTATCCATAACAGCAAGGCATTTTTCATTATCATCAACAGCATGTGACAGTTTGCTTTCCATAATAAGCTGTGAAATCAAATTGAAATCAAGTTCCAAAATAAGTACGACAAAAGGCTCGTATGGCGAAGCTTCCACAACCCGGCTGGACACAGGAATATCCATGCAAGAAATCACACATTGCCCTTTGGAATACACAAGATGATTATTCCCATAAAGTATATGTTTTTTACCTTGCAAAACCAATATGCACGTCGGATTATAAAAACACTTGGCAAAGTCGGTAGATTTATCACGGCGTACCAGCCGAACACCTTTTATTGAGCAAGGATAATTTCCCGCATCGGGAACATTGCGTAAAATGATATCCCGAATAATTTCGTATTTGGATTGCATAAACCCTCCGACCAAACATAAAACAGTTTATACTGCAAGACAAAATTCCTTTCCGTATTAATCTTCTCTTATTCTCATATCATAATAGAATAAAATGTGACATCATTCAAGTCTTATTTCAATAGCGAGAGAATTAGATAAGAAAATGATTGAGGCAGATCTTTAGGTTTTATCAAGGATACACCATAATATTAAAAACAAAATACGATTGAGGAAAAAATGAAATACAGAAAATTACGGGAATTAGAAGTTTCAGCCATCGGTTTGGGCTGCATGGGCATGCATCATGCCTACGGAGCTCCCCGAAATGAAAAAGAAATGATTAAATTAATTCATAAAGCCATAGAGTTGGGAATAACATTTTTTGACACAGCAGAAATGTATCAGTCGGCAGACCAGCCGCACGGCAACGAACTCTTAGTGGGCAAAGCGCTCAAGCCGTATAAAGACAAAGTGAAAATCGCCACGAAATTTGGATTGGCTTCCAATGAAAACAAAACGCTCATTACTGACAGCAGACCGGAAACAATAAAAAAATCTGTGGAAGCAAGCCTTAAACGATTGGGCATTGAATGCATTGACTTATATTATCAGCACAGAGTCGACCCTAAAACACCGCTTGAAGAGGTTGCAAACACAATTTCCCGATTAATCCAAGAAGGAAAAATCGCCCATTGGGGCATGAGTGAAGCAAATGCGGAACAAATACAAACATCACATGCTATCTGCCCTTTGACTACCGTACAAAACAGATATTCCATCATGGCACGAAATTGGGAAGAAACAGTTTTTCCTGTTTGCGAAACATTAAATATCGGCTTTGTCGCTTTCAGTCCCTTGGCAAATGGATTTTTGTCAGGAGCATACACAAAGGACTCACAATTTGATAAGGATACGGATTTCAGAAGTTTTCTCCCTCAATTCCAGCCCAAAAATATGGACGCCCACCAGGAACTGCTGGTACTCCTAGAAAACTTCGCTCAAGAAAAAAATGCCACAAAAGCGCAAATTTCTCTTGCCTGGATGTTGGCGCAGCGTCCTTTCATCGTTCCTATTCCAGGCACAACAAAAATTTCAAGACTAATTGAAAACACAAATTCAGCTGATATCGAACTGTCAAAAGAAGAACTTTCAAAACTTAACGAAGCGCTCAGCCATATTGAAATCAAAGGCGTATATTTGGGTGCTTTAATCAAATAGGAGAAATCACCATGAACGTATTGCTCATTAATGGTTCACCCAATGAAAAAGGCTGCACCTACACCGCATTATGTGAAATCGCCGCGACACTTGAACAAGAAGGAATCGGCGCAGAAATTTATTTTATCGGCAAAGAACCGATCGCCCCTTGCAGAGCTTGCCGCGCATGTGCAAAAATCGGTCATTGCGTCATCAGCGACAACGTCAATGATTTTGTTGAATATGCAAGGAATTTTGAAGGATATATTATCGGCTCTCCCGTGCATTACGGTTCTGCGGCAGGCGTTATCGCATCATTTTTAGACAGAGCGTTTTTTGTTGACTTCATGTCAGGACATAATTCTTTTATCCACAAACCTGCAAGCGCCATTGTTTCCGCACGCCGCGCCGGCACGACAGCAACACTTGACCAACTCAACAAGTATTTTCAAATCAACCAAATGCCTATTATTTCAGGAAGATATTGGAATATGGTACATGGAGCGAATCCTGAAGAAGTGAAAAAAGACGAAGAGGGCATGCAAAACATGCGGATTTTAGCCCGTAATATGGCATATCATTTAAAATGCAAAGAAGCTGCCCAAAAAGCCGGGGTTATCCCTCCAAAACAGGAACACGTCATTTTTACCAATTTCATTCGCTGACAAAAATAACATAAAAGGAAACTCCTATGAAAAAAATCCTCTTTCTTTTTCTGGCATTGCAGCTCTTTCTCACAGGTGCTGCTTTTGCGGCAGTCCAAACCAATCAAGGAGAAAATATGAACGGCAGTAAACTGCTCATCGCCTATTTCTCATGGGGCGGAAACACGAAACATATTGCTGAAAAAATTCAATCACAAACAGGCGGAGATATGTTCAGAATTGAAACACTAACGCCCTATCCTGCCGATTACAATGAAACCGCTTATGGAATTGCCAAAAAACAACACGAAGAAGGCACGCTGCCGCCATTGAAAGACAATGGTGATGTTTCCCAATACGATATCATCTTTATCGGTACGCCTGCATGGTGGCATGAAATGGCGCCTGCGGTAAAAACATTCATCACCAGCAATGACTTCGCAGGAAAAACAATTGTCCCTTTCATTACCCACGGCGGGGGCGGAGAATACACCATTCATGAGGATATGACAAAACTTTCCAAAGGAGCGAATGTACTCAAACCTCTTGTGATTTTCGGCGACGGCAACTCCCATACCGACGATGAAATAAAGGACTGGCTCAAGCAAATAGAATAACTAAAACATTCCCTAATGACATTAGGAAGTTAAGCTATAAAATTATAAACTTTCAGAGGATAAATTTTTCCAAAGTTTTTCCCCTTACCTTTCAAAACGTTTTATTTGAATCAATTATTGTAAATGCTCCAGCCTAATCGAACAAATTTATTTTATACCAATAAAAACCACCGGCTAAGCCGGTGGTTTTCTCCAGCCCTGTAAGGGCATATTACTGGCTTACGCCTAAAGGCGTTTTGAAGTGTTCGCCAATCGCATTACATTCACAAGCTGCTACTAAAGTAGCTCACCATTGCCTTAATTATTCTTACTGCCCGTAAATGGGTCAAAGTATTCTTTGAACGTCATTTGGTCATTGATTATATCTTCATTCAATTGATTTCGAATGTATTCCGCTATTTTTTCTCTATTGCGTCCTACTGTATCAACATAATAGCACCTGCACCAGAAATGCCTGTTTCCGTATCTATATTTCAGAGTTGCATGTCTATCAAATATCATCAAAGAACTTTTTCCTTTCAGATACCCCATAAATGCCGATACGCTCAGGTTGGGCGGAATGGACACAAGCATATGTACATAGTCAATGCATGCCGTCGCTTCTATTATTGAAACTTTCTTTTGCTCGCAAAGCTGCCGAAGAATTTTTCCAATATCTTCTTCTAATTTTAAATATATTGCCTGACGCCTAAATTTGGGAGCAAACACAATATGATATTTGCAATTCCATTTTGTATGAGATAAACTTTGACTGTCTTGCATAAGACACTGTCCTCCTTTGATGTTATGATTGACGAACACATCGAAACATACCAAAGGAGGACAGGCTTGTATCTAAAGATTTTTATTCCACCAGCTTAGCTGGTGGTTTTTTTGAGCTAAAGCGCACAAAAAAACAAAAATGGGCAGCTGCCCATTTTTGTTTTATATTTTCCCAATATATATTCATTGCACATATAGTAACAATATATTATTAGCTACATTTTACCTATTTTTGAACAAAGACAAATCATCTGACCATTGTCCTTTAAGCTCACCGTTAAGATCAAATATTTTAATTTTCATTGTGTAATCAACAAGTTTTTGCCCATCAGGAGCACGGGTGATAATATCGGTAATTTCTGATTGCATAATATAATCAAAACTTGTTGCTGTTGTATCTAAGACCCGTACTTGTCCTGAATTGAATAATACTTCAATTATCCTATCATGAATATCTTGTACTCTCAAATTCTCGTCATGGGTATTTTGACGAATATCAGCAACAACAATGCGAGGAAGACGTTTTTGATTTATAAAAGCTGGAGACTGCAACATCTTATTGGTTAAGTTTTCAGCAAAAGCAATAATATCAGAAAGACTGATTTTTGTATCCAATTTAATTCTTTCAGAAGAATCTACAATGGAAATAGAAGTATTTCTTCCTTGATAAGCAGGCGAATTTGAAGCATTATAACCTGATTGAGTACAAGCACTTGCAAAAATCAATACAACAAAAGCAAAAGAAAGTCTTAATATTTTTTTCATACAATTCTCCTTTAAAATTACATTGTTTGATTAGTATTCATTGTTGAGGGATCTGGAGTTGGTACCCAAATTTGTACATCTTGTGCAAAGCGGAAATGTACAGTGACCTTCTTCGCTTTTATGGACTTACCCATATCAACAATAACTTTTTCTCCATTTTGAGGTAAGGTTATTCGTTGCCATGCAGAACTTGTGATAAGTGGTGCACCAAATTCATCTTCCCATGAGCATTGATACTCAAAAGGAACTTTATTAGGAATAACATTTTTTAATCGTACTATAACACGAGGTAAATTTCCTGTTGCATCTAATTGCCTATCCATTACCTTTACGGCATTATATTCAACCTCACTACCATAAATAATTGTAATGAGAGGGTGAGATCTATCTTCTAAAACAATGGGTTCAAGAGCAGTTACCGCATTATTTGTTTGCGCACAAGCAGATAAAACAAAAGTTACAAATAGAAAAGCAATGAATTTAATTTTCATAAATATTTTTCCTTTATTTATTCGTAATCCAAGACTGCTTATTTGCAAAAGCCTTTAATTGATTTTCATAACTTACAGCATATACAACGGTTGGACCTAATTCAGCGATATCTACGGCATATTGTGCCATAATTCTCTTTTTCTCGTCATAAGTTTGAATCGTTACATTTTTTGTCTTATTAGGAACATAGAAACGTGCAACAATTACTTTATTAGGCAAAGTTAACCAAGAACGAGTATCTGGTCTTTGAAGAGTTGCTGCAATATTGACACCTAAATCACCTAAAAAAGCACTTGCAGTTCCCGACCGTAACAAAGCTAGAGTAACCATGGCAGTTCTAAAAGGCAAACGATCTTGATCATCTCTTAAAATAATGGATTCCATTTTACTCAAAGAAGAAAATGTTTGGTTTCCTCCAGTATAAATAACTTTTGCACCTGCCACATTACTTGGAATAGGTGTTGCTGTAGCAAAATTTACAACTGCTTTTAATTTATCAATTTGATAACCTTGTACGCTTTCTTTGCGTTCAGGAGAAAAACCGTCAGCTAAAATTATATGAACAAGCTTTTTACCTTTAGGAACACCTCGACGAACTTCTTTAATAGCAGTTTTTGCAGTTCCACAATCCTTATTATTTTCTAATACTTTTTTATAGGCAATAATGGAATTATCACGAATGCTTTTATCATCAATACCATCTAATTCTAACAACAGTGCATCCATATAATCCCCAAAAGGATTAACATATGCATTTGGAACAAGTTCAGCTTTTTTCTTTATTTCTTCATCACGATTATCTACATTTACTTCACTAGCAATCTTTTTTTGATTATCAGCCTGTTTAGCTTGCTTTTCTTCAAATTCTACGAGAAGTTCTTTAAACTTTTCCCATTCTTCTTGTTGTTTTTCAATAGCCCGTCTTGTTACGTTATAGGCTTTTCTATCACCTAGGAGCATATAACATAACGCCTTATAATTTAGCAACATAACTTTTTCATAACCACGTAAAACATAATCATTTACTTCTTCAGAGCCAAAAAGTGTTGCTATTCCGCCTTTAGAAATGGTAGCCCCCAATTTATACATGCCACTTTCTGCTTCGCATTGTTCCATCTTCATTTCACCAGCATCAAAATACAATAAAGCACGTTCAAAATCACCGGCATTTAATATGAGTAGCCCCCGTTCAAGAATAGATAACTCACTATTATTTTTCACTAATTCCTCAATAATTTCATCACGAGATTTTTTATTACCATCTTCTGTATAATATTTGGATTCAATTTTATTAATTAACTCTTCTGCTTTACCTTCTTGAAGAGCAGTTCTTGCTGGAGCATAGGCTTCAGCATAAGTTTTTGTTGCTTCATTTTCAACTAAACCCAAACGATCACTTTTTCCTGCACAAGCAGACAAGCCTAATATCATAACAAATAATAAAAAACATTTTAACTGCATACCAAACCTCACATATATACTGTTTTAAAATTAAAAAGCATTTAAATCCATTGATACAGCGCCTTCAGAATAGGAAGAATCATACTGTTTTTTGTTTTCTTTACCATTAAAATCAGTTTTTTCATCAAAAACTGATTTTGCATTTTGAATATTGTCAAAACTATACGTCATAATTACCCCAACAACCTCATGCCCTTCTGGAGTTTCATAAATCCATTCTTGCAAAATCTGTGCTCCTTGTAAATAAGAACTTGTACGAGCTTGTGCTTGTTTATACATTTTATCTATAAGGGCTTCTTCTTTTGCTTTTTCAATCATTCCTGTTTTGCCTTCTTTAACCACATATTCTTCTAAAATTTTACCACGTTCTGTTTCAATTTCAGAAGTAAAACTTTGATTAAGAAAAGTTGAAATTTCTTTATAAGCAATATCCCTTGCTTGTTCAAAAGCAGCATCTCTATATTCTGCAAGCAATGTATCATCTTCACTTACAGAAGAATTCGCCCATTGTCCAAAAGCTACTAAAACTGGACCGTTATCATCAATGAGTAAACGTGAACCTAACATGTTATATAGTTTTTCATTATTATCCAATGGAAGAAGCTCTTTTAACGGTTTACCTAATTGTAACATTGCTGGTTTCTTACCCATTTTAAATGCATCCGCCACACTTTCAATTTTTGGAGAATACACAATAATAACACCAACAGCCCCAAAACCTTCTTCATTATTCCTAAAAAATGTCTGTATCGTTGTAATCCCACCTAAACTTTTTGAAAATCTTTGTACGGACTTCGTGACCATTTGATTACTAAGCAATACTTTCTTTTGATCAGCAGGAGAAGCATTAAATTGTACGGGGTCGATACCTAATTCTTTTAACGCAGCATCTAATTTTGCACCTGTAAGAGCCATAATTTTATCAATAAGTGATACAAATGAACTTTGTTCACTTGCTAACTCTTTATCAAAATCTTCACGGTTAGAACTATTATCGGCAAATACTTTTTGTAACGTTTCGCTTTTATACGTTATTGCTACAGAACGAAAAAATTTTGATAAAGCTTGTAAATAAGCTTCTTCATACGCTAAAACTCTATACCGGGCATAGTCAGGATGTGAAATTTCTTTATTAATCCTTACAATACCATAAAAAATTTGTCGCCCATTAGTTTTTAACTTATTTGTATTAATATAATTATTAATATCTGAAACTAATTCAACCTCAGGTCTTTGAACTGTTTTTTTCACAAGTTCTTGTGCTTGTACTGCAGAGTTTGTTTCTATAGCTATATTTTTCATAGAAGCCTGTTCTTCTGCGTAAACAAAAGAAGCTCCCAAAAGCACCAATACACAAATATAACTACTTAATATAAATTTATTCATTTCAGTCTCCTACCAATTTGGTTGCATTGTTTTCACTTTATTTTTTTCTTTTTTATTATTTTGACCATGTTGAGCATCAATGAGCCTTACAATATATTGATTGGTATTAACTATAGTAAGTTCCACATTAGAGTGTAAAATTTTTGCATGTGAAAACTTAGGTGCAACATCTATAATTTCTACCTTACCGATTACAATTTCATCTTTAGCTATTGCCTCATTTGTATATGGGTTCATAAGAACTTTTCCATATTGAATAAGATTATATTGTTGCCCAACTCGAATAGAATCCCCGCCTCTTGCAAGTGTCAATATTCCATTATCATGAGATAACACTAATATTGGAAACGTAATATCACTTATTTTTGTGCCTATTTTCTCACCAGCAGGACGAGCCAATTTTGCTATCCAATCAAAATCAATTTCTGAATTAATACGTTCCTCAAATTTTTCATCATGTACACCAGAAGCCATAATCATACCTGTTGGTACATTAATTAATCGCCATGAAATAGAAGAGATTCCAGTCACCATTAAAGCTTCTTTATTCAAATAAGGAACTTTTTCTTTTTTTACTTTAGCATTAAAATTTGTAATTGATCCCACTAAAATATAATCTGCACCAACAGAATTACCCACTCGTGTCCGTTCTTCTGCTTTTACATCATCACCTTGTAAAAGCTCAAACTCTGCATATTTATCTTTTAAATAATCCCTATCCAAAATTGCATAATTTCTTGTTTGAGTTAGAAAACTTACAATACCTTGATTTAATTCCTCAATAAACTGTAACTCATAAGGATTATTTTTATCCAGTACTTGAAAAAGCATAACTGCAATTTTTTTTCTTTCAACGGACTTTTCTGATTCATAATAATTTACAACAGCAGAAATTGTAACATCAATATTACCAGTACGTACAGCGGATTCACGTTCACTTAAAATAGAATATGAACGGATATATCCTTTAGCTTTAGAATAAATTTGATTTACTTGCTTCTCATCAAAAGAATTTTCACGAATGCTACTTTTTTCATTACCTTCAAGACTATCTTGTGAAGAAAAACTTACTAAGGCCTGACTTAATTGTTGTGAGTCAATATAAACACCAGTAACTTGTGCCAAAGCTTCAATAAGTGCTTTTTGAACAGCTTCTTCCTTATTTTTTCCCGTACCAGTTATTTCTACAGTTCTTTCTTTTATTCCTGAGGCATTGCACTCATAAGAAAATGCCCAAAAGGCACAATATATACATATAATAAGTTGTATTTTTTTCATAGCTGGACCTATTTAGAGGACTTTACAGGGCGTCTTAAAATATAACCTGTGCTTACAGAAGTGGCATTTCCATTAACCATATGCACAACACTAGCTTTTGGATTAATCCGTACAACTTTTACCTTACCAATCAAGGTTTCAGTTGAACCTAAATTCTCTCCGGTTGCAGGATCAATTAATTCCTCACCGGGCTCAAAAACTTCAAATACTTCCCCAAGTTTCATACCAGAATCATTCCCTCTATTAATCCAAATATCTTGATTAGATACAGAAACAATAGTAGAAGATGCTTTTATCGGAAAAGAAGCAACAACAGCTCCACGTTCTGTATCAATTATTTGTACTGAAAGCTCTATTGAGCAATAATCATTTACTTTAAATTTATTTTGTATATTAGGAACCTTTGAAGAAGAACGCCCAAAATTAAATTGTAAAACTTCAACTTGCACTAACGATTGAGCATTAGAAATATTTCCTGTCGCAGCGGCATCACCTGCAGCATATTCACTTGAAGCAAATTCTTGTTCTTTTCTTATTGCTTCCAACGCCGCACTGCGTCTAGTTAGAAGCTCAAACTTTCTTCCATTTCGTATTGCATTTTCAATATCTGCAATTAAACTTGAATTTTTAACTAGTTCTGCTTGTTTTGCAGGAACTAAATCACTGACAATTAAATCAGATACAGCAATTCTATATTTTGCAAGCACTTCAGCATTCACACTGCCCACCGCAAAAAAAAGAGGCTCTTGACCATTATCTTTTTCGATATTATGGTTAATAATAATGAAATTCAATAGATTAAGTAAGTATAAAATAAAAAAAATTATTAACTGTTTTTCAATGGATTTAACTGCCACTGCAACAAGTGAATTATTAAAGTTAAATAGTAAAACTGTTAACAATTATTTTACAGAATTTCGTGAGTTAATTCTTGAAGACAGTATTCAAAAACATCAAAAAGAGCTTGGAATATTTGAACTTGACGAAAGCTATTTCGGAGCCAAAAGAGTGAGAGGCAAGCGAGGACGCGGAGCTGCCGGCAAGACTCCTGTTTTTGGAGTGCTGAAGCGTGAGGGAAAAGTTTTTGTCAGCATAGTTCCACGCTGTTCCAAAGAAGAATTAATGCCTATAATTCAGGGTAAAATCCTCGAAGGCTCAACTATCCATACAGAAGGCTGGAAAGCCTATGACGGTCTTATTTTGAATGGTTACACCCATTATAGGTATTCCACCATGAAAACGAATTTGTGCGGGGAAAATCTCATGTGAACGGCATAGAAAGCTTCTGGAGTTTTGCTAAAAAACGATTGGCGAAATTCAATGGTCTGACGGATGAAAAATTTATATTGCATTTAAAAGAATGTGAATGTAGATTTAACCTCAGAAATGAAAATTTTGCTGTTTTTATGGAACAACTTTACTTCAGAAACAAAAAGTGATGGTCTAGAGCCAAAAAGAAACATAAATACAAAACTAATAACCCTCTTCATACCCTCTCCTTAAATAAAATATATGTTTTTTAATTGTATTCTCCTCACCATAACAATCTTCCATAATAAAAAATTCTTATTATTAATTTTAAATTATGCAACATTTATAATAGGCATGTATACAAAAAATTAATAAGATTAAATAAAAATCCTTTTTTATCTAACTAATAAAAAACATTTTTTCATATACAGAAATTTCACATTAGAATAATGCCCCCCTATTCGTCAAGCAACTTTTAAAAAAGTATTTTAATTTGAGTAAGTACTTAATTTATTTTCCAACCTAAGGTAAAATGAAACTATTCTAAAGAATATTCTTTAATCCATTGGGATAATTTTCTCTCTACACCCGCTAAATTTTCCTAATCCCCACCATTGATAAGTTCTTTTATGTGACGCCCTACAAGCCTTAATACCAACTCTTATCACTCAAGATTATGCTTTTACCCCCTCCCTGTAACCCTGCCTATAATTGATTATCATTTTGTTTTTATTACGTAAAGTAGCCCAATTCCATATATCACAAAATGGGTGTGCTTCTATCCTAAAACCTAATAACAGTATTACCAAGTTAGGTGCATCTTAACCTAAGCAAAATCTTTATAATTTGTTACCTAACCATGAAATAGCACACATATTTGGACTGCACATTTTCCTGAAATAAAAACGGTAATAAGCTCACTCCATTTACTCTCAATCAAATTGAGATAATTGCTATAATAACACATCTTATTATAAATGTTGTGACCAAACTTTTTATGTCGAATATTTCTATTATATTAAGAAAAGTCAAATAACGAACAGATTTTAAATGTTTAAATATTTAATAAATACAAATTGTTATTAAATTATTACTCAATTTTGTTCAACTATTCTTTCATCTAAATCAATCTAGAAACCTGTTCAATTTTAGTAGACTTTTTTAAACAAAAAACTTATTTAAGTTTTAATCCAAAAATAAAAAAATAGTTATAAGTTAAGTTTTTTCTTATAACCATTTTAATTTATGTATAATTTTAAAATGGTGTCCCTGGCGAGATTCGAACCCACGACCTTTCGCTTAGGAGGCGAACGCTCTATCCTACTGAGCTACAGAGACAATTCTGATTATTTTCAAGGCAGCTGCGGACATCATCCGAAATAAGAAGCATAAACCGTCATTCGGCAATGTTTACCCTTTTAATACAATTTATTTGCCAAGTAAAGGAATAATTTCCTCGCGCAGCACTTTCGCAGCGGCAAGGCTTGCGGTTTTTTCAATATTTGTTTCCAAATCGAAAATTTTGGCTTGCGCACCGGCAAGTTCGCTTTCAAGAAAAGCGATTTTTTCTTCCAAGACTTGAACCCCGCCAGAAATTTCAGACGGTTCCGAACGTTCGGGGCTTGCCGCACTTGCGAAATCAACACGTTCCATAAGGCTGTCCAAATTCTTCGCAAGTTCGTCATTAAGCATTTTTTGTTCAGAGAAAATATCGTCAAGTGTCGCGATTTTTGTTTCAATAGCCCGGATTTTATCCGTCAATTGTGCGAGCGCTTCCGTATCCTGCTGCCCATTGCTTTCAGCAGGCCGGGAAACAGCGCCGATTTCAGAACGTATATCTGCAAAATCTTCTTTAATCGCAACTTCCAATTCGGTGATTTTGGTTTCAAGCCCGCTTATCCTATAATTAAGCTCAAGACCGTAATCCTGCCATTTTGAATCAGAGCCGATCAACCTATGTTCCAAAGAAACCATTTGGGTTGACAAACTTTTTATCCTTGCGCCGACAGAATCATCCTCTCCGTCAAATTTTTCCAAATAGGCTTCATCGGAAGCCAAAACTTTTGACGCGGACTGAACAAGATTTATATCATCATTATGATCTTGCCCATTTTTCGGGGTTTCCAAGAAACGTATATCCCCTTTCAAATGGATAGGCATTGTGTCAGAAGAAGCTTCATGGGCAAAGGGGACAACCTCTTCATCCGTTTCATGCTCCAAAGACAATTCATTCAAAATATTGTCAAATTCGCTGTCGTCAATTTCTTCCGCTTCTTCCGCCATATCGCTTTTAAACTCTTCATCATCAGCTGCCAATGAAGCGTTTTGCCGTGCAGCCGGCGTCTTCTTAGCCTGCGGTTTGTTTTGCGGGGTTTCCGGTATACCCGCCCCTAAAGAAGATTGTGATAAGCCGTCAAGGGAAAATTCATCTTCTTTTGATAAGTCAATCACATCATTTTGACCCAGCTCATCTTCCAGCATTTCAGAAAAAGCGTTTTTCGGCTGCCCATTGCCCGCACTTTGAGACTGCACAGCCGCATTATCAGCAATATTTGCAGGTTCACGGTCCGTGCCGTCTATAATATCTTTTGTCAGTAAATCTATTTCATCTTCATCCTTTTCCAGGGAAGGAAAATCCATATCTTCCAAGGAGGGAATGGCATCGGTATCAAAATCTTCAGAAACGGCAAAATCTTTTAATTCTAACTCATTGTCCTGCAACGCATTCGGCTCTGCCGTGCCGATACGTTCTCCGGGTTCGCCGGTTTCAACATCGTTTTTTATATCATTTAAAATCGCATCAAAATTCGTATCCAAATCGGTATCTTGATTATTTGCGCTGTTTTCGCCAAGATCCAAATTGTATGAACTAATAAGATTATCTAAATTTGACAAATCCAAAACTTCTTCCGCATCGTCAGAAGTTCCGGCGGTTTCACTTCCGGAAGTGCCGCCTTTATCGTTTTCAAAATCGTTTACAAGGGAATCGAGAACATCTTCTTCATTTTTCGGGGTATCGTCCGCTTCCCCGGCTCCATTTCCAATACTGACAAGATCGGTTAAATCAATGATTTCTTCGGCGGAATTTGTTTTAATGCCATTACTCATAGCTTCCCTCATTTAAAAAATAAACCCTCGTCACCTGCAAAAGCAAGTGACGAGGAAATAACTATTAAGGATGGCAAGCGGATCCCTTACAGCTTGTAAGAACCTTCTTCTTAGCCTTATCAGTGCCGGCTACTTTGGTATGGCAGCCGATACAGCTGTTTTCCAATTTCTTATCGTGTGCTATACGATAATAGCTATTCTTGCCTTTCTCTTTAGCGCCGATAGCGTCATGGCAGCCTGCATCACTACATTTACCAAAATTTTCAACACCATTGACTTCATGGTGACAAACAGCACAGTCAACTGAAGTATGGGTATTATGATTGAAGGTAACTGTTTTTTTTCCTGTAAGAGCCATTTTAATCGGTCCTTCAGGAACAGCAGGACGAGCTGCGATAGCAGGCATCGCAAGAGCGACAGCCACAAGAACGCTTAAAGATAACAACAATATCTTTTTCATAGCAACCTCCTCTATTTTCTTGAGCAGCAACCCAAGTTTTTATTATCTTAACCTTGCTTGCCGATACTGTCAAGCAACGGAATAAGAAACCGTAATTCAGCCTTGTCCTTATTGTTTTGCAAAAAGTTCGGGCATAAGGATATCAACGTTCGCCTCTTGGTTCAGCATCAAGATATAGGCTTGAAACAGCATATTTTTTTGCGCGTCCTGCATATTCAACAAAACATCGTCCGCGATTTTTTCAAACTCGCCCTCACCAACGCTTTTAATGGTATTAAGCCTTGCAACGACAGCGCCTTCATCGCTGACATATGCATGCTTTAACCATGTTTTTTCGTCTGCCGCGAAAATTTCCTTAGCAAGTTCCGGAAGCGGTCCTAAATGTTCCACTTGTCCTTCACGGGTGAAGAAAGAACTTGTTTTAATATTTTCAGGTGCGTTTTTATCATAACCGAAAACGGCTTGAGAAGCTTTTTCCTTGGCGCTTTCCTGAGCTTTCTTCATTTTCAGTTCTGCGGCAATCTCCGCTTTCACCGCTTCAAACGGCTGAACAGAACTTGCTTTCTTTTCAACAAGTTTCACAACGCTGAGCTCATCATTCAAGGTGACGGCGCTGTCCCAGACATTGCCGTTTTCCATGGCGACAAGCGCATCAACATCGCTTTGCCTTAAGTTATAGGTATCCGCCAAAGAGGCAATATCGACAAAACCCGTTTTCGTGACTTTCAAATTATATTTTTTCGCTTCGTCTTCCATATTGCCATTTGCCATAATCGCAGCAATGGCGCTGTCAACGGTTTGCGCAAGATTTGCATTGACCCGTTCGACGGCGATATCATGTTTGATACGGTCTTTCACTTCTTCAAAAGGAATTTGTCTGCCTTCCTTTTTATCATCGACCCAAATCAAATGGTACCCGAACTGCGTACGCACAGGCTCGGACAAGGTGTTTTCAGGCAAAGCAAAAGCGACATCGGCAAATTCCTGAACCATCTGGGATTTGCCGAACCAGCCTAAATCACCGCCGGAGTTTTTCGTTCCGTCCTGTCCGTATTGCTGTGCCATTTTCGCAAAATCCTCAACGGTTTTTATTTGATCTGCAATATCTTGGATCTGGCTTAGAATTTTGTCATTTTCGCTTTTGGGCGCATCAGGTTCCGCCATGAGCAAAATATGCCGGGCTTTGACTTGTTCCTCTTCACTGAATTTCGCTTGGTTATCGTCATAATACGCTTTGATCTCCTCAACCGTCACAGCATTTTCATCCGCCATGAGCGCAGGCGTGAAATTGATAAATTCCAAAGAAACCTGCGCCGGAACGGTAAACAATTCTTTTCTTTCCTCATAAACGGCTTTCGCTTCGGCATCGCTCACATTTTGCTTATCCGTCTCGAAGGGGAAGAGGACATAATCCATAGAGCGCCGTTCCCCCTGGAACGCAAACATTTTTTGCGCGATGTTCTTATCGCCGAAAACGCCGGCAGTCACAACTTCTTGGAATTTTTGAGGCAGCAGATCCAAACGCAGATTATTTTCAAAAACTGCGGAACTTTGTCCAAAAGCTTTTAACCGCTGCTCATAAAGTTCCGCGCTGAATTTTCCGCTTTCATCGTGAAAAAAAGGAAGCGCCATCAAGGTATCACGAAGTTCTTTCGCACTGACATCAAGCCCGATGCGTTTCGCTTCGGACAAAAACAATTTCCGGATGATGACATTTTGAAGCACCCTGTTTTCCAGCTGAAAGCTCTTCAGCTGTTCTTCCGTCAAATCCGGAATGACGCTTTTTATTTCATTCGCCATTTGATTGTAGGCTTGTTGAAATTCATTGATAGTAATAGGCTCACCATTGACTTTTGCCACAATTCCGGAATTGGAAGTATTGCTTCCGATACCCCAAAAAATAAAAACAAGAATAATAAGCCCAAACGCAATTTTTATCACAAAGGAATGAGCTCCTGAACGCATACCGTCAAGCATTGTAACCTCTTTATTTATTTTCTATTTTTTATGAAATTCAACAATCCGCCTGCACGTACGAGCTGAAATTCCTGTTCGGACAAATCATGTTTGAAACAGATTTTTCCAAGCCCTTCCACTTCAGCGGCAGCGCGATTATTTTCATCAAATTCCAATGTGTTGACAAGAATTTTCGCCCCAAGCACAAGGTTATCATAATCTTCCGCGTTTTCAAAAATAAGGGGTAAAATTCCAAAATTAATCAAATTTGCCCTATGGATACGGGCGAAAGACAATGCCATGACAGCCCGTATGCCCAAATGACGCGGAGCAAGAGCCGCATGCTCGCGGCTTGACCCTTGTCCGTAATTTTTTCCCGCGACAATAAAACCGCATTTGCCGCTGTCACGCATATTTTTTGCGCGCGATACAAAATTTTCATCGACACGTGAAAAAACATATTCGGAAATAACGGGAATATTGGAACGTAACGCAGTGATTTCCGCACCTGCTGGCATGATATGGTCCGTGGTGATTCCGTCGCCGACTTTTAAAACAACTTCACCTTGAAGTTCTGCGCCGAGAGGAGCGAAACTTTCCAAAGCGACAATATTCGGTCCCCGCAGGACAGCCGTCTTTTTGCGTTCTTCCTCATCCTGCGCAGGATATGAAAAATGATGTTTTATAGACGGAATATATTCCGGAAACTGCGGCTTTTCAGGAGGAATCCCCCATGTTTTCGGGTCTGTGAAACAGCCGTTTAAAGCGCAGTAAGCGGCGGTTACGGGACTTACCAAATAGACCTGCGCATCTTTTGTTCCGCTTCTGCCCTCAAAATTGCGGTTGAACGTGCGCACGGAAACCCCGGCGCTATGCGGGGAAGAGCCCATGCCGATACACGGACCGCATGAACATTCAAGCAGACGCACCCCACTGTCGAGAAGGCTTGTCATGGAACCGTCTTCCATAAGCATGGACAAAACTTGCCGCGAACCGGGGGAAACGCAGGTGTCCGTATGCCGGGCGACAAATTTTCCTTTCATGATATCGGCAACTTGCTTCAAATCCGCATAGGAAGAATTGGTGCAGGAACCCATGGCGACCTGATCAACCTTCATTCCCGCCAACTCGCTGACCGGCACGACATTGTCGGGCATGTGCGGTTTTGCGGCAAGAGGAACGAGTTTCGTCAAATCGATTTCAACGCAGTCATCATATCGGGCATTGGCGTCGGCTTCCAAGAAAATCCAATCGTCTTCCCTGCCCATTTTGCTTAAAAATTCTTTTGTCCTATTGTCAGAAGGGAACAAGGACGCAGTCGCTCCGAGCTCCGCTCCCATATTTGTAATGGTTGCGCGTTCCGGAACAGATAAGCTTGCAACGCCCTCGCCCGTATATTCAAAAATTTTACCCACACCGCCTTGCGTGCCCAATAAACGCAGCAATTCCAAAATGATGTCTTTTGCTTGGGCAAAACCTTGCAGCGTTCCGGACAAACGGACTTCCACAATCTGCGGCATGGAAATGGTATACGGCTCGCCCGCCATGCTCAATGCGACAGATAAGCCCCCCGCCCCCATAGCCAAACATCCGATACCGCCCGCCGTCGGTGTATGGCTGTCGGAACCGATGAGAATTTTTGCCGGCTTTGCAAAATTTTCCAGATGCAGCTGATGGCAAATCCCTGTGCCGGGAGCGGAATAAACAGCCCCGTAACGGGCTGCGACTGTTCGTAAAAATTGGTGATCGTCAGGATTTTTAAAACCCATTTGCAGCGTGTTATGGTCAACATAGGAAACGGAAAGTTCTGTCTGCACGCTGTCACGTCCAAGAGCTTCAAACTGCAGCCAAGCCATTGTGCCTGTCGCATCTTGGGTAAGGGTTTGGTCAACACGCAATGCAATTTCGGAACCTGTTTCCATTTTACCGCCGACAAGGTGCGCTTTAATAATTTTTTCAGCAATATTCACAAGATACCTTCACTTTATTCTATTTCAATGCCCATACTTTTATATTCATTGAGCTTATTACGCAATGTTCTGACGGAAATTCCCAGCAATTCGGCAGCCTGCGTTCTGTTTCCGCGTGTCACTTCCAAGCCTTTTTTAATCATCAGCCGTTCCACTTCGTGCAGCGGCATAAGGGCTCCGGAAAATTCACCTGCACTTGTCTCCGAAGAAACTGCTGAAGAGCTCGGAGCGGAAGAAACAGCCTCTTCCGAATTTTCTTCCGTTATTTCAAAATCCCCCTGTTCCTGCTCCGCAAATTCATCCTCTTCGAACAAAGGCCAATTATCGGCATCAAGCAGAAAATGGGCGGAAACAATGTCTTTTCCCGCGGCAAGAAGGACAGCCCTTTCCATGAGGTTTTGCAATTCACGGACATTTCCGGGCCATTCATATTTTTTCAGCCAAAGCAGCGCTTCCTGTGAAAATTTCGTTTGGGGCAGCGCATACTCTTTTGTGTACATTTCAAGAAAGAATTGGGCAAGTTCAACAACATCGCCGCCGCGTTCCCGAAGGGCGGGCAAACGCAAAGGAATGACATTTAAACGAAAATACAGGTCCTGACGGAATTTTCCCTCTTTAACCCAATCCTCCAAATTTCTGTTGGTCGTTGCGATAACGCGCACATCAACTTTAACCGTTTCCGTTCCGCCGACTCTGTCGATTTCCCCTTCCTGCAAAGCACGCAAAAGTTTCGCCTGCAGCCCCAGTTCCATTTCGGAAATTTCGTCAAGCAGAAGAGTGCCGCCGCTCGCAAGCTCGAATTTGCCGATTTTTCGTCCTATCGCTCCTGTGAAGCTTCCTTTTTCATGCCCGAAAAGTTCGCTTTCAAGCAAATGTTCAGGAAGCGCGGCGCAGTTTATGGCAATGAAAGGTCCCTTCGCCCTGTCGCTCCATGCATGCAGATTTTTGGAGAACATTTCCTTACCGGTTCCGGATTCCCCATTGATCAAAACAGTCGCTTTCGACGGCGCGACCTGCTTCGCAAGGGCCAAAACCCTCCGCATGGCAAGGCTGCTGCCCACGATTTTCGGAGCGGGCGTTTTTACTTCACTCTGCTTGTTTTGAACCGGGGTTTTATTGTCAGGCAAAGCTAAAAATTTTTCAAGAACAAGCGGATCCGTCCAATAGTCGAAAGCCCCCAGTTCCATGAAATAACGGGCTTCGTCGGGCGTGCCTTTTTCAGCCAAAACAATGATGCGGGGATAGGAAACAATATTTTTTGCCTCTTCAAAAAGCTCTTCGACTTTAAATCCGGGCAGGCTCGGACGGCTGATTATGTATTGCGGAGAAGAAGATTCAATAAAAGCAGACGCTCCTTTAGCATTTTCCGCTAAAGAAGCTTCGATTTCTGCGCTTCGCAGTTGTGGAAAAATTCGAGTTACAGCAGATGCTGGTGTCAAAAATAATACACGTTTTAAGCTCATGGAAAAAATATAGTATAAAAAATTATTTCTTGCAAGATTTTCTCTTAGCTTCCAGCCGGCAAAATATGCCTCCGGCGCATTTTTTCATTCAGTCTAAAACGCATTTTGAAAAATCAAGACACATGATCCCCATATTTTGCAAATCGCGGCAATTCGTTTTTGCAATTTCATCTGTCTGGGCGGAACAGCAATCCGTAAGCACTGTCGTATGAAAATCATGGCAAAGGGCGTCAACCGCGGTTGCACGGATACAATTCGGATACTGCGTTCCTGCGACAAGCAAATGGGTGATGTTTTTTTCCCTCAGTAGCTGCAGCAAATTTGTTCCGAAAAACGCACTGAAACGGGGTTTTACGACAACCGCGTCCTCCGCATAAGGAGCCAGTTCCTGCACGATTTTCGCACCGTCCGTTCCTGCGATACAAAAACCTTGCCCTTTTTGAAAAAGGCTTTTGCGAAAAATTTCCGCATTATCCCCATTGGTATCATAAGCGCGGATAACATGGAAAACGGGAATATGTTTTTCATGACAAATCCGCATGGCGTTTTTTATGGCGGGAACTGTGGCTTTTGCTCCTTTCACCGCTGTTTTTTCCGTCAAAACAAAATCATTTTGCATATCAACGATAATAAGCGCATATTTTTTCATAAACGTATCTCCAACAAAAAAACATAAAAAAACGATACAAAAAAAAAGCCCTGCGAAGGGCTTTTCGTTATTTCAGCTGCGCAAGCAGAGTATCTTTTATGCTGTCAATGGAACCGCTGCCTTCAAGGGCGATATACACGGTCTTGCCGGCGCTTTTTTCCGCGACATCCTTAAAATAATACGCTGCCGCCAAGGTGCCGTTTTCCGTATTATAATAAATATCATGGCGTTTATTGATCGCGTCTTCATTTTGGTCGTCAGCCCGTGCGGAAAGTTCTCCGCCGCAAACACGGCAAACATCGCCGTTCGGCTTGATCGCGTCAATAAAGATATTGTTAGGGTGGTTATTGTTGTTTTTGCAAAGCCTGCGTCCCATAATGCGGTTACGGGCAATTTCACGGGCAAGCACGATTTCGACCACATAATCCAAATGCATGCCGGCTTTATCAAGCGCTTCTTTCAATTTGCGGGCTTGCTCCATATTGCGGGGAAAACCGTCCAAGAGCCAGCCTTTATTGCCTTTTTCTTTCAAAATTTCCAAAATCATAGGAATAGTGATTTCATCGGGAACAAGCTCCCCTCTATCCATATATTCCTTGGCTTTTTTGCCCAATTCGGTGCCCTGTCCGACATGCTGACGGAAAACCGCGCCGGATTCGATATGGGCGACACCGTATTTTTCCATAATAAGGGCACCTTGCGTGCCTTTGCCACTGCCATTCGGTCCAAAAATAAGAATATTCATACGCTTCCCTACTTTGATTGAAGTTTCAAATATAAATCCCCCTGCCATTTTCCGATCTTTTTCCCTAAGCCGCGCAAACGCATGGGCTTTCCGGGAACGAAATCTTTTGGCAGAGTCAATTCTACGGTTTGCAATTCATTTGTCAGTCCAACCCGGAACTGTAAACGCATTTTCACTCCGGGCTGCAATTTGGCTGCCGGAAAAAATAATTCCAGCTCCTCATCAATCTGATTTTTAAACCAGGAAGAAATACCTTTTTTTATTCCTTCCAAAGGTTCGGCACCCGCCTTGATGATGGCTTGGGGAATACTGTTTTCCTTATTAGCAGAAATTTCTTGTTCTGTAAAATAATCTTTTTGACTTTTTTCTTCTTTATTCCGATCGCTCTGGCTGTTCTGCCGCGAAGCATTCACATTGGTATAAGCCGTATCCTGCGACGTGCTCGCCTCCGCTTTTTCCTCTTTTGCGTTTTCTTCCGGCTGCTGATGAACTTTCTGTTCAAAATTTCCTGTATATTTATTGTAAATAGGTACGCCGAACGCGTTATACGCATTATTGGGATTTTTATATTGGACCTGTTCCTGATTTTTGTTTTGATTCTGCGCATGGGCTTGGCTTTCACGCTCTTTGCGCACTTCTTCCATTTGTTCGATAATCAGTGTTTTAAATTCCTGGGCTTTTTCTTCCAATTTTTTAATAAGATTTAAACGCTCTTCCTCTTGTTTCGCTTTTATTCTCGCTTCTTCCTTATCTATTTCTTCCTGCAGGCGTTTCCGGCGTATCTCTTCGCGCCTTGCCCTTTCACGGGCTTGGCGGCGTTCCATTTCTTTGCGTTCGCGCTCAATGCGTTCTTCACGTTCTTTTTCCTTACGCTTTCTTTCTTCAGCCCTTTTTTGTTCAGCCTGCCTTTTTTCTTCTTCAAATTTTGATTTTCTTGCTTTTTCGGCATTAACAAACTGGGCTTTGGCGGAATTTTTCTTCGCCTGACTATCCAGATACGTGATGACAGTCACATAGGCTTCATTCACACGCTGAAATTCCATGGCGGCATTTTCATTGTCCGGATGCAAATCAGGATGCAAAGCAAAGGCGCGCTTACGGTATGCCTGCTTCACTTCGTCAATACCCGCACTCCGCGCAACGTCAAGGAGCGCATACGCTTCCTGCAATGTTAATGTGTTCTTCGCCATTTTTTCCCTGTTCCGCGCCCCTTACTTCAATTCAGGCAATTCATTTTCATCAACAATCAATGCGCGCCCGTCAACACTCTTATCCTTGCAAAGCAAACCGTTGTTCTTTAAATACGCATAGCCGTCATGGGCGAAAAAAGCATGCGAAACGGTTTTCACAATTCCGGGACAATCCTCTTTCGCCATGGCGAAACTGAATTCATCAATCAAATTTCCGCGAAAATACGGCCAAGCCCTGCAAACATCGGGACGTGCCTCATGAATTGTGCAGCCCCGCCCCTCTTCAAAAAAATAGCAAAAATCGTCTTCACCTGTGATCAGAACAGGCTTGCCGTCAAAAATTTCCGTATACCGCGCCAAAAAATCTGCTTTTTCCATATTAAAATAAACAAGCAAACGCGGCAAATCCCTTTGCCCCACAACAATACCGCCCCGTCCATGGCAACAATGCCCGCAGCGCCGGCAAGAAAAACTTTTTTCCGACATGATCAGTTACCGAAAACCCGCTTATGCTCTGTTTCAATACACGCATCTTCAACCACGACAACCCCTTCTTTCGCCATGAGTTCTCCCGCCTCCTTATTGCCAATACCAAGCTGCATCCAAAAAACTTTCGGACGCCACGGCAAAGCCAAAATTTCTTCAGCATGCTCAAGACAAGCTTCAGACGTTCTGAAAAAACAGACAATATCAGGAACTTTAGGCAAATCCTGCAAAGAAGCATAGGTCGGCAAGCCCCAAACATCTTTCCGCACGGGGTGCACCGGCAAAACTTCATAACCTTGCCCTATTAAATACCGCCCCACATGTTCCACGGGAGAACCTGCCTTATCTTTAGCCCCGACAATGGCGATGACGGAGTTTTCTTTAAACAAGCGTTCCAGCTGCGTATCAAAAAGCATGTTTCCTCCTGCATGGTATCTGCTTTTTATCCATATCCTTTATTAAAAAAAGTTTCAATCTTTAAATTATCCCGTGCTTGATTATTGCAAAAAAACGCTAGTTGGCATAATCAAACAAAAAATACCATTCAAAGGCAGCAAACAAAAATGCACATACCCAAAAACGAACATATCGCCCGGCTGAAAAACATAAAAACTCGTATCTGCGAAAAACACCCGCAGCTCAGCGGTTTTTTCATTTTTTCACGGATTAATATCTATTATTTTACAGGAACGCCCGCCAACGGCGTTTTATACGTTCCCATGAACGGCGAACCGCTTTTGTTCGTGCGGAAAGGATTTGAAAAAGCGAAGCAGGAATGCCCGTTTGAACATATTTACCGCTACACGTCTTATGCGGAAATCGAAACCGTTTGTGCGGACTTAGGCTTGGCGCTTTCGGAAAATGCTTTGTACGGAATGGAAACAGCGGGGCTTACCGCCCAGCTTGCAATGCTTTTTTGCAGTAAAATCAAAGCGTTTTCCCAAAATATCCCCGCTGCGGTCGACAATGAGATAAAATATGTCAGAAGCATAAAAAGCCCCTATGAATGCGAAAAAATACGCGAAGCCGGCAAAAGGCAGGCTCTAGCCTTGGAAAAAATCCTGCCTTTTTATCTGAACGGCATACTGCACCATACCGTACCCCGTCCGCCTTCCATTCTTGAACAATACGGCAAGGAGCCCGCTTCACGATACGGACAAGACCCGTTCATTCTGTCAGAAAAAAATATAGCCAAGCACTGCGTACAAATTTACACGGAATTGGAGCATGGCTTTTTATGCCGGATGTCAGCGCACGGCGAAGAAATATTTTACGGACATGTCGCCTGCGGCGATAATTTAATCGCTCCGACCTATTATAACGGCGCAATGGGTTTTCAAGGCCTGCACCCTGCCTTGCCCTGTCTGGGGTCGGAAAAGGTTTGGCAAAAGGGCGAGCCGCTTTGCGTTGACATGGTGTTCAATTACGAAGGATACCATACGGACAAAACCCAATGCTATTTCTACGGACGGGAACAGGATTTGCCGGACGAAGCGAAAAAAGCCTACGAATGCTGTTTTGCCGTTCAGGAGCTCGTGCTGCGGCGGCTAACACACGGCGCCGTTCCGGAAGAAATATGGTCCGAAACCTTGAAACTTGTGGAAAAATTTAACTTTACAGAACAATTCATGGGTTATAAACAAAACAGAGTGCCTTTCCTGGGGCACGGCATCGGGCTGTCTGTCGACGAATTTCCGGTCCTTGCCAAAAATTTTAAAGAACCGCTGCAAAATTCCATGATCATCGCCTGCGAACCGAAAATCGCCCTGCCGAACTTCGGCATGGTCGGCATAGAAAACACGTTTGAACTTATTGACAATACGGTAAAAAATATCACATCCGCCCAAGACGGAATTATTTTTATCTCTTAAAAGAGGCTCCTATGAACATTCCTAAAAAACCGGATTATGCGAACCCTTATTTTTGGGTGGAATTTCCTGATGAAGACAATATGCGCAGCCCGAAAACGGAAGCGGATGTTTTTTTCGTACACGGCACGGTTCTGCACAGCAAAACGGAAATATATTACGACACATACGACGAGGAACAACGCAGACTGCCCTTGCGTCCCCGCATGACCCATGCGGGCGTCTATAAAAAAACATGCCGTATTTTTCAGCCCCATTACCGGCAAGTCAGTATGGAGGCGCATTTAAACGACTTGGCGACCATCAGAAAATATTATGAAATTCCTTTTGAAGATGTTCTGCAAGCCTATTCCTTTTTTAAAGAAAACTGGAACAAAGACAGACCGCTTATCTTGGCAGGAAACAGCCAAGGCTCTTTTGTGCTTTTGGAACTGCTTAAATATTTGGCGCATACCAAGCAATTACCCGAAAACATGGTGGCGGCATATCTCATCGGGGCAAGCGTGGTTCCCAGCGACCTTGAAAAAATCGGACTGCCCCTTTGCCAGAGCCCGACAGATTTGAATTGCATCATCGCTTACAATGTCTTGGCAAAAGGCGCCGTCAAAGGCTTTACCGTTTTTCCTGACGCCCTTTGCGTCAATCCGCTTTCCTGGAAAAACACCGAAGAAATTGCCGACAAATCCTTACACTTGGGCTTTGTCGAAACAAAGGAAGACGGAACGCAGCTTATCCGTAAAAACGCCACAAACGCTTGGATAGACAAAAAAATCGGAGCCGTTATCGTGGATATTTACGATATTGAAACAGCTCCGCCGCGGGAATATTTTCCGAAAGGAGATTTGCACAGCTACAATTATCCGCTCTTTTTCAAAAATATCGAGGCAAACGTCGAAGAGCGGATTTCAGCATACCTGAAAAACAGAAAAAATTAAAATAAAAATTTTTCACTTGCCAAAACAAAAAAAATAACCTAGATAAATTCAGTTATTCACCAAACACATTTTCACAGCTGCTTGGGGTCCCGAACAACCGAAAGCCACACAAAAAGAATAACTGTGTCATTTCAAGAAGATAGCAATATCAGGGTGCAAAGCATTGGGTGAAAATGGAAGAAAAAAACCCTTGGAGGAATTATCATGGCTTATGTAAGCATGAAACAAATGCTCGAAACCGGTGTGCATTTCGGTCACCAAACCCGCCGTTGGAATCCAAAAATGCGTCCTTACATCTTCGGCGCCCGTAACGGTGTGCATATCATCGATTTGCAGCAAACAGTAAAACTTTTCCGCACAGCCCACGACAAAATCGTTGAAACCGTGGCGAACGGCGGCAAAGTTCTTTTCATCGGCACAAAACGCCAAGCACAGGAAGCCGTTGCGCAGGAAGCCGAAAGAGCTGGCCAGCCATACGTAACCAACCGCTGGATGGGCGGCACCCTTACCAACTTCGTCACCATTCAAAAAAGCGTTGACCGCCTTAAGAAATTGGAACAAATGTTCGCCGACGGCACAATCAACCGCTATTCAAAAAAAGAAATCCTCACTTTCCAACGTGAACTTGACAAACTCAACCTCACCTTGGGCGGCATTAAAAATATGCAGGGCATTCCGCAGCTTGCTTTTGTTATCGACCCTCACCGCGAAGACATCGCCATCAAAGAATGCCGCAAGCTCGGCATTCCCGTTGTCGCCATTACCGATACCAACTGCGATCCTGATGTCATCGACTACATTATCCCCGGAAACGATGACGCAATCCGCGCAATCAAACTTTTTGTAGGCGCAATGGCGGACGCTTGTCTTGAAGGCGCCGCAATGGGCAAAGACGGCGAAGTCGTCGACTTGGAAACCATTGCCGCTAAAAACGAAGCTGAAGCAGAACAAGCTGAAAAAGCCGAACAAGAAACCGCTGAATAGTTCTTGTCCTGACAAATTTACAGTGCCGTAATCTTTTTTACGGCACTCTTTTCAACGTATAGCAATAATTGGAGATATACAATGAGCCAAATTACCGCTTCCATGGTGAAAGACCTTCGCGAAAAAACCGGCGCAGGCATGATGGACTGCAAAAAAGCGCTCCAAGAAAGTGGTGCCGATATTGAAAAAGCTGTTGACTGGCTTCGTCAAAAAGGTCTTGCAAAAGCTGCAAAACGTGCAGACCGCGCCGCCGAAGAAGGCATCATCATCCTCAAAACCTCCGGTGACAACAAAAAAGCCGTTGCCGTTGAAGTGAAGTGCGAAACCGACTTTGTCGCCCGCGGCGATAAATTTATTGAATTTGCCAAAGATGTTGTCGAACACGCTTTCGACAATTTCACAAACGATGTTGAAGAAATGCTCAGCCACAGTTTCAGAGGCACGACCATGAAAGAAGCTATCGGTGAAGCCGTTGCCGCTATCGGTGAAAACATTCTTCTCGGCAAAGCCCACAAAGCGGAATGCTCCGAAGGCGTTGTCGGCGCTTATGTCCACTCAAACGGCAAACTTGCCGCCTTGGTTGAAGTCCGCACCACCGGCAACGAAGCAGCCGCTCTTGAATTTGCCAAAAACGTGGCAATGCAAGTTGTTGCAACAAGCCCTATCGCTCTTAGCGCCGAAAGCGTCGACCCGGCTCTTTTGGAAAGAGAACGCGAAGTTTACCGCAACAAAGCAAAAGAAGAAGGCAAACCCGACAATATTATTGACAAAATCGCAGACGGTGCTGTGAAAAAATACTGCAAAGAAATTTGCCTCATGGAACAAGCCTATATCCGTGATGACAAAATGAGCATCGCCGATTACCAAAAACAAGCTTCCAAAGAAGCCGGTGCCGAATTTACCATTATCGGTTTCCAACGCATTGTTCTTGGTGAATAATTCAAGTTTTTGCTTGAAATTTTATAAAAAATAAGGCAGGATTAACCTGTCTTATTTTTTATGTGAAATAAATAAAAAAGATTTATGGTAGAAAAAAAAGCCAAACTGACTGCCCTGATTATTGTTTTAAATGGAGAAAGGACTATTGGTTCTTGTCTTCAATCTTTGGCTTTTTGTGACAACATTGTTGTTATTGATTCTTTCAGCACGGATAAAACAAAAGAAATCTGTCAGGAACACAAAGCGTTTTTTGTTGAAAACCCGTTCAAAGGCTATATGGAACAAATCCGGTTCGGTATTGACTGGATACAAAAAAACGCCCCCTCCGAATGGATTTTTTTCTTGGACTGCGACGAAATCTGCTCTTTGGAACTCAAAGAAAAAATCCAAAAAGCCCTTGCCCACAATTCGCCCGTTTCCGCCTATCAAGTTTCCCGCCTCACATGGTACTATGACAGGTTTCTCCGCCACGGGGGCATGTATCCTGACCGGCTGTTCCGTCTTTTCAAACCGGAAGCTATCGAAATATCCCAAAAAAACGGGCACCCTGTCTATATTCCCACAAAGGAACACGGCATTTTAGACGGCGATTTGCTTCATTATTCTTATGAAAGTTTCAGGCACCAAATGCAAAAAATCAACGGATATGCGACACGCGGCGCAAATTCCATGCGGGCGGAAGGAAAAAAAGGAGGGCTTGCAAAAGCGCTTTTCCACTCCTTTTGGCGTTTTTTCGCCATGTACGCTCTCAAAAAAGGCTTTTTAGACGGAAAAGCCGGATTTATCAACGCCTGTCACATCGCTTTTTATACATTTTTAAAATATATCCGCATAGACGAAGGAACATGGGGCAAACCTTTTGTCCAAAGTCTGTCAGAGTTAGCAACCAACAAACAAAAAAAGGAAAAACAATGAGCAAGTTAAAGTATCGCCGTATTATGCTGAAATTGAGCGGTGAATCCTTAGCTGGTGAAAAAGGCTTTGGTATCAATCCCGAAACAGTGACTGCCATTTGCAAAGAAATTGCTGATGTTGCCGATATGGGGCTTGAACTTGTCCTTGTTATCGGCGGCGGAAATATTTTCCGCGGCATTTCCTCTTCCGCCAAAGGAATGGAAAGGGCGACGGCTGACTATATGGGCATGCTCGCCACAATTTTAAATGCCATGGCAGTCCAAGACGCCCTTGAAAAAATGGGAAAACCCACCCGTGTTCTTTCCGCTATTGAAACAACGGAACTTTGCGAACCGTATATCCGCCGCAAAGGACTCAGCCACTTGGAAAAAAGCCGTATCGTCATTTGTGCCGGCGGAACGGGAAACCCCTATTTTACGACTGATACCGCTGCCGCCCTGCGCGCCATGGAACTTCGCTGCGAAGCTATCATCAAAGCCACGCGTGTTGACGGCATTTATGATAAGGACCCTGAAAAACACAGCGACGCCGTACGCTTTAATCGCATCACGTACAAAGAAACCCTTGATAAGGAACTGAAAGTTATGGACGCAACGGCGATAACGCTCGCCCGTGAAAATAAAATGCCTATTATTGTTTGCAATATTTTAGGCGGCAATATAAAAAAAGTTATCTGTGGTGAAAACATAGGAACAATTGTTGAAGGAGAATAATATGGATATGGATAAAGATACACTCATGCTTGACGCAGAAGAACGTATGGAAAAAGCGCTTCTCGCTCTTGATAAGGAATTTGCGAAGCTCCGCACGGGACGCGCCTCCACGTCCTTGGTTGACAATATCAAAGTCGATTATTACGGAACACTTACCCCAGTTCAGCAAATGTCAACAGTATCTTGCCCTGACAGCCGT
Organism: Taurinivorans muris; assembly: GCF_025232395.1. Lineage (GTDB taxonomy): Bacteria > Desulfobacterota > Desulfovibrionia > Desulfovibrionales > Desulfovibrionaceae > Taurinivorans > Taurinivorans muris. Next base: position 1,116,297 of record NZ_CP065938.1, read on the forward strand.
ACTGTGACCATTCAGCCTTGGGATAAGGGGGCAATGGCTCTTATTGAAAAAGCAATCTTAAATTCCGACCTTGGGCTGAACCCGCAAAACGACGGTAAAGTCGTGCGCATTTCCATTCCGCCCCTTACCGAAGACCGCCGCAAGGAGCTGGTGAAAGTCTGCAAAAAATATACTGAAGAATCAAAAGTGGCTATCCGCAATGTTCGCCGCGATGTTAACGACGGCATGAAAAAACTTGAAAAAGATAAGGTGCTCAGCGAGGACGAACTCAAAAAAGCCATGGACGACATTCAAAAAATAACGGATTCCTATGTTGCCAAAGCTGACCAAAAAGCGGCTGCAAAAGAAAAAGAAATTATGGAAATTTAAAAAGGCATGGCTCTTTAGCCATGCTTTTTACAAGGATTTGAGGAAATGACACTACCAAAGCACATAGCTATCATTATGGACGGCAATGGCAGATGGGCGAAACAAAGAGGGCTTTCCCGGAGCGAAGGGCATTTGGCAGGTGCAAATACGGTTGAACTTGTTATAAAAGAATGTTTACGCCATAAAATTCCTCATCTTTCTTTATATAGTTTTTCCACGGAAAACTGGAATAGACCGAAAGAAGAAGTTGATTATCTTTTTAACTTGTTTTGCCAATTCGTTGAAAGCAAACTCCCCCTGATGCTTGAGGAAAACATACGGTTTTCCATGATCGGCGACAAAAGCGAATTGCCGGAAGAAGCGCAAAACGCTTTGGAAAACGCCATTGAAAAAACAAAACATTGCAAAAAACTGGAATTAACGCTTGCCATCAACTATTCCGGAACACAGGAAATCCTCCATGCTGTCCGCCAAAGCGTCGGTGAAATTCTAAACAAAGAACAGCATAAGGAAAAAATTCAAGATCTTATTCAAAAAAATGAGAGTGAAGCCGTTATTTCCTATCTGACTTCGCTTTTTGACAAAAATCATTATACAGAGCAAAATTTACGCAATAACCTCTATTTGCCCTATTTGCCAAATCCTGATTTGATTATCCGCACAAGCGGAGAATTGCGGCTCAGCAATTTTTATCTGCTCCAAGCAGCCTATTCTGAATTTTATTTTACAGAAACGTTTTGGCCTGATTTTTCCGAACAGGATTTTGAAAATGCCCTTATTGCGTATCAAAACAGAAATCGCCGATTCGGAAAAATTGACAAATAAGGATTCATTATGGCTGAATCAAAATTTTCTGCAGTAAAAACACGGATAAGAACAGCTCTTATTTTAGTTTTAATTCTTTCGATTGTCCTGTATTTGGGTGAAACAGCAATTTATGCGTTCATTTGCCTTGTTTCTTTGCTTGCCCAATGGGAATTTCTTTCTCTTTTTTATCCCGGAAAAGAAAAACTGCATTTTAAAATTCTTTTTTGCGGACTTGGAGTTTTCCATTTCCTCCTTTCCTATTTTTTACCTGCCTTCCCCCTTGTTTTCAATATCTGCGCCGTCGCCCTCATCAGCGCGTTTACCGCCCTTGCCGGCTTCACCCATGAAAACGCTTGGGACAATATGAAAAAAGCGGGACTCGGCTTTATCTCATTCATCTATCTCCCTGTTGTTTTCAGCTTTATGAGCAAATTTTCCCTTATGCAGCAATTCCTTGTCTTACTCATTCCCATTGCTTCCGATACGTTTGCCTATTTTGTGGGGATAGCCGTCGGCAAACATAAGATTTGGGTTTCCGTCAGCCCCAAAAAAAGCGTTGAAGGCTGTGCCGCAGGTTTGCTCGTTTCCATTTTGATACTGCTCTATTTCGCCTATTGCCAGCATGTTGTCACCGCCCCGTTCCCTCTTTTGCTGCTCTTAGGCATCACGTTAGGCGTATTGGCGCAGCTTGGCGATTTTTTCGAATCAGCCCTCAAAAGAACCGTTGCTATCAAAGACTCCGGAACGCTTCTTGCCGGACACGGCGGAGTATTGGACAGAACGGACAGCCTTCTTTTCACCATTACGGGCTTTGAACTTTTCACACTTCTTTTAAGTGTTTTATAATCATGCAATATATCAGTCCGCTCAATACTGTTCCGACAACTTTTCCCAAAAAAATCGCCCTTATGGGGAGTACCGGAACGATTGGCTCGAACGCTTTGGCGGTTATCCGGGAAAGCAAGGAGTTTTTTCAGGTCATTGCCCTTGCAGGCGGAAAAAACATTAAGAAATTGGCGGAACAAGCCAATGAATTTACGCCTCCATACCTTGCTTTGCAATTTGAACAAGACATTCCGAAATTGAAGGAATTGCTCAAACCTCGTTACGCTCCCATAATTTTACACGGCAAACAGGGCTATTCACAAATAAGTTCCTTGCAGGAAACCGACATCGTGCTTTCCGCCCAAGTCGGCGCGGCAGGGCTGGCGGCGACGGTTTCCGCCGTCAGCGCAGGCAAACATGTCGCTTTGGCCAATAAGGAATCCCTTGTGCTTGCAGGCGGCTACCTCCGCAAACTCGCCCATGAGAAAAACGCCAACATCATTCCGGTTGATTCGGAACATTACGCCCTTTTTCAATGCTTAGCCCCGCATCTTGCGCAGGCGGACACAGTAAAATCCCTTATTCTTACTGCATCGGGCGGTCCTTTTCACGGCAAATCCAAAGAATTTTTGGAACACGTCACCGTTGAAGACGCCCTCAAACACCCCAACTGGAAAATGGGGGCAAAAATCACAATCGATTCCGCAAGCCTCATGAACAAAGGTTTGGAAGTCATTGAAGCCTGCCATTTATACGGCGTCAATTTGAAGCAGGTGGAAGTCGTCGTCCACCCTCAATCCATCATACACTCTTTGGTTTCCTGGCAAGACGGCTCAATCACAGCCCAACTGGCGACGCCGGACATGAAATTGCCCATTTGCGCGGCTTTTTCCTATCCCGGCATGCTGACCCAAAAAAATAACAGTGTCGCAAGTCTTGACTTAACGGCGCAAGGACTTAATTTTTATAAACCGAACAAAGAGCTTTTCCCCTGTTTGGATTTGGCATACCAGGCTTTTGTCCAAGAATTGTGCATTGAACTCAATGCCGCCAATGAAATAGCCGTTGAACGCTTTTTGCAAAAAGACATCCAATTTTTGCAAATTCCGCAGCTCATTCATGATATGCTTTGCCATGCCTCAAAATTGCCCAAAATATCATTGTTATCCCATACCATTGAAACGGCATTGAATAGTATTGAAGAACGCGACGCACATATCCGCGAACAAGCCAAAAACTGGCATTAACCTTTAACCCTGTAAAGACCTATGGATTTCATTATTTCAATTTTTTCACATTTAGATTCCGTCATCGCAATCATACTGGTTTTAGGCGGATTGATTTTTATCCATGAACTGGGACATTTTCTTGCTTTTCGCTCTTTAGGCGTCGGCATTGTCACATTTTCCATCGGCATGGGTCCCAAAATTTGGGGCGTCAAAAAAGGCAAAACAACCTATCAAATCGCGGCGTTTCCTTTCGGCGGTTATGTCGCCGCTGTCGGCGAATACAGCAAGGACGTGGAAGAAATAGGCTTTACCCAAGAAGAAGCCGTCAGCAACAGACCTGCATGGCAGCGCATGTATTTCGCCTTTGCCGGACCTTTTGCCAATTTGCTCACGGCTTGGGCGATTTATACGCTCCTTGCCTTCACCAGCGGCATGAACATACTGCTTCCGCAAGTCGGAGCTCTGCTTCCTGATTCCCCTGCCATGTCAGCAGGTTTGCAGGAAAAAGACCTTATCGTCGCCATTGACGGCAAAACCGTTTCCTCCTGGAATGAAGTTCCTGACATTGTCAACAATTCCGGCGGAAAAACCATGAAGTTCACCATTGAAAGAAATAATGAAAATATGGATGTTCTCATTGACCCCCAAAAAATGCCCCGTCTGAATATTTTCGGTGAAGAGGAAATTGCGTGGCTTATCGGCATACAGCCCATGGGAACCATCCGCACCGAAGAACTCGGTTTTGCAGCCTCCCTCAAACAAGGCGTAACCCAGTCCTGGGATATGATTGTCCTTACCCTGACAGGACTGAAAAAAATGGTCACAGGCTCTGTTTCCGCCGATTCTGTGGGCGGTCCGCTTCTTATCGGAGAAATGATTGCAAAGCAAGCCGAAAACGGTATTGTTTCCCTGCTTCTTTTAACCGCCCTCATCAGTGTCAACTTGGGGCTTTTAAACCTCTTGCCCATTCCCATTCTTGACGGCGGACTTATTTTCTTCTGTCTTGTGGAAATGATTATCCGCCGCCCGGTACCGGAAAAACTGCAGGAGCGCCTTATGCAGCTGGGAGCGCTTCTCCTCATCGCCCTTATGATTTTTGCAACATTTAACGATATCATGCGTTGGTTTAGATAACAATAATGGACGAATTGACCCTTATCCTGAATGCAGCCGAAAAACGCCTGCAATTCATTCTTTTGCAGGATGAAATTCTTTTGCATGCTGAAGAAAGCGAACCGCAAAAAAACGGCACGGACCCGCTTCTTTCCCATATCAACCATGCCTGCCGCCAACTCGGCACCCACCCGAACCGGATAAAAAAAATCGCCGCAACAGCCGGTCCCGGAAATTTCATGGGCATACGCCTTACCGCCGCCATTGCGGGGGCGTTTTGCCGCGCCAATAACGGCATGCAGGCAAGCATAAACTATATGCAAGCCCTTGCCTATAATTATTTCGCAAAAGAAGAGGAAATTATTCATATTGTCACGGCAGGTACCCGCGAGCTTGTCCATTCCCAGTGTTTTCAATATATAAACGGTATGGCGCAAGCCCTGCAGGAAATCCGGCTCATCCCTTTTGAACAGTTGTCCGGTATTCCCTGCGAGTTCTGCTGCGGCAGCGGCATACGCACGGAAAAAGTCCAGGAAATACTCAAAAACCATGGCTGCGCCCTTTTGCCAAGTTCCTTTGACAGCCCAAGCATCAACAGCCTGCTGCAATGTTTGAAAACCGTACAATGGCAAAAAGAAGACATTTCCCCCCTTTATCTCAAAGAATGCGACGCTGTCCAAAATCTTCCGCATATCGCCGAACTGCAGGGGAGAAATCCCGAAGAAAGCCGTCAGGAACTGGAACGCCTGCTCAAAGCATGAACACGCCGTAAAACAGAAACGAATAAATTAACCATAAAAAACGGATACTCTTCTGAATATCCGTTTTTCTGTTTTTGTGCAGCGTATGAATTTATTGCATACTGGAAACCGCTTGGCGTTTCTGATTGGCTAAAATTCTTTGTAAAACCGGGTCGTCCTCTTCTGTTGGCTGGGATAATTTCACGGAACTTGCTTTCAATTCTTCCTCTTCTTCCTGCATCATCTGCGCCGCGATTTGGGCGGAATTGAAAACCTGTTTTTTCGCGCCGGAAGAAAGTTCTTCCCCCGCTTTCTTTTCAATATCTTCAGCCTGTGCTTTTTTAGCGAAAGAGCTTAAGCTGACTGTGTCTTTTTCCGCGCCGATTTCATCAATCACATTGGCACGGACCGGATTTGCCGTCGGAATACGGCTGAGCGCGCTTTTGATACGTGCAGGGTCGTTCAGCAAATCGTTTCTGCCCTCTCGCTCAAACATGACAGCCGTGCCAAAACAAGAAAAATATTTGCTTCCGTCAGGATGAAAAGCCACGTTTTCATTGTATCCGATAATGCCTTGCGCGCCTTTGTTCACCGCCATGGCAGCCATTCCGAAAAAAGCCTCTTCCGAATCAAAACCGCGGCAGCACACAAGGCCGAGCACTTTTGCGATAGGGCGGTTTTCAATTTGTTGTGTCGTGACAACGGGAAAACGTCCCATATTGAATAATTCTTTCGCCTCTTTCACGCTTTGTGCCTGAGAAATTTCTTTTTTGGATTTTTTTTCGTTTCCACCAAGTAACATAAACATAACAGCCTCCACAAAAACATAATTTCATACGCATGCCTTTCTTATAGCAAACCTTGTGCCATGTTTTGTATTTCAAAGGGTTAGCGTAAAAATACATATTTTTTGTTTCCCGAATTCATTTTTTTGACAATCAATAACAAATTATTTTTATTTTTTAACTTGAAATTTTCTAAAAAAATTAGTATGGTTACTGTTGTCAAATAAGCAACGCACACAAATGCATGCATTAGTTTTCACTTCATGAGAAGAGAAATAAAGCAAGCTATGCGAACCGCATTTCGATTTGTGTGTATTTCTTATTGGTATTCCATGCACATATTAATTTAATACAAAACTATCTTTATGGAGGAAATATGGCAGCAAAAATGAAAACCATGGACGGCAACACCGCAGCCGCCCACGTTGCCTATGCCCTTAGCGATGCCGCTGCAATTTATCCTATCACCCCATCTTCCGTTATGGGTGAACTTATGGACGATTGGGCAGCCCAAGGTAAAAAGAACGTAATGGGACAAGTTGTCAACGTTCGGGAAATGCAGTCAGAAGCGGGGGCAGCCGGCACCGTGCACGGCAGTCTTGTCGCAGGTGCTTTGACTTCAACGTTCACAGCATCTCAAGGTCTTCTTTTGATGATTCCTAATATGTATAAAATTGCCGGCGAACTTCTGCCCGGCGTATTCCACGTTGCAGCCCGTGCTTTGGCAAGCCATTCCCTTTCCATTTTCGGCGACCACCAAGACGTCATGTCCGCCCGTCAAACAGGGTTTGCGATGCTTTGCTCCAATAACCCGCAGGAAGCGATGGACCTGGCTTTGGTAGCCCACCTTGCCGCCATTGATTCTTCCGTGCCTTTCTGTCACTTCTTTGACGGCTTCCGTACTTCCCACGAAATCCGCAAAATTGAAGTTATCGACTACGACGACATCAAAAAAGTTGTGAATTGGGATAATGTGCAGGCTTTCCGCGACCGCGCCATGAACCCCGAATATCCTCATCAAAGAGGCACCGCGCAAAATCCGGATACGTATTTCCAAAACAGGGAAAGCTCCAATCCGTTCTACAACCAAATTCCAAGCATTGTCGTCGACGCTATGGAACGGGTCGAATCAATCACCGGACGCAAATACAAACCGTTTGACTATTACGGAGATCCGGAAGCGGACAGAGTCATTGTCGCAATGGGTTCCGCCTGTGATGTTATCGAAGAAGTTATCGACTACCTGAATAACGGCGGTCAAAGAGTCGGTCTTATCAAAGTTCATTTGTACCGTCCGTTCAGCGTTGACCACCTTTTCCAAGTTCTTCCCGCAACGGTTCAAACCATTACCGTTCTCGACCGTTCAAAAGAACCCGGCTCTTTGGGAGAAGCGCTCTATCAGGATATTTGCTCCGCATTTGTTGAAAAAGGCGAAGCTATCCGCGTATTCCCTAAAATCATCGCCGGACGCTACGGTCTTGGTTCAAAAGACTTTACTCCCGCCATGGCTCTCGCCGTATTTGACAATATGCTCGTAAGCGGACCTAAAAACCACTTCACAGTGGGCATCAAAGACGATGTGACCTTCCTTTCCCTGGAAGTCGGTCATGAAATCGATACCGTTGCGGAAGGCACAGTCCAATGCAAATTCTTCGGTCTCGGTTCTGACGGCACAGTCGGTGCGAACAAGCAGGCCATTAAAATTATCGGTGACAATACCGATATGTTCGCTCAAGCATATTTTGCTTACGACTCCAAAAAATCCGGCGGTTTCACCGTTTCCCACCTGCGTTTCGGCAAAAAACCGATCAAATCCTCATATCTTGTCACCCGTGCCGATTTCGTCGCTTGCCATAAATCCGCCTATGTGCATTTATATGATGTTCTCGAAGGCATTAAAGAAGGCGGAACTTTCCTTTTGAACTCCGCATGGAATACCGTTAAAGAACTTGAAAAAGAACTTCCGGGTCAAATGAAGAGAATTATCGCGCAAAAGAAACTCAAATTCTATAATGTCGACGCCGTGAAAGTTGCGCAGGAAGTCGGTCTTGGCGGACGTATCAACATGGTGACACAAACCGCTTATTTCAAACTTGCCAATGTTCTTCCTTTTGAAGAAGCTATCAGCCTCTTGAAGGACTCCATCCGCAAAACTTACGGCAAAAAAGGCGAAAAAGTTGTTAACATGAACATTGCGGCTGTGGATAAAGCTATCGATGCTCTTGTTGAAATACAATATCCTGATTCTTGGGCGAATGCCGAAGACACTCCAAGCATTTACAACGATCAAGATCCGTATATCCGCGACGTTGTCCGTCCTATCCTCGCACAGCAAGGCGATAAACTTCCCGTTTCCGCATTCAGCCCTGACGGCGTTGTTCCTCTCGGCACGACGGCTTGCGAAAAACGCGGTGTCGCCATTGCCATTCCGCATTGGATTTCCGCAAACTGCATTCAATGCAACCAATGTTCTCTTGTATGTCCTCATGCTTCCATCCGTCCTATCCTTGCGACAGAAGAAGAACTCGCAGGCGCCCCTGAAAGTTTTGAAAGCGTCAACGCAATCGGTAAAGGCTTGGAAGGCTTGAAATTCCGCATGCAAGTTTATTCGATGGACTGCCAAGGCTGCGGTTCCTGCGCCAACGTTTGCCCAGCCAAGGAAAAAGCTCTTGTCATGAAGCCTCTTGCCGAACTGCAGGACCAGGAAAATGCCAACCTTGCTTTCGCCCTTGAAAATGTTGAACAAAAAACTGACGCCATGGACCGTTTCACCCTCAAAGGTTCACAATTCCAACAACCGCTTCTTGAATTTTCCGGTGCTTGTGCCGGCTGCGGCGAAACCCCTTATGTGAAACTTTTGACCCAACTCTTCGGTGAACGCATGGTTGTTGCCAACGCAACAGGCTGCAGCTCCATTTGGGGTGCTTCTTCTCCGGTAAATCCGTATACGACCAATAAAGACGGTCACGGTCCCGCTTGGGGCAACTCCTTGTTTGAAGACGCGGCAGAATATGGTCTTGGCATGCACGACGCCTATACGGCACGCGTGAACAAACTTGTTTCCCTTTGCGAACAAGCGCTCCAAGAAGATATTTCCGAAGAACTCAAAGAAGCCATTCAGAATTGGCTTGATAACAGAGGCGACGGCATTAAATCAAAAGAATGCGGCGAAGCTGTCATGGACCTTATTTTCGCTCAAGGCTCCTGCTCTGAAAATTGCGGCTGCGTTCTCCATGAAATAGCCCACATGAGCGACCTTTTCACGAAAAAATCTTTCTGGATCTTCGGCGGTGACGGTTGGGGCTATGATATCGGCTTCGGCGGCGTAGACCATGTTCTCGCATCAGGCGCTGACATCAATATCCTTATCATGGATACGGAAGTTTACTCCAATACCGGCGGTCAGGCTTCCAAAGCTACCCCTCTCGGTTCTATCGCGCAATTTGCCGCAAGCGGTAAGCCTATACGCAAGAAAGACATCGGCAGAATGATGATGAGCTACGGCTATGTTTATGTCGCGTATGTAAGCATGGGTGCCGATATGAACCAAGTGCTCAAAGCATTCAAAGAAGCGGAAGCGTACCACGGTCCTTCTCTCATTGTCGCTTATGCGCCATGTATCAACCAAGGTATCCGCAAAGGCATGGGCAAGAGCATGGAAGAAGCGAAACTTGCCGTAAAATCCGGTTACTGGCCTCTTTACCGCTTCAACCCTGAGCTTGAACAGCCATTCAGCCTTGACAGCAAAGAACCTGACGGCACGATGGAAGAATTCATGCTCGGCGAAAACCGCTTCGCACAACTTGAAAGCGCAAAGCCCGAACTTGCAAAACAATACCGTACAACCCTCATTGAACAATACAATGAACGCTATGCCCAACTCAAAAAAATGGCAGGCAAAGAATAATATTGTTCCCTAAATAAAACTTGAAAAGCCTGACAACATGTCAGGCTTTTTTTATGTCATAATAAATTCACCATATGATAATCCTTATTTTTTCCCTCTCAAAACATAATGGTGCAACGTGTGTTTCCTGTAATTGACCGCAAAAATTTGCCAATGCGGCAATAGAAAAAACGCTGCGGGAACAATCCAAAAACTGCCGTAACAAGCACAACGGATTTATTAAAAAACACAGGAAGCGAAAGAAAAAAGAATACAAAAAAACACAGAAAGTAAGCCAAGGAGAAAATAACCGGAATTTTTCCCAAACAAAATAATTCCGCGCGAAAACAAATACGAAAAAAACGCTCCGGTGATGATTTTGCGGCTTTTACAAATCTTATTAAAAAAGAACATAAAAAAAGCGGGAAAAATCCCGCTTTTTTTATAATGATTTCAAATCAATAAACAATATCTGAATAAAATCCCCGCAACGGCTCCAAACAAAACGGCTATTTCCAAAGCCCCCGTATTGCATCATGCATATCTTCCAAAATAACGTAAAAAGAAGGCACGATGACAAGGGTAATGAACGTCGCAAACAAAACCCCGAAACCAAGAGAAATAGCCATAGGCACCATCATGACAGCCTCTTTCGAGGTTTCAAACATCATGGGCATGAGCCCCATGAACGTTGTGAGCGTTGTCAACAAAATCGGTCTGAAACGCTGAATGGCTGCCTGCCTTACGGCGGTATAGCAATCCTGCCCGCCAAGCCTGCGGATATTTGCAAAATCGATAAGCACGAGCGAATCGTTCACAACGACCCCGGTCAATGCCACCATACCGAAAATACTGATGACGCTGAGGCTGTGTCCCAAAAGCATGTGTCCGAGAATTGAGCCCACAATGCCAAAAGGAATGGAAACCATGATGATAAAAGGCTGCGTATAACTTTTAAACGGAATGGCAAGCAGGGCATAAATGCCGAGCAAAGAAAACAGCAACCCGTAAATCATGGTATTCGTGCTTTCCTGCATATCCTGCTGACGCCCGCCGAAACGCCAATGAAGTCCGGGGTAACGCACCATGAGTTCAGGCAAAATATTCGCCTGCACGCTGCGCATGAGCATGCTTGTTGCGGAAGACGGATTGATATTCGCCGTCACCTGAATACTTTTCCGCCCGTTATCATGAATAATCTTCGCCTCCGCCATGGTATCGATGACCTGCACAATATCGCGCAACAGCACTTCCTGCCCGGAGGGGGAACGCAAAACCAAATCTTCAAAATACGCAAGCTGTGTTTCATTTTCCGGCAAACGGACACGCACGGTTATTTCATTTGTTCCGCGCTGCTGACGCAAAGCGATAACCCCCTCATAGGCAGCGCGCACTTGGGAAGCTATGTCACGGGAAGTGAAGCCGAGCTGCCCTGCCAAGGGAAGAAGTTTTAAGTCAAACTGCCGCCTTGTATTGGAAATTCCCGCATCAATATCCCCTACTTCAGGAAATTCCTGCAAAAAATAAGCAAGATCGGCTGCCGCCAAATTCAAAACATCCGTATCCCTATGGGATAAAAACACGGTCAGCCCCTTGCCCGATCCGGGACCTCCGCGGTCGGAAAGCATGCTGAGCGTTTCCACGCCGGGAATAACCCCCACTTTTTCACGCCATAAATTCGTAAATTCTTCCGTTGTGATTGGTCTTGTATTGGCATCGGTTAAAAAAGCGCGGATTTGAATGGAATCCTCGCTGATACGGGCATAAACGCCTTTGGAAAGCTTTTCCTCGCCATTTTCCGCAATAATTTCCTTTGCGGCATCGACAAGATGATTTTTAATCCTGTCTATTTCATGCTGCGGAGCGCCTGCCGGCATAGTCGCTTCCGCAAAAGCGTAATCCGATTCCGCCCGCGGCATGAGGTCAAAGCCCAGCCGTCCGGAAAGAGCATAGCTGATGCTGCAAAAAAGCAAGGCAATGCCTATTGCAACCGTGACATAACGGTTTTTTATGACATAATTGATAAACGCGCCGTAACGGTATTCCACAAAATACAAAAACGCCTTATTAAAAATATCTTGCTTCTGACAAATGAACTTAATGGGTTCTTTCCACCAGGAATACACCGCGTTTTCTTCAACAAGAACTTTCTTTTGATGTGAAAGGTGGGCGGGAAGCACAAATAAGGATTCCAACAAGGAACAGCTGAACACGGCAATGACGATAAGCGGCAAACCCGCCCAAATTTTGCCCATCATTCCGGGGACAAAAAGAATAGGCAGAAAAGTCAGCATATTGGTAAGAACACTGAAAACAACAGGAATCGCAACTTCGCGGATACCGCAGACAGCCGCTTCTATCGCCGGTTTCCCCCTGTCCTGCCATGAGCTGATATTTTCACCCACGACAATGGCATCGTCAACGACAATTCCGAGCGTCACAATGAAAGCAAACATGGTGATGACGTTGATTGTCAAATCAAAAGGGATAAAAAACCAAAAACCGCCCAAGATAGAAGTCGGTATTCCCAAACTCACCCATAACGCCAAAGACGGACGCAAAAAAACAGCCAAACAGACAAAAACAAGCAACACACCCGCAACAGCGTTGTTGATAAGGGTTTCCGCACGGTCTTTATAAATATCGGACAAATTATTCCGCACTTCCAGCCGAATATCACCCGGCAAAATTTCATTGTAATAATTGATGATTTTTAAAGCGGCATTGGCGACTGTCACGGGGTCGTTGCTTTCATTCTTATAAATGGCCAAAAAAAGCGTATCTTCCCCATTAAACTCGGACCAGCGGGTGACATCTTCCACCCCCTCCGAAATAGTCGCGATATCTTCCAGCATAAGGCGGCTGCCGTCTTCATTGGTACGCACGACAATATCCGCAAATTCAGCGGCGTAATCACGGCGTTCATCAACATTGAGCAAAATATCGCCCGCGCGGGTTTTCAGCGTCCCCCCGCCAAGCTCGATGGACATATCACCGATAACTGTCGCTATATCCTCTAATTTCAAGCCATACTTACGCAGATTATCCTGCGGAACTTCCACATGGATTTCAAATTCCTTCGTCCCCTCGACTTCGACATTGGCGATAAGAGGGGATTGTGACAAATCATCTTTGATAATATCAGCCCAATACCGTAAAATCTGATAATCCTTATTCCCGTATAAAAGCACGTTTAAAACCTCGACGTGCCGAAGCCGCAAAGCGATAACGGGGCGTTCCGATTCTTTCGGAAAAGTGGAAATCCTGTCTATTTCCGCTTTCACATCCTGCAAGACTTTGTTTTCATCCACGTAATCATGCAAAGTAAGGGTCAGCTGCGTTGTTCCCGGACTGATTTTCACCGCGGTTTCTTTTATTCCGTCAACGCTTTCAAGGGAATCTTCAATGACATTGACAATGCTTTTTTCAATTTCTTCCGGTGTAGCCCCCGGATAGCTCACGCTGATGGTGATAGCGCCGACGGTAAAGGAAGGAAAAACATCTTTCGTTATGCGCGTGGAAATAAGAAAACCGCCAACAAGCAGGACAACCATCAAAATATTGGCTGCCACGGGGTTTCTCGCCATCCAGGAAAGCGGTCCCTTATTGATATTTTCGTTATGAGCTTGCATGGTCACGAATTTTTAACAATATTGCTGATGGTTAAAGGCATGCCTTGGATGGCGGTAGGAATAACGGATGTGATGACATATTCGGAATTTTCCAACCCGCTGCGGATATAGACGTTGTCCAAATCTTTCCATGCGATATCGACTTCCCGAATATCAAGAACATACTGCACGCCGTCCTCATCGCTTCCGTCGTCCTTATTTTGCGTCACGGGCATAGCCACGAAAACGCTGTCGTTAGGCTGCAAAGCCCTGCGGGGCACGATAACGGAATTTTCAAGCGTTCCCGCTTTAAAAACAACTTCCGCATGGTCGCCCAAAATAAGGGCTGGAGCATTGTTTTTTATACCCAGCGGATCGGGAATGCTGATTAAGATACGCCCCATGCGCGTGGCGGAATCAAGACTCGCCACATGGCGGATAATGCGCCCCTCCCGCACAACTCCCGTGGACGTGGTGATCTGCACTTTCGAATTGGCATTTTTTTTAAGATTGAGGCTTGTCAACTTATCAATGGCAACAGCCGCTTCAATTCTGTATTCGTCAATGCCTACCAGGGTCATCAAATTGTCTTGGGTATTGGTAAGACTTCCCACGGAAACATTGCGTTCCGTAACCATGGAATTATAAGGCGCTTTGATTGTCGTATAATCCACATCAAGCTGTGCCATTTTCACGGCTGCTTCCGCCGCTTCCACATCGGCTTTCGCCTGAGCAAGCTGCGGCGCGCGCAAAGCCAAATCGGAAATGATGACCTCCCCGATAAATGAGGAAGAAAGCTGTTTCAACTGTTCCGCTTCCGCTTTCGCAACGCTTTGCTGCCCCATTTCAAGTTCGTAAGCCGCCTTCGCCTTCGCCAAATCACTTTTTTTCAATCGCAATGTGTTCACATAGGTATCCGCGTCAAGCTTAACCAACACTTCATCTTTTTTCACAATAGCGCCGATATCGGAATTTTCTGACAAAAAAACGACCTGCGAACTCACCCGCGCATTGATATTTGTTTCCTGATACGGTCTTATCGTGCCCAATGCCCTGATTTGCACGGGAGCCTCCCCGACGGAAACTTCCAGAACATTCACGGCGAACCGTGTCGTTTCAGCCCGTTTCCGCATGCTCACGGGTTTTGTCGCCATAAAAAACCATGAAACGGCAAACATTGCTAAAAATATTCCGATAACAATGAAAATCGTCCTTCTATTTTTCATCAACCGCTTCCTTTTGGGCTAAAACAAAAACCTGCTCTTCAGGAAAATACATATTGCCTAAGGCACGATAGAGATTAATCCGCACTTGAACCACATTGACCCGCTGTTTCGCAATAGTCCGTTCCAAATCCTGCGTGCTTTGCAAAAGGGTGAGAAAACGCATGACATCTTCCGAGCCTTCCAAATAAGAATTCAACGCTCCGCGTGTCGCACTTTTCGCCATAACGTACTGCTGTTCCAAAAGCCGGAGTTTTTCCTGCTGGGAATATTCCTGTGCTATGGCATTGTTCACTTCCGCCACAGCTTCCGCCACGGTTTTTATATAGGCGGTGACCGCTTCTTCCGCCATGGCCCTCATTTTTTCAACCTGATGCTTCTTCGCCCCGGCGTCGAAAAGCGTATAACTCAAACTCCCCATAAGCTCATTGGTCCAGTTTTCAAGCAAAAGTGAAAGACTGCCCGCATTGAAAACATGCGAAACAGACAGGTTGAGCTTTGGCAGACGGTTGGCCTGCGCTTCTTTCAAATCAAAATGTTTTGCCTGCACGTTTGCCCACGCGGAACGGATATCCGGTCTGTATTGAAGCAATTCGACAGGTATTCCCACATCCGGAATAGCCAAAACATCCGGCAGAGGGGCGTGCTCGTCAATATTCAATGCATTTCCGGGAATTTTTCCAAGTAAAATGCAAAGCGTATTTTTCAATTCCAAATTCGCTTGCAGCAAATCGGGAAGCTCCGCCTTCGAGGAAGCGAGCACTTCTTCTTGCTGCAACACATCAAGACTGCTCACCAAGGAATTGGAAAACCGCACTTTCTGCAATTTGACAAGACTTTCATTAACCCTGATCTGCTCTTTGACAATGTCTGTTTCCGCTTGATTTCCCAATAATTCCACCCACGCGCTTGCAATATTCGCCGTAATGGTCATCGCTGCCGTTTGCCAATCGTCCCTGCTCGCATAAAACCGCATGTTATCGGCGGAATACGCAGAGCGCACACGCCCCCACAAATCCAGCTCATAGGATGCGGACGCATTCAGTCCATATTTTTCAGTAGTTTCAGAAACCGTCCGCTCGGAAGAACCGCTTTTTCGTTCCGCATGGGCGCTTGTTCCTGACGCTCCGACAGTTATCAAAGGAAAAAATTCGCTTTCGGCGATATGCGCCTCGGCAGCATATTGTTTCATACGTGAATATGCCGTCAAAATATCATAATTTTCTTTTAACGCCGTTTGTTCCAATGTATTTAAATCAGCGCTGGCAAAAGTATCCCACCACAGTTTATTTTTATGGTTGTAAACTTCGCCCACTTCTTTCTTATACGGTTCCAATTCCGCATAAAAATATTCCCCGAGCATGGGCGAAGAAAGAAGTTCTTCCTGCAATTCGGACCGCAATCCGGAACCTTGACAGGCGGAACAGAAAAAAAGAAGAAAAAAGAGGCAAAAAAATCTATATAATATACGCAGCGTATGTTTTTCTTTCAACATTCATTTTTTATAGCACAAAATAAAAAAACTTACAATTCTTATTCGAACTGTAAGTTTTTTAATCCAACATCTTTATTTCTTATAACAAATGTTCCGCACGGGTTATGGCAGCTTTCAGACTGTGGCAAATATTATTCTCGCCCAAGGCGTTCATAATGCCCATTTTTTTCAGAATACGGCGGGTTCTTGCCGGCGGGTTAGCCAAAATCACATGAAAATCATTGGATTTCCTATGGGCTAAAAACGCTTCCAAAACGTGGATGCCGGTAGCGTCGATAGCCGGCACGTCACGCATATACAAAATATATACCTTGATATCGGGATTGCGGCGCATGAACATTCTTTGGAAACGGTCCACCATGCCGAAGAAGAACGGTCCGGATATGGAATAAACGAAAACCCCTTTCGGCAAATCGTCTTGATTGACAAGACTTTCGTCAAAATCACGCACGACTTCGTGTTCTTCCAACGCTTCAATGGAACTCATCACGCTCATACGGCGCATAAAGAGCAGGGAAGCCAAAAGAACCCCGACATACACGGCAACGGTCAAATCGACAAGAACGGTCAGCAAAAACGTCAAAAGCATGATGGACCAGTCGGATTTGGGACCCCGCAAAATATTTTTGATTGCATTGATTTCAAGCATGCCATAGGAAGTGATGACCATGACGGCGGCAAGGCAGGCAAGGGGGATTGCGGAAGTGAGGGGAGAAAGCCAAAGCACAAAGGCGAGCACAGTAAAGCCATGGATGATGGCGGAAACGGGGCTTCTCGCACCGCTGCTGATATTGGTTGCGGTTCTTGCGATAGCGCCGGTTGCGGGAATGCCGCCGAACAAAGAACACGCGATATTGCCGGAACCTTGCGCGATAAGTTCCATATTGGAATAGTGCCTGTCCCCTGTCATGCTGTCTGCGACAACGCAGGTAAGCAATGATTCCAAACCTGCCAAAATGGCGATGGTGATAGCATCGGGAAAAAGAACGATAATACGCTCCAAAGAAAAATGAATGGGCTGAAAACTCGGCAGGGTTGCAGGAATTTCACCGTAACGGGCAGAAATGGTTTCAACAGGCAAGCCGAAAGCCCAAACGACAAATCCCCCTACCAAAACCCCCACGACGGGAGCAGGAATGCGGGGTGTAAAATACCGCACCAAAAACATCAAAATAAGCGTTCCAAGGGCAATGGCGAAAGTTGCCAAATGCAAATCACCCATTTCAGAAAAATACAAAGCCCATTTTGAAATGAAATCAGGCGGAACCTGCTCTAAAGACAAACCGAAAAAGTCACCCATTTGGGAAGAAAAAATAGTCAGGGCGATACCGGCGGTAAAACCGGTCGTCACGGGATACGGAATATATTTGATAATGGAGCCGAGCCTGAAAAAACCTGCGAGAGCCAGCATGCAGCCCGCCATGAAAGAAGTGATGACAAGTCCGTCATAACCATGTCTGTAAACAATACCGTAAATGATGATGACAAAAGCGCCGGTCGGACCGCTCACCTGAAAACGGCTGCCTCCCAAAAAACCAATCAAAATACCGGAAATAATAGCAGTATACAAACCGTGCAGCGGCGTCACCCCGGAACCTATGGCAAAAGCCATGGCAAGAGGCATAGCGACAATACCGACCGTTATCCCCGCTATGATGTCCCGAAGCAGTTCGTCAAAACCATATCCGCCTTTGAAAACATGCAAAATTTTGGGGCACAGGGGGTCAAGGGACTGACCGAATTCCGCTTCCTTATGTACGTGGGCAAACGTATTGCGGTGTGAAATACGAAAACGAATTTGAGAAATTGTCCTCGCTAAAGATTTAAACATAGTCTTTTACTTCCATAATAAATTGATTTGGGTGAATTGATTTACGTTAAATATGTCAAAAGCACCGATAACCTATATCATTTCGCTATCTTATTCAAGTGATTTTTCTCTTTTAAATCATTTTTTCCGGCAGGCTTGGCGAGAAATCGCCCAGCACTTTTCGCTCATAAGCAAATACGGAAACAATATGCCCAAAACAAGGGCGGATAAGATAAACAGGGCTGAAAATCCATTATAAAAAACCTGTTCCAAAAAAACATGTCCGGTTCCCTGCTTTGCATTTAAAAATTTTACCAATGATATTATCGTATTATATGCGGGAATGCCCGGAATCATGGGCAATATGGCAGGAAACGTGAAAACTTCCAAAAGGATATGCATTTTTTTGGCAATGCAAAAAGCCGCAAAACTCAAACAGAACGCAGCCAGAAAAGAAGCGGGAACGATATGAAGCAAACATACGTTCATTAAAAAATACCGCAAACCATGCCCGAAAGCGCCTAAAAAACCCGCCGCAAGCAACGCTTTGAAAGGAGGATTGGAAATCGAGCCGAAACCGAAAGCGGCTAAAAAAGAAAAAAACATATCTTCAAAAATCAACCATGCGTGTTCCATACTCATAAATTTTCAAGCCCCAATAAAACGGAAGTCAAAAGCAATCCTAAAGCGATACAGACAATTACCGTGCAGGAATGAAGCAGTTTTTCAATGCCATTCAAAATATGCCCTTCCAATATCTCTATTAAGGAATTTATCAAAGGCACTCCAGGAATCAAGAACAAAACGCTTGTCGCCAGCGCTATGGGAGCTGTCGACCCTAAGGAAAAAAGCACGGTGCAGCCTGCGATGACTGAACTCACAAACGCGGTAAAGCTTATCACCAGCAAATGATTGATCCCTGTTCCCTGAATTTTTGAACGCACATGATATGCCGCCGCGGTGCCTGACAAAACAAAAAGCATGGACCAAAAATCTCCGCCGAAAAGCCGGCAAAATCCCATATTTGCCAAAGATACCGCAATTAAAACAAACCAATATGAATAGCGCGACGCAGTGATGATTTCATGATATTTTGCCGTAAGCACGGCAAAATCCATGCCTTCGTCATGCACTTGCCAGCTAAGGCGGCTGAGCATATTCTGAAAATAAAAATTCAAGGCGAAATTCGGAATATGGCGGATCGCGGTTTGCTGGACACCGTGATCTTCGGAATGGCTGAGCGTCAAAACCACGCTTTTCATTTGCAGCATGATATACACATCAAAACCATAAGCTTTTGCAAAACGTTTGACAATCCTGATCGTTTTGCCCGAATGAGCTCCGGCAACAACGAGCGTTACGGCAATATCAAGCAATAATTCCAATAACTGCACATGGAATATGTTCAATTCTTCTGTTCTTTCTTGCATGGCTTATTCTGAACGGGCTTTTTGCAGAGCCTTTTGAACTGTGCTGAACGTATAAATATCCCTGACAATGATGGGCTGATACGGATTTTTTTTGGGAAAAACCGCCAAAAGCGGTATGCTCGCGCTTCCGAGAGAAGTCAAAAGTTTTTGTTTTTCTTCGGAAAACTGCGTCATATCCACAAGAATGAACCGAACATCATCAGAAAAAATCCGTGCCAATTCTTCCTTATTTTTATTGGAAAACACTGTATTTTCAAGAACCTTGCAGGTTGGGCACCAATCAGCGGTGAATTTCAGCATCAATGTTTTTTCGCCCAAGCCCTGCATAAACTCTTGTTTTGCAAAATCCTGCCAAAAAAATGTTTCGGTTTCCGTTTCAGGCTGTATGAAAAGAAAAGTGAAGCTTCCCGCAGTACAGATCACCAGCAGTGCTTCCGCAAGGATTTTCCGCATTTTTTGCAGATATAAACGTGCCCACTTTCCCCAAACATACAGGCAACAGCTCAGGATTAAAAGAAAAATTAACGTTCTCACATGCAAAAAATCCGGCAAAAGAGAAAACAAATATAACGCTGTTCCCAAAAGGAAAAATGCCAGTATTTTTTCCATGGCGATAAGCCAGGTTCCGGCTTTCGGCATGAACCGAATCAGTCGGGGGCTATATGCAAAAAGAAAATAGGGCGAAGCCATGCCCAAGCCCATGCACAAAAATACAAGCAAAACCACAAAAAACGGCTGTAATACCGTAAAACCGAGCACACCGCCAAGAAGCGGACCGCTGCACGGCGTTGCCAAGATTGTGGCTAAAAAACCGCTCAAAAAAGCATCGACAGCGGCATTTTTTTGTTCCCGCACGCGTAAATTCAAAACAGGCAAATGAAAAACATCAAAAAGCGAAAGCGAAAGCATGAAAACCAACACGCACAAAAAAAGCATGAGCCAATATTTTTGGAATACTTGCCCCCAAGTCAGCCCCGCAAGACCAAGAAGCACGGCAAGAACCATGAACCACGCCAAAATGCCCAAGGCAAAAAAAAGCATTTGCCGCCTGAAAAGCCCGCTGTCCCGCTTTAAATCCGCGCCTAAAAAAGCATGGACTTTCAATGCCGCAATCGGCAATACGCAAGGCATGAAATTTAAAATAAATCCAGCAAGCAAGCCGAAAAAGACAGCCTGCGCGGCAGAGCGCACTTCCAATTCCTGATAAAAAGGCCGTATCTGAAAAGAATATGCCGCCGTTTCTTGCTTAAAAGGAACTTCCGTCTGCATCTTTTTTTGCAAATTTTCCAAAGAAAACGCTTCCAAATCATTTCCCGCCGTTTGCACGGCGGAACCATTTTGTTGGTTTTCCTGTGTGAAACCGGTTTCACCCCTCACAGATACGAGGGAGGAATTATTTTTTATTTCGCCAAGCCGCTCCGCTGCAAGAACACGGTTGGAATACGCATAGAGCATATCATACAGTTCATTTTTGTATCGAAAATTCGCGCTATCAATGCTTGGAACCCCGGATAAATCCTCATGCACGGAAAAAGGAACGCAATGCTCCTGTGAACAGGCAAGCAAAGATATTCCTATTGTTTGTTCGCTTTTTTCAGGAAATAAAGCATATATCCGTGCCGTGCCCTCAAAAACCCGCACGGTTTTATCCCCTGCGGCGTCGCGCTTTTTTGTTCCCAAAGGAAAAAGCAAAGGAATTTTCTGCGAACCGCCTTTTATGCTTATTTGCGTCGGATAAACGCCGTCCTGCTCCGGAGCATAGGTATAATAGCCCTTCTCAGGTTCCAGCGTAATGCATAAAACCGTATCCTGATCGCTCTCAATCCACATCAGCCGCACGGAATACGGAGATTGACCAAGGGCGGTCCCGGTATCCCAAAAAGCCGCAAGACACGATAAAAAGCAAATAATGATTTGTAAATGTTTTTTCATGCTTTCCTCAAAAAAAGCATACGCATACTTTACGGAAATTGCAAAACAAATATCGGCATAAATAAAAATAAGCAATAACAATAAATAATTACACTAAAAATTATTTTTTGTCCGTTTTGTTCCTTCTTTAAGAACAACGGAAACTTCCGCAATAAGCTTTAAAATAATTTTTTGTTCCTTTTCCTGCAAACCCTGCAAATTTTCCCTGATAATCCGGTCAATCCCGCCTTTTTCACATGGTTCGGCATGAAAAAGGGCGGAAACGGAACACTGCAAAACATCCTCGATCTCTTCCAAACGTTCAAACTTAGGAGCCGTTACCCCTCTCTCGATACGTGACAACGATTGCTGCCCTATGCCTAACCGCTCCGCGAGCTCAACCCGCGTCAAATACAATCCCTTACGCCTTTTACGTATATTATTGCCAAAAATCTTTGTTAAAAGAGTTACAAGCATTTAGTTTTTCATATTTTTTTTAGAGCATATCAAAAAATACTCCGCAAAAAAGAACACAAAAAAGATATTGATTTTTCTTTAAAAGCATATTAATATTTATTCTCATCTATCATTATTTTTAAAACAAACAATTAACCTTTGATAAGACCTGCGGATAAGACAAAGACCATGTTTTAATAAATTATTAACGTTTATTGACGTTATCAAGAAATGAAATAAAAATCTTTAACCATACCTTATTCATAACTGTTTTATTAATTGTATCTTACCGCAGCATGGAACATAATGAACAACGCTGAAAACTTTTTTTGTAAAAATTATACGAACAAAAAACAAATATACAATATTATCAGCCAAGCATACCAAACCAATGCCTTGTTTAAAGGATATTTTCAAAAAAGTACCATTGCTTTACCTGCTCTTACGCTGACCAACATCTCCCACGACCATTTATTTTTTTTCTGCGACATGCAGGAAAATTTGGAAATCAGCGCAAATACCGAATTGGTACTGACCTTTCATATCCCTTTAGCCAATTCCACATTGCCTTGTGAATTTACGGTTCCGGTTGTCACCTATACCCAAAACGGCAATAAATTTTTCTTCGTCACCATGTTTCCGTATACCATTTCACTTTTGCAGCGGAGGGAACAAATACGCTACCCCGTAAAAAGAGAAGCCTACCCTTTTTATGAACTCGCCTTTACCGATACGCAGGTGGTGAAAGAGGAATGGGAAACGATAGATAACGGCAATATTGTTTATCATGATATTTCCACGGGCGGTTTATATATACAATTAAAAAACATTGACACCATAAACGTCCCTACATTAAAATCCGTTTTGATATTGAAATGCAAATTTCCGCCTCTGCAGCGGCAGCCGGATAAAAATAAAAAAGAATGCTCAAGCTTCATTATCACAGCAAGAATATGCAATATCAGAAAAGTCAATAATGAATTGTATATCCGCGCGAAATACACCCATTGGACATATAATCTGTCCATAAAAAAATGGAATGCGGTTTATTCGCATGACGGAATAGTGCAATTGCAGCATTATATCGCGTCATAACCCAAAACCGCCATATCCTGTCTTAAGAAATATGCTGACATTGACCGGTCTTTGCTCTTCTCCCGACACCCAATATGCGGATTTGGAACTGCCTGTAATACAATGTGTTTTTGAAACGGAAAAAATCAAACTTGCCCCCATTAATCAATATTCCAATCTGTTATTGAATTTTTTCAAGCGAAAACCATTTTTTAAATGCAATTTTGAAGAAATTTTGACCATAAATAAAATCGCTCCCAGTCACAAGGAACGGTTAAAAGAAGAACTGCAAACGCTCTTAACCTATAAAAAACTTGTGAACAATGCTTCTTATTTCGATGAATATAATGAAATGTGCGTCGGGCTTTCCGTTATCGGTGAAAGTTTATACGATATAGGCCATATTCCGACCAACGATATTCAGAAAGATTTTTATACAATTTATTACGATGTCGCCACAAATCAATTTTTGGCAGAAGATGAAACAGAAAATATTTTGCCTGAAAAAGAAAGCTTTTTCTATAAAAAAGAATACCGTTTTTTAAAAAACTACCTGTTCGGTGACAACGGTTTTTTAAACAACATGCAATGCTCTGCCAAACTTCCCATCCCTCCGGGAGGAGATTCCTTTATCCAAAACCAAGGACAAAATGGCATTTCAGCAAGAATTTTGGACGGATATTATTTTTCCAAGCAACGGCTTACAAAGAAAAAGATCACTTCCAGATGTATTAAAAACGGATTGATTTTGATTGATGACGACAAAAGCCCTTATCACATCAATGAGAAATTTGAAGCTGTTTTCAGCAATTATGCCGATGAGTTCATACAAAAATACAACTTGAAAGTGAATGAAAGCATAAGAGCCGGCGATCTCAATTTCAACACAAACAAGAACACGCTGAAGTTTAATTCCTTAAGCAAAACGGAACTGGAAGCGCTTTTAGCCAATAAAGAAAATATCCTCTTTTTGCCCAAAGGGACTGAATGCCCCCTTTCTGCAAAAAACATCATCCGTATTTCAAAAACGCTCTTTCCCGTAAAATCGGAGTTTGCGTTTTATATTTTTGCCAAAGATTTCTTTTACAGCATTACCCCTTCATTTTTCACCATCGCAGGATTGAAAGATTATCTTTGCAATAAAATTGACAAAGAAAGCTTTTTCCAATCCGTCTGTTATTCGGACGATACTGCGGATATGGATGTTTTCCGCGAATTTTTAACCGTCATTGAACAAACAAATTCCATTGTCCTGTTTGCCAAACATATTAAAAAATCCAAAAAAATCACATTAAAAAAATTATTGTCCGCCCACGATCATTTTAAAAATTCAGATAAATGGAATATCTTTTTCAGGGCATATGTCCTTGAAATTCTTTTTAAAGATATCATGTCAACAGGTTTCAACCATATTGAAAAAATCATGCTCCTGCAAAAAACAGCAAACATAACAGATAAAAAATTGATGGATCTTATTGAAAAAACAAATTACCGTGTCGACACGCTCGGCAATATCGATAAAAACAACTACACGGTTTTGGAATGCCAATGCTTATGGTACGATACCTTATTGGCACAAAATTTTTCGAACGAACTTTTACATGAAGAAATCAGAAAATTAAAACCGTTCATAAAAGAAAAAAAAGAAATTTCCGAAACGGTTTACAACGTGCTCAGTGAAAATTTTAGACGTTTACTGTCATAATCGGCGGAATAAAAATCCGTTCGCAGACCTTTTCAAACCGATTGTGCGCATTTCTCGGCAAGATGTGCGTAAATTTGCACAAATTCGGCATTGATAGCCGTTTGCCGCGCCAAAAAAGAAAATGCTTCTGCTATGTTCTTTTTTCTTTCGCCTAAATTTTTTTGTCTGACCAACCGAACATCTTCCGCAAGAAGCGTATGGAAAAGTTCTTCCAAACGCAAACTCCGCGCTCTTGCGCTGTGTTTTTCCCAAACAAGTTTTCTGCCCTGCATGGCAACACGGTACAAATCGTCCTCTTTTTCCTTTGAAAGCCAATGCCTGCACAAATCAACAGCCTTCGCCACATCAAGACGCGGATAAGCCGGCAGCGAATTGACTCCGAAATCAAAAATCTCTCCAATACGGTTTTTCTTTGTGGGCATGTTATCCGCAAGACACCCGCAGCCAAGCGCCATTGCTTCAAAGGTCCTGAAATTGAGTTCTCCCACGGCACTTTGATTTAAAATAATTTTTGAACGGGAAAAAACAGGAACAAAATTGCCGCTTGTGATGAATATCGGCTGAAACACTTTAAAAAGCGTATAAAAGGTATGGCGGTCCGGATTGTTCTTATGTCCCATCGTTCCGACAAAAGCAACGGGAATATCGCGGTTTTTAAACCATTCTTCCTTTGTTTCTTCCGGATTGAAGCGCATGGCGAACAAAGGAAAATGCTCGGAACAAGGCATAAATTTTTCTCTTTCCTCCGCCTGGGCATAAAGAACATGATCGAAAGCGTGAGAAAAAGCGCCGTGCCACGCATGGCAATACGTATCAATAGAATAAAAAACGCAGGGAACAGGCAAATCTTCTATGCCGAAAATGTGCGGTAAACTGCTGTCATCCGCATAGAAAAAAATATCCGGCACAAAGCCTTTGCCCGCGCAAATCTCCAGCAAGCGTTTTGCGGAAATAACAGAAGTCAGCTCCAATTCGCATCCGGCAGATTCGCCGACATGCCAGACAGTATGCCCTAATTCCCGCAATTCTTTGGTAAAATAAGAATTTTTTCCGTACTGTAAAATATTCATAAGAAAAAAAGGCTTTCCCGAAAAGGGAAAGCCGCAAGACTAATTATGTTTGATTTCAACACCGAGCAATTTAATAAATTCACCGATCAAAGCGGGGTGGGCAGGCCATGCGGCGGAGGTCACCAAATTGCCGTCAACAACGGAATCGGACAATGTTTCATTGGAATTGGTCCAAATACCACCGGCAAGCTTGATGTCAGGCATAACGGCAGGGTAGGCGGTACATTTCTTGCCGCGCACAACATCCGCAGCAACCAAAAGCTGAGGACCATGGCAAATTGCGGCAATGGGTTTCTTCGCTTTTTCAAATTCCTGCACGATTTCCACTACGCGTTCATTTAGACGGATATATTCCGGTGCTCTTCCTCCCGGTATGTATAAACCTGCATACTCCGTTGTTTTCACGTTTTCAAAATCATAATTGAGCATGAAATTATGCCCGCGTTTTTCCGAATAAGTTTGATCACCCTCGAAATCATGAATGGCGGTTGCGACAATTTCACCGCTTTTTTTGCCGGGGCAAACAACATCAACCTGAAAACCGCACATCACAAGCATTTGATAAGGAATCATAAGCTCGTAATCTTCAACGAAATCACCGGCTAACACAAGAATTTTCTTAGACATTTTAAACTCCTTTTAAGGTTTGATATACGTATACCGTTCATTTTGCAGGCGGGCAAGCTCAACTATCCCGGCGGGAACAACCTGTACGCCGTCCATAAGCGTTTCTTTGGGCAAAGAAAACTTATTCATCGCATTTTGACAAACACGGATCTGCAGGCCTTTTCCCTGTAAATCTTTCAACGCGGGCAAAGCGGTTTCTTTTTTGAACAAATTCACGGCAGGACCATTGACAAGCATGACAACTTCCGCTTTTTGCCCTCCTATCGCCGTAAAATAATTGGCGATATTTGAAATTGCGATGTTCAGGACCGCTTCATCATTTAAATCCACATGAAAAACAATATCGTAATTCATAAGCCCTCCCTGCATGATTAATGGTTCAATTGTGCGATAGTCGCCAAATGGTGGACAGGACCGATACCTTTTCCGGGAGCGTATCCGTTTCGCAAAGCGCAGTTCAAATATTCCTGAGCTTTTTTCACTGCGATGATCAAAGGCTGTTTCTTTGCCAAATACGCCGTAATCGCAGCAGACAAGGTACAGCCTGTGCCGTGGCTGTTCGGCGTATCCACATGCGGCTGACGCAAAGCCTCGATAGTTCCCTTTGCATCAAAAAACCAGTCCGTGACAAGGATAGGCTTGGCTTCAAAATGCCCGCCCTTAATTAAAACAGCCTTCGCCCCCATGGCGAGAAGTTTTTTTCCCGCCTCTTCCACGCTTTTATCGTCAACAAGCTTTATTCCGGTAAGCACTTCCGTTTCCGGCTTATTGGGCGTTATAAGCGCCGCCAAGGGAAAAAGCTTCTTTTTCATAATCTCCACAGCGCTTTCCTCAATAAGGGCGTGCCCGCTTGTGCTGACGCACACAGGATCGACAACCAAAGGAAAATCAACATGTTCCAACTCGCTCGCCAAAGCCTCGATAATTTCCGCACTGAAAAGCATGCCGGTCTTTGCCGCGTGAATGGGAAAACCGTCAAGCACAGCCTTCAGCTGCTGTACGACGAAATCAGCGCTTGGAGCATGGATACCGGTTACCCCAAGACCGTTTTGCGCGGTAAGCGCCGTAATAACGCTTGTACCGTAAGTTCCTAAACTCGCAAACGTTTTCAAATCCGCCTGTATCCCTGCCCCCCCGCCGCTGTCAGAACCGGCAATGGTCAATACATTGGAAAGCACGCCTGTAAACATATTTTTCTCCTATAAATAAACAGCTTCAAAAACTGCCAACACGGAATTGTTTTCCAATAATTTTAAAATCGAACCATTGATTTGCCACGCGTCAGCTTTATTTAACATTTGGTTGAATTCCCTTGCCTGTTCTTCGCCATGGGGACAAAGCATGAGCGTTGCCCCGCCCTGCCCGAATTTAATGGAACTTTCTTCAATAGTTACAGGCATGAAGAAATTATTGCAGCCGTCAGAACCCGTTGCCATATTATCACGGATAATGATATGCGGCTCCCTTTGCCCTTCAAAAACTTCCACAGCCTTTTCACCGATTGCTGTCAGCCGCCAATAGGTATTTTCCAAACTTGTGTGCTGAAACATGGATTGACAAATTCCTTTATCTGCTTTGCTTACTTTTGTAGGATACATTTCAATTTCGCCATCGCTTTTTCTGCGGAGCACAACATCCATATCCACGATTACAGGACGGACAAACGTTTCCTGAGGGAAGTGCTTTGTGATAATTCCATTATGCACAGCGGGAAAACGGCACATGGACGTGCAGTCGGTAAAAGAAAAATCTCCGTTATTATCCTGCAATACACCGGAAACATTGAATTTTCCTATTTCAAACAATTCCTTTTCCCTGCGGGAAAAAGAAAGCATGTTTTTATCTTCATAATGCCTGAAAACAAGGGTGTTTTCATCCTGAACAGCCGCCACAAGCGGAGCATCGTTTTCTTGAGAGATTTCAATATTCTGCTTTCTGTCAATATATGCCCAGTGCGCTATCTGCATGGTTCCGTTCTTTTTTACAATAGCCAAGCCATTTTTTTCCAAAAAAACGACATCGCCCTGCGCACTGGCGAACTTGGCGGGCACAATCAATTCTTTTTCATTCACGGCTTGCCCCGCGCGATGCAACAGAATATTTTTCTCTTCTATATCAACAGGTTTTTCCGTTGCGAACAAAAGAATATTGTCATGATAAACAGAAGCTTCCATAAAAACGTTATCCCCGGCTTCAAGCACGCAGTCAAAGGAAAAAGGCAAAGGCGTTTTTCCCTCTGTGGGAATGAAATACAGGGCGAAAGGCACTGTTTCGTCATTTTTATACAAAGCATAGCGGACTTCCACACGCGGAGGAAGAAGCATGCGTTCCCGATAAAAAATCTCTCCGGTGAACGTTGTGACGGTTTGAGAAGATTTTTTGAATGTGAACGTTTGTCCTTCTGCCTCGACAGTGAGCGTTTTTCCATTCAAAGTAAGCGTGCATTCCTTTTCCTGCACGGCTCCGGAAGAAAGATACGAATAATGCAAAAGCACGGAATTTTCTCCCGTTCTTTGCCAGGAATAACCTGTGCGGGTCTTACTGTTTATGAAAGAAAACGTGCCGTCTTCTTTAAAATACACATACGTATCGGAATCCGTTTCCCAAAGCCCGGCAAGTTCATCGGCATAAGCCGGCGAAACCAAAAATAAACTAAAAAAAAGCACTGCGATGTATTTCATAAAATTCTCCTATACAAGGGCAACCAAATCATATTGCTGCGTTTCCGCGATGTCTGCTTCAACAATCATTCCCGGTTTGATTTCCACTTCAGGCGGAGCGGAAACATAGGTGATGCCGTCCACATCAGGAGCCTGAAACCATGTGCGCCCGACATAAAGTCCCGCCCATTCCTCATGCTCCCTATCAATCAGGACAGGCATGCGTTCTCCGAGATATTCTTCCAAAATTTCCCCGCTGATTTCAGCCTGCAGCCGCATAAGTTCGTCTTTGCGCGCATTTTTTACACGCTCTTCGACTTGCTGAGGCATTTCAGCGGCTTTTGTTCCGTCTTCCTGTTCATAAGCAAAAACACCCAGCTGATGAAAACGGGTTTTATCCACAAATTGATAAAGTTTGTCAAAATGCGAATCCGTTTCTCCGGGGAAACCGACAATAAATGTCGTGCGCAGCGCTGCTTCCGGAAAATATTTGCGTATCCTGTCCACGGCAATTTCCGGATTTTGCGCGAAAGGCCTGCCCATTCGGGCTAAAATATCCTCATGAGCGTGCTGCAGCGGAATATCGAAATAGGGTACAAACGTATCGCCTGCTTCCTGCAAATATTTCAGTAAGGTATCGGTCATTCCGGCAGGATAGAGATACATCAGCCGCAAACGTTCCAAACCGTCCAAACGGAACAGCCCGTCCAAAAGCGGACGCAAATCCTTATCGTCCGTATCACTGCCCCATGCCGTCACATCCTGCGCCACAAGAATAAGTTCTTTTATTCCGCTGCCGATAACGACCTTTGCCTCGGAAATAAGCATTTCCTTATCAAGGGAGCGATACCCCCCGCGAATGGAAGGAATAGTGCAAAAAGAGCAATTATGGCGGCAACCCTCGCCAACTTTCAGCCATGCATAGGAGGGAGCCGTGCTTACCTTTCTGCCCTGCACGGGAATCTGCATGATACGGTTATCATAGGTAAAAGCCTGATATTCCCTTGCAGGCAATTTGATGCCGAAGTGTTCCTGAACAGCGGCGGCAACAAGGCTTCCCCAACTATCAATATCTTTTGTTTCAAGCCAAAGATTGACTTCCGGAACTTCTTTTTTCAATTCACACGTTCCATAGCGTCCAACCAAGCACCCGCAAACGATAATGAAGCACTCTTCGCCGGCTTGCGTTGCTATTTCAACAATAGTCGCAACGGATTCCTGCACGGCGCTTTGAATGAATGCGCAGGTGTTGATGAAAACAACATCGGCATCTTCCAATTCATCAACAACGATGAAATCACCCAAAGACCCCAGAACATGCTCCGTATCAACTAAATTTTTAGGACATCCCAAACTATGCGTATAAATCTTCAACATCATGCTACTCTAATTTTTTTCCCAGGCGGCTAAAACGCAAGGAATTGTTTTCACTGTCCCAAGACCAGTAAATTCTCCAAGCCTTGCCGTAAATTTCATCACGATTGACCGTTCCCCAAGCGCGGGAATCTTCCGAATTATCCCTGTTGTCACCCATGCAAAAATATTCATCCGCAGGCACTTTGAAAGGCGGCATGTTGTCAAGCGCGCCATAATAATCCGGACGGGTTTGAATAATGTAATCTTCTTCCACCTTCTCCCCGTTGCGGTAAAACTGTTTATCACGCATTTCAACAATATCGCCGGGCAAACCAACAACCCGCTTTATATAGTCAACGGACGGATTTTTAGGATATTTGAATACGATGATATCCCCGTATTGCGGACCGTCCCCTTTGTAAATCCATGTATTTGAAAAAGGCAGTTTGAAACCGTAACTCAGCTTATTGACCAAAATATAATCGCCAATCTGTATGGTATTGAGCATTGAGCCTGACGGAATGGTAAAGACTGAAACCAAAAACAAACGGATGAAAGCCGCCACGACAAGGGCGACAAAAAGCGCTTCGCCGTATTCTCTGATAACGCCTTTCTTTTTAGGAGTTAATTCTGACATAGTTTCCTCAGTTCATGTAGTTGTCTGTTTTTATCATGCATCGCCAAGTCGCGCAAGTTTAATAGTTTTCATTTTCCCGCAGAAAGTCTGGCGGCTTTTTTCTAAAGCTTTTCCGAGCGCTTCCGATATGAAGATATGGAGGAATAAGGAATGGATGAAATCCAAATCGATTTTTCCACAGAAAACAGCTTTTCGCAAAACCAAAACACAAGAGCTGTAAACCTTGCAAAACCTGTCCAAAACTCCCCGTTTTCGCAAGGCTCTTCTCCTGCGCCCTTTTCCCTGCAATCCCAAACAAAACAAGACAATGTGCACATTTCGCGGTCTGCACAGCTCATTCAGCAAAATACCGCTCCTTTCTCCGCCCATGCTTCCGCCAATACCACAGCAAACGCCCGGTCCGTCGCCCTGCAAAACGGAACCCTGTCTTTGGCACAAAATAAAGAAAACGGCATAACAAGCGATTATCAGTGGAAAAACGGCACAAATTTCCAATTCACTATCAATCAAAATATCAATCTGCAGGAAAACGAAGATCAGTCCACATCTGTTTTCTTTGAACAAGACAATATCAGCAAAAAATATCACGCAAACGGCAACATCTCAAAATATCAGGGAAACATTTTAGACGGAAATAAAAAATCCGTCCGTATCAATGCGCAGGGCGGAACGCTGAACGCTGAAAACGATACTGTTTTCGCCTTGGCAGACAACACAACCGTCAATGCCAAAGGAAATAACACCATCATCCTCAAAAATACCATGCGTGACATGCAAATCAACACCCAAAACGGCGATAACACCATAGTCGGGCAAACCCTGCAAAATGTCACCATATCCCTTACAGGCGGCAAAAACACTCTTAATTTTAAAAATGCGGAAAACAGCATAATCGATGCCCGAAAAAGCAATGTGCATTTAAATACGGGCAAACTCGCGGGAAGCACCCTAAACCTCGAAAAAGGAACACATGCTCTCAATATCCAGCAAAGTTCGCACAATACCATCCATTTTGCGTCCGGCTCTTTCAATCAAGAGTCGAAACTGAATATTTTCGGAAAAACCGAAAACACCCTCATTCACGCCTCAGGCGAAAAAGTAAATCTTTCCTTGCAACATAGCCAAAATAATTACATTCAATCCACGGCGAAATTCACGCATGCCACTTTTTCAAAGTCTAAAAGCGATGTCGTGCAATTCGATACATACAGCAGTATTGTCAGCACCGGAACCCTAACGGACAGCAATATGGAAATAAACGGAACGCAGGCTGTCAACATGCGGGGCAATGCACTGACCGGAAATTCCAATCTCGCACTTTCAGGGCATTCCGCGTCTCTTGCTCTCAATACGCTTTCAGAAAATGCGGCAGCGAATATCGACACCCGGCATTTCGCCCATAGCCAAATTCAAAATATTTCCGGTAATGCAACCCTTGATATTCAGGGGGGATATTACAATAATCTCGCAGTCAATACTCTGAAAGACACCGCCTTTGCAAATATTTCAGGCGACGGCGCTGTTTCTGTCAATACCATGAAAGATAATGCCGGAATCAACTTGGGGGAAGGCATACTCAATGTCACTATCGGCGCAGTTTCTGACAATGCGGTAATCCAAGGCGGAAAAAACGCCCTGCAAAGCAGGATAGGCGCAAGCTCCAAGGCAGACACGGAACAAAACCAACCCGGCAACATTCATAACACGTTTCAAAATACCGCTATTACCCAAAACCAAGAACAGACAAGAGCATTTAACGCATACCGCACAACGGCGAATAATTTCCCGAAAATCACAAACACACTACAAAATCAAATAAAACTCAATCGGCTTGTGTGAAAATCATTCTTTGCAAAATCATCCTGCCAGTATACTTTAAACTCTTTCTTCCAACAAATACAATATGGTTTGTCCAGCTGTATAATTATTTTTGGCTCTAGACCACTATCTTTTTCAAGATTATGGTTAATGATAATGAAATTCAATAGATTAAGTAAGTATAAAATAAAAAAAATTATTAACTGTTTTTCAATGGATTTAACTGCCACTGCAACAAGTGAATTATTAAAGTTAAATCGTAAAACTGTTAACAATTATTTTACGGAATTTCGTGAGTTAATTCTTGAAGACAGTATTCAAAAACACCAAAAAGAGCTTGGAATATTTGAACTTGATGAAAGCTATTTCGGAGCCAAAAGAGTGAGAGGTAAGCGAGGACGCGGAGCTGCCGGCAAGACTCCTGTTTTTGGGGTCTTAAAGCGTGAGGGAAAAGTTTTTGTCAGCATAGTTCCAAGATGTTCAAGGGAAGAGTTATTGCCCATAATACAAGGAAAAATCCTCGAAGGCTCAACTATCCATACAGACGGTTGGAAAGCCTATGACGGCCTTATTTTGAATGGTTATACCCATTACAGGGATTCCACCATGAAAACGAATTTGTGCGGGGAAAATCACATGTGAACGGCATAGAAAGCTTCTGGAGCTTTGCTAAAAGACGGTTGGCGAAGTTCAATGGTCTGACAGATGAAAAGTTTGTCTTGCACTTAAAAGAATGTGAATGTAGATTTAACCTCAGAAATGAAAATTTTGCTGTTTCTATGGAACAACTTTACTTCAAAAACAAAAAGTGATGGTCTAGAGCCTTTTTTATTTTTATAATCAATTATTCTATGTAATTTCATATACTTACGTACAATATCTATATGAGATACTAGTCAAGAACATTATCATTTTTTGTGAGCAATACACATACGATAAATTGTAAAATTATTATTCCAATATAAATAGCAGAATATAGTGTTAATGAATCATTAAAAATAAATGAAATAATAGGATAGACAATCAAGGCAACAATTGGATTTATTTGCATGGAACTACCAGTTAAAATTAATGTTCCAATTAATGACCACAAAATACTATGTGAAAAATTATATATATCTAATGCTACAATAATAGAAAGTACAATATTTAAAGTAATCATAATTATAAACATTATATAGTTTCCCCATACCATACAAAACAATCTTACATAAATTATTAAGTATTATATTCTCTCTATTTGAATTGTCAAGTCAAATAGATACGTTGTAAAAAAGATCTAATTTCTCAAGAAGTTATACTCCTATTATGACGTAATCAGGTTAACTTGTTTATGTTATGTTTGTTTCTTACTTTTGCTTTTATTTTTTAAATCATTGATAATTGAAATCTGAAGTGTAACATTTGAGATAAAAAAATAGTTCAAAAATAAACCTTGTTGCAGAATTATTTTGTGTCGATTTACAGGAGGGGTTTAACTAAGGTATTCCGCACAAACAAAGCCTGCGGGTAGGAAGGGGCAGGCGGTTATGTTAAAACAAAAACCCCCGTATATGGTTTATCGGGCGTTTAAAATAGGGAGCTGCTCAAGAGTCTAAAAAAATATGGGCAAGAAACGTATCAACAGAATTTTTCCAATATCTTCTTTTAATTTTAGATAGATTGCCCGACGTCTGAATTTCGTCGAACCACGATATGATATTTGCAATTCCATTTCGTATGGAATAAACGTTGACTGTCATTCATGCCGTACTGTTCTCATTTGGTTATGCCGAGCACATTGAAACATATCAAAGAAGGACAACTTAGCTGTTTTTTTATGTTGAAGCGGACAAAAAACGCCCGTATAAAAAATACGGGCGTTCAAATAAAACAACAACCTCCTCTGAGTTTTTCACGGAGGCGTCAGAAAAACAACAGGTATTCCACCAAGCTATATGGGATAAATTATTTAAAACCGCCTGCTTTTTTATGCAGGCGGTTGGGGGATGAAAGGAATTAAATAAAAAAAGGTTTAGCGTCGTCCTACTTTCCCACAATAAAGACTGCAGTATCATCGGCGAAGAAGAGCTTGACTTCCGAGTTCGGAATGGGGTCGGGTATACCCTCTTCTCTATGGACACTAAACCAAATTTGATGCTCAAGCCGTGCGGCGAGCAAAATATATAATTGACAGAAAAAGAAGAAAAGTTTTTGAGAAACAAGACGAACGGACTATTAGTACCGGTCAGCTGAACATATCGCTATGCTTACACCTCCGGCCTATCAACGATGTAGTCTGCATCGGTCCTTCAGGGAAAACTTATCTTAAGGCAGGCTTCCCGCTTAGATGCTTTCAGCGGTTATCCCTTCCGCACATAGCTACCCTGCTGTGCCGTTGGCACGACAACAGGTCCACCAGGGGTGCGTCCATTCCGGTCCTCTCGTACTAGGAACAGGCCCTTTCAATTTTCCTACGCCCACAGAAGATAGGGACCAAACTGTCTCACGACGTTTTAAACCCAGCTCGCGTACCACTTTAAACGGCGAACAGCCGTACCCTTGGGACCTGCTTCAGCCCCAGGATGTGATGAGCCGACATCGAGGTGCCAAACCGCATCGTCGATATGAACTCTTGGATGCGATCAGCCTGTTATCCCCGGCGTACCTTTTATCCAATGAGCGATGGCCCTTCCATACGGGACCACCGGATCACTAACACCTACTTTCGTATCTGTTCGAGATGTCTCTCTTACAGTCAAGCTCCCTTATGCGTTTGCACTCGACGGCTGATTTCCAAACAGCCTGAGGGAACCTTTGTATGCCTCCGTTACTCTTTAGGAGGCGACCGCCCCAGTCAAACTACCCACCAGACACTGTCTGTGAGCCGGATCACGGCATCACGTTAGGACCTTAGACATACAAGGGTGGTATTTCAAGGATGACTCCATACATACTGGCGTACATACTTCAATGTCTCCCACCTATCCTACACATGTAGGCCCAAAATCCAATGTCAAGCTATAGTAAAGGTGCACAGGGTCTTTCCGTCTTTCTGCGGGTACACGGCATTTTCACCGCGACTTCAATTTCACCGAGTTTCTGGCCGAGACAGTGTGGAGATCGTTACGCCATTCGTGCAGGTCGGAACTTACCCGACAAGGAATTTCGCTACCTTAGGACCGTTATAGTTACGGCCGCCGTTTACTGGGGCTTCAATTCGGAGCTTCGCTTGCGCTGACCCCTCCTTTTAACCTTCCAGCACCGGGCAGGCGTCAGTCCGTATACATCGTCTTGCGACTTCGCACAGACCTATGTTTTTAGTAAACAGTCGCCACCACCAATTCACTGCGGCTCTTCAATGCTTCGTCAGAAAAAAACTACACAATAAAGAGCACCCCTTCTTCCGAAGTTACGGGGTTATTTTGCCGAGTTCCTTGGCCAGAATTCTCTCGAGCGCCTTGGATTATTCATCCCACCCACCTGAGTTGGTTTGCAGTACGGTTTCTATGACCTAAACTTAGGAGATTTTCTTGGCAGCATAGACTCAACTACTTCAGAGCATACGCTCACGGACTCGTGTCTCAGACCCGGGATACGGATTTGCCTGTATCCTGCTCCTACACACTTGCACCGGCATCCAACAGCCGGATAGCCTATCTTTCTGCGTCCCTCCATCGCACAATCATAAAAGTACGGGAATATTAACCCGTTTCCCATCAGCTACAGCTCTCGCTCTCGCCTTAGGGGCCGACTAACTCCGGGAAGATTAACTTTACCCGGAAAACCTTGGGTTTTCGGCGAATAGGTTTTTCACCTATTTTATCGTTACTCATGTCAGCATAATCACTTCTCTCTCGTCCAGCATGCCTTACGGCACACCTTCAGCCTGTCAGAGAACGCTCCCCTACCAGAACACTTGCGTGCAATTCAAAGCTTCGGTAACATACTTAGCCCCGTTACATTTTCGGCGCAGAGTCATTAGACCAGTGAGCTATTACGCTTTCTTTAAACGATGGCTGCTTCTAAGCCAACGTCCTGGCTGTCTGAACAACCCCACCACCTTGACCACTGAGTATGTATTTGGAGACCTTAGCTGTTGATCTGGGCTCTTACCCTCTCGACAACGGACCTTAGCACCCGCTGTCTGACTCCCAAGGTAATTCTATACGGTATTCTGAGTTTGATAAGGTTTGGTAATCTGGTAGGACCCCTAGCCTTTTCAGTGCTTTACCTCCGTTAGAAAATCCTTGAGGCTATACCTCAATATATTTCGGGGAGAACCAGCTATCACCGGGTTTGATTGGCCTTTCACCCCTATCCACAAGTCATCAGAAACGTTTTCAGCCGTTGACTGTTCGGTCCTCCACAAGGCTTTACCCTTGCTTCAACCTGCTCATGGATAGATCACCCGGTTTCGGGTCTAATCCGCACAACTCATCCGCCCTTATCAGACTCGGTTTCCCTACGGCTCCGCTTACGCTTAACCTCGCTGTACAGATTAACTCGCTGACTCATTATGCAAAAGGCACCTGGTCACAATCGTAAAATTGCTCCCAGAGCTTGTAAGCAACAGGTTTCAGATTCTATTTCACTCTCCTTACTGGAGTTCTTTTCACCTTTCCCTCACGGTACTGGTTCACTATCGGTCGCTGGTTAGTACTTAGGCTTAGAAGATGGTCCTCCTTGATTCCCACGAGGTTTCACGTGCCTCGCAGTACTCAGGGACTGACTGCACCCCTTTCGGCTTCAAATACGGGACTTTCACCCCCTATGGTGTGGCTTTCCAGCCAGCTTCTTCTACCTACTCAATGATTGCGTCTGTCAGCCCTACAACCCCCATAGGACGAATCCTACAGGTTTGGCCTCTTCCCATTTCGCTCGCCGCTACTTTGGGAGTCTCGTTTGATTTCTTTTCCTCTAGGTACTGAGATGTTTCACTTCCCTAGGTTAGCTCCTGCAACACTATTCATTCATGTTGCGGCAGCCGGACTTTACTCCGGCTGGGTTTCCCCATTCAGAAATCGCCGGGTCAATGGATATTTAGCTCCTCACCGACGCTTATCGCAGCTTATCACGTCTTTCATCGCCTTCCAGCGCCAAGGCATCCGCCCGTTGCTCTTAATAACTTGTCTCAAAAAAACTTGTCTTCTTCTTTTTCTGTTCAATTGTCAAAGAACCGTAACTTGCGTTACTGCCGAAACAAATTCGGATAAAAATAATAAGGCAACTTATTCCTTCTGCCAAACTTGTTTCAATGGTGGAGGCGAAGGGAATCGAACCCCCGACCCTCTGCGTGCAAAGCAGATGCTCTCCCAGCTGAGCTACGCCCCCGATTTGTGGTGGGCCTGGAAAGACTTGAACTTTCGACCTCACGCTTATCAGGCGTGCGCTCTAACCACCTGAGCTACAGGCCCTTTTTTTGCTTGGTCTTTGCCCTTTCTGCTTCGTCTGCTTCATTTTTTGCTCGGTCATGTATGTCGTGATACACTCCCGTCTCAAAAAATTCAGCTTCCTCGCATAAAACGCAAATACCGGCGCAAAAGTGTGAAGTTATCCAGTTGTGACCTTCCAGATTTTTCTGCCGGTCTTCAATATAATGAAAACCTGATGAAATTTCCCTATGCCAAACAAAAACCTTCACAGCCCTGCAAAGTTTGCACTATGTGGTCTCTTTACAGGATTTCAGACAATTCGCAAATCGCTTTGCGCATTGTGATTGAAGAACGAATGGAATGCTCTTAAAGGAGGTGATCCAGCCGCAGGTTCCCCTACGGCTACCTTGTTACGACTTCACCCCAATCATCGGGCCTACCGTAGACGATTGCCTCATTGCTGTTAGCTCATCGGCTTCGGGTAAAACCAACTTTCGTGGTGTGACGGGCGGTGTGTACAAGGCCCGGGAACGCATTCACCCCAGCATGCTGATCTGGAATTACTAGCGATTCCGACTTCATGGAGTCGAGTTGCAGACTCCAATCCGAACTGAGATGCATTTTTTGGGATTAGCCTGACCTCGCGGTTTCGCAACCCTTTGTATGCACCATTGTAGTACGTGTGTAGCCCCAGGCGTAAGGGCCATGATGACTTGACGTCGTCCCCACCTTCCTCTCCGTTAACCGAAGCGGTCTCCCTAGAGTGCCCAGCTTCACCTGCTGGCAACTAAGGACAGGGGTTGCGCTCGTTGCGGGACTTAACCCAACACCTCACGGCACGAGCTGACGACAGCCATGCAGCACCTGTCTTAGGGTTCTCCGAAGAGCACCCCAACATCTCTGTTAGGTTCCCTAGATGTCAAGCCTGGGTAAGGTTCTTCGCGTTGCATCGAATTAAACCACATACTCCACCGCTTGTGCGGGCCCCCGTCAATTTCTTTGAGTTTCAGCCTTGCGACCGTACTCCCCAGGCGGGATACTTAACGCGTTAGCTACGGCACAGAAAAATACTCCCCTGCACCTAGTATCCATCGTTTACAGCGTGGACTACCAGGGTATCTAATCCTGTTTGCTACCCACGCTTTCGCTCCTCAGCGTCAGTTATGTGCCAGATAGTCGCCTTCGCCACTGATGTTCCTCCAGATATCTACGGATTTCACTCCTACACCTGGAATTCCACTATCCTCTCACACACTCCAGTTTGCCAGTTTCAAAGGCAGTTCCCACGTTGAGCGCGGGGATTTCACCCTTGACTTGACATACCGCCTACGAGCGCTTTACGCCCAGTAATTCCGATTAACGCTCGCACCCTCCGTATTACCGCGGCTGCTGGCACGGAGTTAGCCGGTGCTTCCTTTGCAGGTACCGTCAATTCACTGCTGATTAGCACAGTGACCGTTCTTCCCTGCTGACAGAGGTTTACGATCCGAAGACCTTCATCCCTCACGCGGCGTCGCTGCGTCAGGCTTTCGCCCATTGCGCAATATTCCCCACTGCTGCCTCCCGTAGGAGTCTGGACCGTGTTCCAGTTCCAGTGTGACTGATCATCCTCTCAGACCAGTTAACCATCGTCGCCTTGGTAGGCCTTTACCCCACCAACTAGCTAATGGTACGCGGACTCATCGGAAAGCAACAGCATATGCAGAGGCCGTCTTTCCCACATACGTTTATATGTAGTGTATCCGGTATTAGCAACCGTTTCCAGCTGTTATTCCGAACTTCCCGGTAGATTATCCACGCGTTACTCACCCGTGCGCCACTTTACTCATACCCGAAGGTACTTTCACGTTCGACTTGCATGTGTAAGGCACGCCGCCAGCGTTCAATCTGAGCCAGAATCAAACTCTCCAGTTAAAAAATATGATTCCGTCTGAATTACAATAATTCAAACAATTGAACTCAAAGCTCTTTATTTTATTCCATTTCGCTCTTCAATTGTCAATGACCCGTCCCAACCGACCTACGCCGCCGGAACCATTCTTCGGCCAACCTGCATGGTATCGGCCCGCACAACCCCGAAAAACTCAAAAACAAAAGTCCGTATCCCTAAACCGCTTCCACGGTTTGCAAACCCGGAATTTCTCCGCTCCCTGCCGGACCGGCAAAGAACCGTTCTGAAATTTCTCTCAGTCGCGAAGTGCGTTTATGCACTATTTCATTCCCGCTGTCAAGAACTTTTTTTCAAAATTTTTAATATTTTTTCAAAATGCCCTTTATTCCTTGAAATCCCTCAAAAAAAACTTCTCGGAAAAAGCTCCTAGAAAAAGCTTCCTACAAAAAAAACT
Source organism: Taurinivorans muris (assembly GCF_025232395.1). GTDB lineage: Bacteria > Desulfobacterota > Desulfovibrionia > Desulfovibrionales > Desulfovibrionaceae > Taurinivorans > Taurinivorans muris. The sequence goes on from NZ_CP065938.1 coordinate 1,156,633, forward strand.
CTCTAAAAACCCCAAACAGGAAACTCCCTTATCCCCCTTAATTGCAAACTTGTCAACTTAATTTTAAATTTTTTACAGTTATTGTTTTATAAGTAATTAATACGGCACATTACCCTCCTCACTCTCGCTTTCCTTTCTGCCAGCTTTATCAGTTTATCTATATATACACCCATTTTCATTTTATCAAAAAAAGTCAATTTGTCTTTAAAATTTAATACGTTACATGATATTTTTTCATTTAACTATTTAATTTTATTAACAATTTTTATATTTTAACTTGACAGAATATCTGTTTTGCAAAGATAATATCTTATTCTTTATTTAATGTTAGGAGTTTTCATGAAAAAAACTGCACAGACATCAACTTCAAAATCAACAAAACATACTCATAAAGAAAAGAAACATAAACAAACCGATAGTTCCTCTTTCCGGCAGTCCTCTTTTTTTGCATTTCCTTATACCGACTCCCAAAATGAAACCCTTTACATACAAAATGAATTGCAGGCAGATGATAATTTTATCCACAGTCCCATATACACCTTTCAAAAAACACATAAGCCCTTGACATGGTGCTATTCAATTACGCCTGTGCATTTGCGAAACATGGATATCATCTGTAAAATTTTCGGGCGCAGCCGTTACACCGTCAAACAGTGGGCAAAAGAAGGCGCACCGATCGTCTATGACGGAGTGAGTTATATTTCAGAATATAACGCTCTTTTTTCCTGGCTCCTCAATTATTATAAAGACACTATGCTGCAATAAATGAATTATCACAAAAAACAGACAGCAAACAAAAGCCCCTCAAAAGAGGGGCGGTTGCACAATCAATTATCCATAAAACAACATATCACAATAAATCAAATAACAGCGCCTATTATTCAGAAACAATTTCCGCTTTTGTAATGACAACGGCTGTTTTAGGAACATCATCAAAATATCCGCGGCTGCCGGTTTCAACTTTTGCAATGGCATCGACAACATCCTGCCCTTTTACCACTTTTCCGAAAACAGCGTATCCCCAACCGGAAAGGGTAGGAGCTCTGAAATTCAGAAAATCATTATCTTTTACATTGATAAAGAATTGTCCTGTTGCGGAATGGGGGTCTTGAGTACGAGCCATGGCAATAGTGTATTTATCATTTGCAAGCCCGTTATCAGCCTCATTTTGAATGGGCTGGCGGGTTTCTTTTTGGTTCATATCGGCATCAAAGCCGCCGCCTTGAATCATAAAGCCGTCAATAACACGGTGGAAAATAAGTCCGTCGTAAAAACCGTCTTTAACATATTGTTCAAAGTTTGCGGAAGTAATCGGAGCTTTTTCCGGATTGAGTTCAAGAACAATATCACCCATGGTTGTTGTAAGTTTAATCACTGGTTTTCCTCCTGCCTGCGCTTCTCCCGCCGTAAAAAGCATAAAAGCCAAGCATAATGAAATTAGTATACGCATGGTCATTCTCCAAGCAATATTTTTATCAGTATACGTTAAATTTAAAACATTGCAAAGAAAAAAGGTGGTCTCCCACCTTTTTCTTATTTTACAATTTCAAAAGACAGGGGTTCAAACTCATCCTCAACTTTTTTGACAACGACTTTGCATCCGTCAGGAATTTGCCCGCCGATAATACCGCGTGCAAGACGGGTTTCCAGTTCATTTTGCAAATACCGTTTGAGCGGACGTGCCCCATAAGCCGGGTCATAGGCTTCATGAGCGATAAAGCGTTTTGCCTCATCAGAAAGTTCCAATTCAATTTTGCGTTCCGCAAGACGCTTACGCAAGCGTCCAAGTAACACGTCAACAATTTTAACAACCTGATTTTCAAGCAAAGGAGAGAATAAAACAGTTTCATCCACACGGTTCAAAAATTCCGGACGGAAGAATTGCTTAAGCTGCGCCATTACGGAATCTTTCAGTCCTTCTTTGAAAGAACCGTCTTGATTTATACCCTCTAAAATCATGTTTGAACCGATGTTGGACGTCATGATGACGATGGTATTCCTAAAATCAACCGTTCTTCCTTGGCTGTCGGTAAGCCTGCCGTCATCAAGCAATTGCAGCATTGTATTGAACACGTCAGGATGAGCCTTTTCTATTTCGTCGAGCAAGACGACGGAATAAGGCTTACGGCGCACAGCTTCCGTCAATTGTCCTCCCTCATCATACCCGATATATCCCGGAGGCGCACCGATAAGGCGTGATACCGAATGTTTTTCCATATATTCGCTCATATCAAGGCGCACCATATTATCTTCCGTATCAAACAGCGCCTCTGCAAGGGCTTTGCAAAGCTCTGTCTTACCCACGCCAGTGGGTCCCAAGAAGATGAAAGAAGCCAAAGGACGCATAGGGTCGGAAAGCCCCGCTCTCGCCCGAAGAACAGCATCCGCCACAAGCCGTACCGCAATGTCTTGTCCGACAACGCGTTTATGCAGCACGTCCGGCAAAGCAAGAAGTTTCTCCCGTTCTGACTGCAAAAGGCGTGTTACGGGAATACCTGTCCATTTCGCCACAATGGCAGCCACATCGTCAGGATGAACTTCTTCCTTCAATAAACGGGGTTCGGCTGCTTGTTCCGTATTGCCATGCTTTTCAAGCTCTTCAAGGCGTTTTTGCAAATCAAGCAAAGTGGAATATTTCAATTCCGCGGCTTTTGCCAAATCATAATTGCGTTCAGCTTCAGAAATTGAAAGCTTTACCTTGTCGATTTCCTCTTTTATTTTACGTACCGTGTCAATGGAGCCTTTTTCTTGTTCCCATTGCTCACGGAGCAAAGTTTGTTTCGCCTTGAGCTCGGAAAGTTCTCCCTCAAGCCTTTGCAAACGCTGCATAGAAGCGGAATCAGTTTCGCGGCGCAAGGCTTCTTTTTCAATTTCAAGCTGCATTACCTTGCGGTTGGCTTCGTCAAGTTCCGTCGGCAGGCTGTCAATTTCCGTACGGATCATTGCCGCGGCTTCATCAATGATATCAATGGCTTTGTCAGGCAGCTGACGATCGGGGATATAGCGGATACTGAGCGTTACCGCCTCGACAATCGCGGAATCGCTGATACGGACGCCATGATGCAATTCAAACTTGTCTTTTAATCCGCGCAAAATGGAAATAGCGTCTTCCTGACTCGGCTCATCAACCATGACAGGTTGGAAGCGGCGTTCAAGCGCGGGATCTTTCTCGATATATTTACGGTATTCATCGATAGTTGTCGCCCCGATACAATGCAGTTCGCCGCGGGCGAGCATGGGTTTGAGCAAATTGCCCGCATCCATTGAACCTTCTGTTTTGCCCGCACCGACAATGGTATGCAGTTCATCAATGAAAAGAATGATTTGCCCGTCGGATTTTTCAACTTCAGACAAAACGGCTTTCAACCGTTCTTCAAACTCTCCGCGGTATTTTGCACCGGCAATGAGCGCCCCCATATCAAGAGCGATCAAGCGTTTATTTTTCAAGCCTTCCGGCACGTCACCCTTGACAATGCGATGAGCAAGCCCTTCAACGATAGCCGTTTTGCCTACCCCCGCTTCCCCGATCAAAACAGGATTGTTTTTGGTACGGCGGGAAAGAATGCGGATAGCGCGGCGGATTTCCTGATCACGCCCGATGACAGGGTCAAGTTTTCCCTTGCCTGCCGCTTCAACCAAATCCCGTCCGTACTTTGAAAGAGCCTCGAACGTATCTTCAGGATTAGGGCTTGTTATTCTATGAGGCCCGCGCAATTCTTCCGCAGCTTTCATGAAAGATTTTTGTTCAATGCCGTATTTTCTGAAAACATCGCCGAGCAAACCGCTGGGGTTCGGACCGATGAGTTCATAAAAAACATGTTCGACACTGATATATTCATCCTGCATTTTTTTTGCCAGCATTTCAGCTTGCGCAAGAGCTTTGTTGACACGGGTTGTGACATGTATGCTTTGCGTATCGCTGCCGGGACCGCTCACACCGGGCTTTTTGGCGAGCAGCTGTTCAATATCCTGTTTGAACTGCAAAATGTTTACGCCCATTCTCTGCAAAATGGACGGAATAAGTCCTTTTTCCTGTTCCAAAAACGCATAAATCAAATGCTCGGCATCAATTTCCTGATGTTCTCTGGCAAAAGCTATGCTTTGCGCTTGTGAAAAAGCTTCTTGAGCTTTTTGTGTCAATCTATTGATATCCATAATATTTTTCCTCTTATTCTCTTATTATTCCAATGCGTTGCGCAGCTGCGCCAATTGATTTTCCAAATCATCGATTTTTTCCAGCAAATCCACGATCATCGCTCCCGCATGACAAGGCAGTTCAAAATCCCTGCAAAGCCTGTCCGCTTTGCGGACTTTGAAAATATCATTGGAGCTCAATAAGAATTTATCTGCTTCTATTGGCTGCAACCACCCAATATCAATATATTCCCTGCATTTTTCCTCTTCAATTTCCGCTTCCTGAATAAATTCCATGAATGAAAGAAAAGTAGAATTTTCCATTTTAATTTCCTTCCTTATTCACCTTGGGCAGTCAAGCCCGCAAGTTCCTTCCATAAGGATTTTTCTTTTTCACCCATTGTTTCAAGGCTCGGAGTGTCAATATCGATGACAACATATTCATCTCCTTTCGCCCCTATTCCTTTCCCCTTTAAACGAAGTTTCTTGCCGCTCTTGATTCCAGCCGGAATATTGAGCTCAACTTCGCCCTCAAGGGTGGGAACACGAAGTTTCGTACCAAAGACTGCTTCCGCAGGCTTGATAAACATTTGGCAGCTGATGTCAAAGCCGTCACTTTTGAATTTCGGGTGCGGGGCATACTGAACGGTCAAATACAAATCGCCATTGGGCGTGCCCGCCCTGCCTTGTCCCGCCAAGCGGAGTTTCGCTCCGTTTTTTATTCCCGCGGGGATGTTGACATTCAGCGATTTCGTTTCACCGCCTTGCTGGTTCAGTGTAAAATGCTTCGCTCCGCCTTTATGGGCTTCCTCCAAACTGATTTGCACGGTTGCTTCCACATCATGTCCTTTACGCTGACGTTGGTAACCGCCAAAACCGCCGTTATTGAAAGCGCCGCCGCCAAAGCCGCCGTGCTGACCGAAGAGCATTTCAAAGAAATCGCTGAAATCTCCGCCGCCAAAACCGCCTTGTCCGCCCTGAAAATTAAATTGGAAATTTTCAAAGCCTGGAGCGCCTTGGAAGTTTTGCCCGTCTTTCCAGTTCGGTCCGAGTTGGTCGTACAATTTCCGTTTTTGAGGGTCTTTCAAAACTTCGTGGGCTTCGTTGACTTCTTTGAATTTTTCTTCAGCCTTGCTGTCGCCTTGATTCAAATCCGGATGATATTTACGTGCAAGCTTTTTATATGATTTATCAATTTCTTCCGTCGTCGCAGTTCTTTCAACTTCCAAAATCTTGTAATAATCTTTATATGAAACTGACATATTTTCCCTCTATCTGCTTATATTATCACTATTAATGCTCTTTTTATCCTTTTTATATTAAAATAAATAAGAGCTTTTTTACCATTGTCAAGACTTTGACAACTAATTTAAAAGACAATAAATTCAAATAAATAAAAAAATTTTTTAAACAAAAAAATGCTTTGCCTTTCTTAAATCTATGAGTATACTGTCGGAACGTACCGAGGTGAATATGGACCAAAAAGAATGTATAGAGCCGACACTGACAGTTCTGCTCCAGCCCGAAGAAGAAACCCGCATCATTCCGCGCCACAAAGCGAAAAACGTCGCCCGGCTCATTCAGTTCTTAGGCTTGCGTCCGTATACCGCAATGGTTGTGAGGGAAGGCATTCCTTTAACACCCGATGTTCCCCTTTACCCCAATCAAACCGTCATAGTCCGTAAAGTAATGTCTTCAGGCTGAAAACTATGCATTACACTATCATTAATCTAACCCGCTTCGGTGATTTGCTGCAAACTGCCTGTACTATTTCCGCTTTAAAAAACAGCGGTGAACATAAAATTTCCCTTATCTGCCTGAACCAGTTTACTGATGTCACCCAATTCATTCCCCATCTCGACCATGTTTTCGATTTTTCGGGAGCAAAGCATTTAACCAATTTGCATGCCGGAGATTTTTCCCGCTGGGTCGAAAGTTATCAGGAAATCATGGAATGGGTAAAAAAATATCATCAGGAATTTCAAACAGATTGTATCATCAATCTTACCCCGACCATAAAAACAAGGCTTCTTGCCAAACTTTTAAGCCAATATAAAGGCAATATCCAAGAAATCGGATTTTGCGTGAATGACTTCGGATACATATACAATACGAACGTCTGGACAAGCTACACCCAAGCCGTGACGCAGTTCCGCGGCGGAAGCCCTTATAATTTGATTGACGAATTCCGCTCCATGCTCGGTCTTGCCCCGGAGCAATACCGTTTAAAAAAGCCGGAACAACACCGTCTTGATGCCGCCCGAAAGCTTTTAACAGAATTTTCCGAACCTTTTCCGGACACAAGAGGCTTTGTCGGTTTTCAGCTGGGAGCAAGCAACCCTATCCGCCAATGGGATACCGAACATTTTGCCAAACTGGCGGCACTGATTTGGCAAAAAGAAAAATTTATTCCCGTTTTGCTCGGAACAAAGCAAGAATTGGTACTGGCGGAAAATTTTTCCCAGTACGCCGACCCTGCGGTTCCTTATTTCAATTACTGCGGAAAAAGTTCCCTTCAGGAACTCGGAGCCATGCTCTGCCAATTGACGGCATTGGTCAGCAATGACACCGGCACATTGCATTTGGCGACAGGACTTAACGTGCCGGTCATAGGAATTTATCTGGCAACAGCCCAAGTTTGGGATACGGGACCTTATGGCTGCAAGCAAATATGCCTTGAGCCAAACCTTGCCTGCCACCCCTGCAATTTCAACGCAACGTGTCAAAATAACCATATTTGCCAAAAACAAATCTCCGCTGAAACGGTTTTCAATGCGCTTTGCCACCGTTTAGGACCTGACGGTTCAAAAACTGTCCGCACGTCTTTGGAAGAAGAGAACACAGCCCGCATTTGGGAAGGATTTTTCCAGCATGACGGCTTTATCAACTATAAACCTTTGCATAAGGAACATGATATCCGTTCGCTTTGGATGCAATGCCAAAGACTTTTTTATAAAAATCTTCTCAACAAGCTGCAAAACGGCAGCGAAAACACCTATCCCGATCTATGCATTGACAACCAAAAACTGTTGCCGGCAAAACTTGAAATAGAAAAACTGCAAGCCTTTGTTTTGTTGGCAAGGGAACAAGCTTTTTTATTTTCCAAAATACCTGTACAAAAAAATCAAGAAAAATTCCTTGCTTCAACCCAAAGGGTAAAAATTTTTCTCAAACAATCACAGTTTCTTATTCCTCTTTCTTTGCTTTTTGAGCAGCTTCTTCAGGATAACGCCCAAAGCATGGAAGAAATCATCCACTTTTTTGACATTTTAAAAGAAGAATTGACATTATTTTCTCTTTTCCTCAAATCTGACGCTGAAAAATAAATATTGGCACATATTTTGCTAATATATTTTCAAAAATATGCATACGGAAAATTTTTCCAACATATTTAAGCACATTCATGACCTTTGGAGGGAAATATGATTTATATTAATGGTCAAAAAAGCGAATTTGAACTTAACCAATTTTCAAATTTTGAAGAAGTTATCATTGCAACCAACGCAGCTTGCAACAACGCCAACGAAATTATTACGGAAGTTCATTTAAATGATGAACTTTTCCAAGAACTCTATCCGCACCAAGCAGAAGACATTGAAATCAGCGAAGTGAAAAAAGTTGAAATCACTTCCATAAAATATATTGAAATGGCTTCTCAAATTGTCACGGAACTTTTCAAAGTCACGTCTTCTATCCGCATCGCCTCAACCCAAGCCTCCGAATCACTACGCCGCGGAGACGATATGGACGCGCTTGCAACCATTACCAATATGACCGAAGTCATCCGCAATTTTTTAAGCATGATTGCTTGTTTCCAATCGGATTTCAATGCGCCTGTCACGGCAGAATATGAAAGCCTTTCCGAAAAATACAACCAAATCCTTCTTGAAGTGAACGACGCCATGGAAAACGAAGACTGGATTCTGGTTGCCGACCTTTTGGGATTTGAAGTCGCACCTCTCTGCTCAGATTGGGACACCTATCTGACTTCGCTCCGTTTCTTCTTCAACTCTGAAATCAATACGGTTTCTCAATAATACACCCGAAATTCTCAAAAAACAGGTTTCAGAAGACAGGTTTATGATGAGCAGCTTAACGTTACTTGACAGAATGCTTATCATTGCTCAATTTGAGCTTGAAGCAATGCAGCAAGGAGATGTGGACGGAGCAATATCTTTTTTTGAGGAAAGAGTTGCCCTTCTTGACCAGTTACAAGTAAATCAAGACGAAAATTCCGAAGATTGTAAAATGAAATTGCTTGCCCTCCAAGGTTTTCATCAAATCATTTATGAAGAAGGGCTGAAACTCAAAGAGCAAATCAGACAAAATCTTCTTGAATCAAGAGTTCAGCGTTCAGCAAGCAAACGATATGCAAATGCTCGAGGATTAAATTTTTACCGCTAAGAAAAGGAGAACGAATCCGAATAAAAGCCAAAACACATAAAAACACACGCTATCCCTAAAAAAGGCTTCATACGAAGCCTTTTTTCATTGCGATTTGGCGGAAGCGTATAGGAGTCGAACCTACCTTAGACGTTTCCGCCTAACAACAGTTTTGAAGACTGCGTGCCACACCGGTGACAATACACTTCCAATAAAAAACATATATTAAATTTCATCCCAAAGTTCAACCGGAATTTTAAGCACGGCTTTCTTTATTTTCTTGGGACTGTCGCCCCTATCGTCAAGCAGGAGGCTCTTATGCGCCTCATAAGGGAAAAAAACCGCGCAATTTCCTGTTTCCACATAATAAACACAATTTTTTTCAGGAATATCAGGAAAAAATCCCGCATCGTTCTCTTCCGAATAGTTGCCTGTTCCTATGAACAATGAAAAAAACGCACCCTCGATTTTTTCCGTTCCGCTCAAAGTGCAATGAACGTCAATATATTTCTTATGATATTCATAGGCGTTGTCGGCTTTGAGTTCCGCACTCATGATATTGTAAAAAGCCCCGTGGCAAAGCCGGTATGTCCCGTCTTTTTTTTCATAAGCGCTTGGATATTCATGAATGAACTGCAAAATAACTTCCCGCCACTTCGCCCCTTTTCCGTAATTTCCTATGCTTTCCAATCGGTCAAAAAACATGCTTCCCCCTATACGTAATCGCTCATGCCGCGGACAGCCTCTAAAATATTAGGCAATTTTCTGATTTTATCCATAAGCTGATACAAATGCACGGCATCCGTAACTTCAACGGTGAAATCGACTTCAGCCTTTCCGTCAATGGTGCTTGTCAAAATCAGGCTTTCGATATTTACGTCGGAATTGGCAATTTCAGCAGAAATAGAAGCAAGCAGACCTTTTTCGTTTTTAGCGGAAACTTTGATTGTCGCAGGAAACGGTCTGGGCTCTTCATTTTGCCATGTTACGGAAATGAGCCGTTCCGGCTCCAAATCCAAAAGGTGCGGGCAATTGGACAAATGGACGATAACCCCGCGCCCGCGGCTGATAAAGCCGACAACCTGATCACCCGGAACCGGCTTGCAGCATTTTGCAAAATGCACCAGAGTATCGTCAATTCCCTTTACGACAATACCGCCGGTATGGTCCTTATTGTCAGCGGTCGAAGGCTTTGTCGGCGTATCTTGCGGTTCAATGTTTTTAGGGTCGATCAACGCCTGTAATTTGGTTAAAATCTTTTTAGGGGTGAACTTCGCATACCCGACGCTTGCGAACAAATCGTCAACACTGGAAGCGGAAAATTCAGAAATCAAATCGCTCAAGGTTCCGTCTTTCACTGCGCGGATAACGTTAATGCCCATTTTCCGCCCTTCTTTTTCAAGCATATCCCTGCCGAGGGCGATGGCTTTTTCCCGTTCCTCCGTACGCAGATAATTCTGAATTTTGGAACGCGCTTTTGAAGTTTTTACCAGTTTCAGCCAGTCACGGCTCGGATAACGGTTTTTATCCGTAATAATCTCAACCGTATCCCCGCTTTTCAGTTTTGTCGAAAGGGGAACGAGCCGTCCGTTGACTTTCGCGCCCACACAGTGGAAACCGACATCGGTATGGATTAAAAATGCGAAATCAAGAGGGCTTGCGCCGTCCGGCAATTGCTTTACCAAACCTTTTGGCGTGAACACGTAAATTTCATTGCTGAAAAGGTCAAGACGCAGCGTGCTCATAAACTCGCGGGAATCCGCCTCATCGCGCTGACGCTCCAAAATATCCCGTATCCATTGCAGCTGCGGCATATCCCCGGCTTTAATGGCATGATTTTTATTATTTTCCTTATAAAGCCAGTGGGAAGCGACCCCGTGTTCCGCAAAATCATTCATTTCCTCGGTACGGATCTGAATTTCAATGCGCTCCCCTTCAGGACCTATCACCGTACTGTGCAAACTTTGGTAGCCGTTAGCTTTCGGTAAAGAGATATAGTCTTTGAAACGCCCCGCAACAGGACGCCACAAGGCATGCACCAAACCCAGCACGGCGTAACAATCACGCAGTTCCTTCACAATAACGCGGAATGCGATAATATCATGCATTTCATCAAGAGCGGAGCCCTGCGCCTGCATTTTCAGATAAATACTGTATACCTGCTTGATACGCCCGAAAACACGGCCCGCAATGCCATGTTCAGCCATGATTTCTTCAATCTTGGAAATGACTTTGCTGATGATTTGACGCTCGACAACCTGGTTCGTTTCAAGCCAATTTGCAATATGGGCATATTTATCGGGCTGCAGATAACGGAAACTCAAGTCTTCAAGTTCCTGCTTTATCTTATGCAGCCCCAGGCGGTTCGCAAGCGGCGCATAAATATCCATGGTTTCCTGCGAAATGGAAATTTTTTTATGGGGCTTTTGAAATTGCAGTGTCCGCATATTATGCGTCCTATCCGCCAATTTCACAATGGGAACGCGGATATCGTGACTCATTGCCAAAATCATTTTACGGATATTTTCAGCTTGGGCTTCTTCCTTCGTATCAAAAGTCATCATATTGATTTTGGTGACACCGTCAACAATATCGGCAACTTGCTCGCCAAATTCCTCATCCAGTTCTTCGATGGACGCATTGGTGTCTTCAACCGTGTCATGCAAAAGCCCTGCCGCGATGGTATGTTCGTCAAAACCCATTTCCGCAATATTTTTCGCCACAGCCGCAGGATGGATAAAATAAGGCTCACCCGACATTCTAAGCTGTCCGGCATGGGCGACTGACGCAAAATCATACGCTTTTTCAATCAGTTTCGTATCAACCTGAGGATTAAATCTTAACGCCGCCTGAACGATCTCTTCAGCAAGAACAATGTGATTTGCGGCATCATCATTCTTTGCGGAAGAAGATTGACCGGCAATCAAAGCGGAAGACTTTTCCGCCGTATCCGCTGAAGACGCGGAACCGTTTTGTTTTTGTCCGGTATCATGCACATGTTCTGATTCTGCCATATATCTATCCTTTTCAAGTCACTTAACGTATTTTTACTGCATATCGCAACAGTTGTCAAAAGAATACTATTGCAGAAAAGCGGGTATCCACCATTTTTCCATATTATGGGTAATTCCGGAAACGGCGGGCTCTATGCCTTGAAAACGTTTCTGCACCATTGGCAAGGCATAGGGGACATACAAAAATAAATAGGGTTGTTCCTCATGCAAAATTTCCTGAAACCTGTCATAATATTTTTTCCGTATTTCCCTGTCTGTCGACGCGCGGGCTTTCTCCAAAAGCATATCCGCTTCCGCATTTTTAAAATACACGAAATTCAGCCCGTTTTGCCGTATGGCGGATGAATGCCAAACGCTGGACACATCAGGGTCTTCCAAAATGTTCCATGCCAAAATCACAGCGTCATACCGCCCTTTCATCACAAATTCATTAATGAACGTCGCCCATTCAACAGTCCGGATTTTCATTTCAATTCCAACTTTCGCCCATTCCGCCTGCAAAATGAGCAAAACATTTTCCCGTTCCTTATTGCCTTGATTAAGCAAAACGGTAAAAGAAAAACGCTGTCCGTCTTTTTGCAAATACCCGTCTTTTCCTTTTGTCCAACCCGCTTCCGCAAAAAGTTCCAATGCTTTTTGAGGGTCATAGGCGTAACTTCCTATGTTTTTATTATATACCCACGTATCAGGCTTGAAAGGTCCTATGCTTTTCTCCCCAAGTCCGAGCAAAGCCCCTTTTATCACATCATCCTTATTGGTTGCATGGGCTAAAGCCTGACGCACGAGCCTGTCTTGAAAAAACGGGTGTTTCAAATTAAAACCGATAAACGTGTATCCGTTGGCGAGATATTTGTATTTCTGCCATTTTTCTTCCCATTCCTTTCCTTGAGTCTGCAGCAGATACTGCTGCGTCGTCAGCCCCAAATAATCGACTTTTCCCGCTTTCGCCTCCAAAAAAATCGTTGTCACATCGGGAATGATCCTATACACGAACCGGTCGATATACGGGCGTCCCTCAAAATATCGTTCATTCGCTTCAAGTATAAGATACGAGCCAGTTTTCCATTCCTTTAATTTGAACGGACCCGCCCCTATGGGATTTCTGGAAAAAGCCGTTTGAGTAATGGTTTCATGTTCCAATACATGCTTCGGCAAAATCGCCATCATCCACGTGATGACAGCCCGGGCATACGGTTCCGCATAACGGACTTCAAAGGAAAATTTTCCTGTCTGCTTAAATTCTTTAACCAGTAAGCAATCGGCGGCATAAGGCGTCGGCGTATCGGGATCGATCGTCAGCCGGTATGTGAAATAAACATCGTCAGCGGTCAGCTGTGTTCCGTCCTGCCAGTAAATATCGTCCCGCAATTCAAAGCGGAACAGACGCCCCTCTTCCAAAATTTCAAATTTTTTTGCCGCAAGCGGAACAATATTGTATTCCTTGTCGTATTTCAAAAGCGAGGTGTACAAAAAACCGGCGATTTCATGGGAAGCGGAATCGGCAGCCAAAATAGGGATTAAATTAGAAGGTTCGCCGATACTTGCCAAAACAAGGCTTCCTCCATATTCCGGTTCTTCCGGGATTTCAATACATTCAAGAGAAAGAGCCTTGTCCGTTTTCGGTTCGCTTTCGGAACCGCAGGAGCAAAGAACGAAAAAGAAACATGCGCCCAAAAAAATTTTTAAAAAATTTTTATTCATGCAAATACCGGTAAAAAATTATTTTTTATAAATCATTTCTATATATTGTAATAAAACTGTTTTTTGTTTCAGACAATAATATTCCTTAAAAATAAATATAACAGACTTAATACTACTTGAAAAGCAAAAGATTATGCTGTAATAATAAAAAATCGTTTTAACTAACACAATTAAAATATCTTCCCTTTAAATTTAAGTCTAACCCTCTTACTATTTAATGCACCCTTCTAAAAAAGACTAAAAAAGGTTAAGGTTTATAATGAGTAGACGCCATGAAAGTACATTATGCTCCGCACTGGAACATTTCATTCAGCAAACAATTCCTGAATATATCACCGACACAGGAAAAATGATTGTTGCAGAAAATGGAATCAGCAATCTGCTTTGGCATATGGAAGATACATACAGCCAAGCAAGCTGCACCGTGCACGGAGAAGATTTCCAAGCTTACAGCCCGACCATCACCATCCGGCTGAGCGATAAGCATGTCGAATATCAATGCAACTGCATGGAGTCTTTCGGAAGTCCCTGCCGCCACGTGGCGGCGCTCGCCCTCAGCGCGCTGTCCTCCATAGATGTTTCTCAGGATACCCCCAGCGAAACCACGAGTATACGCCCCGAATGGCGGCAAAGTTTCAGAAATTTCTTTGCGACAAGTTCCGAACCGGAAACCGGCAGGCATTATTTCCTTTTTAGATTTTTCCCCGAACCCGGACGCTTATCCGTTGAATTTTACCGCGCAAGACAAAACAAAACAGGACTTTCCACTGTCAGGCAGGCTGTGACCCTTGAAAATATTTTGCAAAATCCTGACTGGTGCGACTATTCCCCCGAACTTCCCAAAGTTTTAAAACAAATTGCGGAATACCTCGATTATTACGGACACAGGGTCGAAATTCCGGACGGGCTCTTATCTTGGTTTTTTTGGGCGCTGCGCAATGAAGAATATATTTTTTGGAAAGATACGGAAAAACCTTGCACCATCGAAAGTTCAACCATGGACTTGAAACTGCGTCCGTCCCTTGACGACGACGGTCTGCGTTTCGATATCATGCTCCAAAAAGAAGAAAAGAAACCTTTTTCCATTCAATGGGATGAAGACAGACCCGACCAAACCGTCGCGACATTCCATGGGCAAATTCCTCTTTGGGTATGCTGGAACCAATGCTTTTATCCCGTACAGACCTGCCTGAACCATGATGTCATCCAATCGCTGGTACAAGCCAGCCCCGTTATTCCGCAAGAAGATATTTCAGAATTTTTAGACAGGGTTTGGACGCGTCTTCCTTCTTCGGAACTTTATGAACAGGAAGAATTTCTGAAAATCATGGAACCGGTATTCCAGCCGGGAAGCTATAATCCGAAGCTCTTCCTTGATGAGGAAGGCAGTTTGCTCACGCTTGAAATCCAAAACATTTATGAGAGCATACACGGGGAATTCATTCTTCCGGGCCCTAACCCCGACTTTCAAACGGGAAGCTATGTTTTTGAGGGGCAAACTTTCCTTCTGCGGCGCGCCCAGGATGAAGAGGCTTCCCTTTTATCCCAGCTTTCCGAAATGCGTTTTCAACCCCGTAACAACAAACTTTGGTTCATGGAGCCTGAAGAAGCCATTTCTTTCCTTTTGGACTCCTATCCGACCCTGCTGCAAAACTGGCGGGTATACGGGGAAACCACCCTTTCACGCTACAAAGTCCGCACGACCACGCCGACCATCAATGCCAGCGTGCAAAGCAATGAACAAGAAAAATGGTTCTCCCTCGATGTCAATGTGGAATACGAAGGACAAAGCCTGCCTCTTGAAAAAATTTGGAAAGCCTGGCTCAAGGGAAAACGCTATGTGCAATTAAAAGACGGCTCATATGCGAGTTTGCCGGAATCATGGCTTGAAAGGCTTGCCCATAAGCTGAAAGTCCTCGGTCTCGACCCCAACAAACCACCGAAACATCATTTCAAACAATTTGAAGCGCCCGTTCTTGACAGTATTCTGGACGATTTGCCCAACACCATTGAAGATTCTTTTTGGAGCAAATTGCGCGACAATATCCGTCACTTTAAGGAAGTGGAACAAATCCAAACACCTAAAGGACTTAATGCGTCTTTGCGCCCATACCAAATCCAAGGTATTTCCTATCTCAATTTCCTTGACGAATATGGTTTCGGCGGTATTTTGGCTGACGAAATGGGTCTTGGCAAAACCATACAAACGCTCGCTTTCATTCAGCACATGAAAAACAAAGGAGCTGTCGGTCCGAACCTCATTGTCGTTCCGACTTCCGTTCTACCGAACTGGGACCGGGAAGCCGAAAAATTCGTGCCTGATTTGAAACGTGTCATTGTTTACGGCACGCGCCGTGAAAACATTTTCCGGAAAATCGCGGATGCCGACATTGTCATCACCACCTACGCCCTTTTGCGCCGCGACCTTGAAGAACTGGAGCAATACGATTTCAACTCCATTATCCTTGATGAAGCGCAAAACATCAAAAACCCCAACACCATAACGACAAAGAGCGTCCGCAATATCCATGCCCGCATGCGTCTTTGCTTATCAGGTACGCCTATCGAGAACAACCTTTTTGAATTATGGAGCCTGTTTGAATTTCTTATGCCGGGATTTCTCGGTTCGCAGCACGCTTTCCAACGCGGCATTATCAAACCCATCAAAGAGGGCGACACCGAAACCCTCGATTATTTGCGTACAAGGGTGAAACCCTTTATTTTACGCCGTACCAAAGCCGAAGTTGTCAAAGATCTGCCTCCGAAAGTGGAAAGCGTCACCTACTGCGCCATGTCGGAAGAACAAACGGAACTCTATGCTTCCCTCGCCCGCAAACTGCGTGAACAGGTGCTTGCCGACGTGGACGAAAAAGGCATGGCGAAAAGCCAGATGTCCATTTTGGACGCCTTGCTCAAATTGCGTCAGATTTGCTGCCATCCGAAACTTCTCAAAATGGATATGCCGGGATTTAGCACAAATATTTCTTCCGGAAAATTTGAAACCTTTAAAGACATGGTTATCAACCTTGTGGAAGAAGGGCATAAAATCTTGGTATTTTCCCAATTTGTGCAAATGCTGCAGCAAATCAGCGCTTGGCTGCAAATGACGGATATTCCGTTCTGTTATCTCGACGGTTCAAGCAAAGACCGTTTGGAACAAGTGGATAAATTCAATAACAGTCCTGATATTCCTATTTTCCTTATTTCCTTAAAAGCGGGCGGCACGGGGCTCAACCTCACCAGCGCGGACTATGTCATCCACTATGACCCATGGTGGAACCCCGCTGTCGAAAGCCAAGCGACAGACCGCGCACACCGTATCGGACAGGCAAAACAAGTTTTCTCCTATAAGCTGATTTGCCAAAATACGGTTGAAGAAAAAATCCTCAAATTACAGGAAATGAAACGGGGCGTCGCCGAAGCTGTCATTCCGGGACAGGATTCGTGGAAATCGCTTACGCGGGATGATTTGGAAATGCTCTTTGAAGTGTAAATAAAAAAACTGCCTGCGGGCAGTTTTTTTATTCCGTAAAAGTATTCTCAGGAAACATATCAAAAGGAATGACCACGATAAAATTGTGCAAAACCGAACGTGTCCACTGCAGCACTTCGTAATAATTGTTATCAAGCAAATACGATGAACTGGATAAAAAATAAATTTGCCCCTCGGACAAGAAAAGGTAATGGGATAAAAAAGCGGCGACGCTATGTTCATCACTTAAAGCAAGCGTCAGCATGATACTGTAAATATGGTCCAACGCCCCCTTGTCCCTTTTATATTGAATATACACATTTTTTCCCGCGCATAAATTCTCATACATTTTTTCTTCCCAAGCATTCCTTTCCTTCGGGGCGGGCGGGTCGACCCTTGCAAAACTCTGATAAACCGCTTCCAACGATTCTTTTACAAAAGACAACTGCAATTTCTGCAAAGGGATACGCTTATGCAAAATTTGCGACATGCGGTAAAAATACACCATTCCCAAAATATTGTCATAATGCCCGCGTTCCAAATCCTGTTTGGACATAGTCGGCAAATAAACTTCCAGCAATTCCGCCTGTTCCGGGATTTGTTTCTTCACCTCTTCAAAAAAATCCGGAAACTGTTCTTTCACGGGAAAAAAATCCAATACCTTATTTTTAAATATGGTGGTGAGCTCCGCATCAATATCACGCGTGATTTCATGAATATTGGGTTTTTCCTTTTCTTTGCCGGCATAACAATACGGAATAAAAGAAAAATTCAAAAACATAAGTAAAAAACAAATATATTTCATAAAAAATTAAACTCTTCAAAAATATTTTAAAATATTGTAAAAGAAATCCATTCAGAGAGCAAGATAAGAAAAAAGGAAAAAAAATGTCAGCATACACTGAGGAATGGTTAAATTCCCTGCTCGTCCAACAAGGTTTATCGGAACATACGATATCGGCATACAGACAAGATTTGGAAACGCTGCACGCTTTCACAGACCAAAACAAAAGCCCGCTGGATACACTTGACGAAGACGACTTATTGCTTTTTTCAATTTTTTTACGCCAAAAAGGAGACAGCAAACGCACCATCGCAAGACGCTTATCCTGCATACGGAAATTTTTCGCATGGCTTTTCGAGGAAAAACATATCGGCAAAAATCCTGCGGAACTGCTGGACAGCCCCAAAATCCCCCTATATTTGCCCGAAGTTCTGAACATGGAAGAAATACAAAAAATACTCTCTGCTCCCAACCCTGCAACCAAATTGGGACAGCGGGACACGGCGATCCTGCATTTGCTCTATGCCTCCGGCGTGCGCGTGAGCGAACTTATCAATATAAAACCCACAGACATAGATTTTCAAAAAGGCATTATCCGTGTTTTCGGCAAAGGCAAAAAAGAACGCCTCATCCCCATACATGGCTTAGCCCTTTCCGTTCTTACCGATTATCTGCAAAACACACGCAAACAATTCATCAAAGACATTCCCGGCGATGCCGAACTTTTTTTAAACCGTTCCGGCAAAAAACTCACCCGCCAAGCCATTTGGAAACTTATTAAACGCTACGGACAGTCAGCTGAAATCCAGGGGATTATTTCTCCGCATACCTTGCGCCACAGTTTCGCCACCCACCTTTTGGAAGGCGGAGCGGATTTAAGAACGGTGCAAATTTTGCTGGGGCACAGCGACCTTACCGCAACAGAACTCTATACCCATATTTGCCAGCAAAAAATTCAAGAAATTTATTCCCGCGCACACCCCCGCTGCGGGGTAAAATAAAGCCCTTTTCCAACAAGATGAAAAGGGCTTTGCCTGAGCTTGCTCTCTCTAAAAACGTTCCGGCTTCTGTTCCCGGCTGAGAAGATATTGCAACCCGTCTTGCGGGGTAAATTCACCGTCTAAAATTTTCTTCATGGTATACGTTATGGGCATTTCAACCCCAAGATTTTGCGCCATGGCATATACGGCATGCGTTGTCGCCACGCCTTCAGCGACGCTGTTCATGCTTGCTATGATCTCATCGATTTTTTCACCTTTGCCAAGACGCAGACCGACTTGCCTGTTTCTGGACAAATCCCCGTTACAAGTCAGCATCAAATCACCGATACCCGACAAGCCCATAAATGTTTGAAAATTCGCTCCCATAGCCAAACCAAGCCGGCACATTTCCGCCAAACCCCGCGTCACCAAAGAGGCTCTGGCATTGTCGCCATAGTTCAAACCGTCGCTCACGCCGGCCGCTATCGCATAAATATTTTTTATCGCTCCGCCAAGTTCCACACCCAAAACATCGGTAGAAGAATAACAACGGAAATATGGCGTCGTGAAAATATCGCGCAAATGCACGGCACGGCTTTCATCTGCGCAGGCAAGCGTACAAGCCGTGGGCATATCGAGAGCCACTTCCTTGGCAAAGGAAGGTCCTGACAAAACAGCGTAACGGGCTGATTCATCCTCCAAGCCGAAAATTTGCGGAACAACCATCGATAAAGGCAAAAGTCTTTTCAAATCAATACCTTTTGCAACATTTATCAATGTTGTCATTTCTCCGAAATAAGGAACGAAACGCGGCAGAAGTTCCGCTTGTTTTTGGCAAGGCAAAGCGATAATCCAATACTCGCACCCGGTCAGCACCCCGAACTGCGTTGTCGCCTCAATCCGTTTGCAGAGCTTTATTCCTGACAGATACTTGCTGTTTTCATGTATCGTGTTTATGGACTTGGCGACATTTTCATCACGCAGGACAAGATGCGTATCATGCCCTGATTTTGCAAGGACATGGGCTAAGCACGTGCCGAAATTGCCCCCGCCGAGAACAGCTATATGCATACGATACCCCGGTTATTTTTTAAAATACGTGTTCGCTTCCGCATAAACAAAAGCATGTTTCAATATTTTGTCCGTTTCCCCTTTTTTCAAGTCTTCCGCCATGGCGATCACATGGTTGTAAGCGCTTCTTGCGGGACCGGAACCGATACTGAGCCGTCTGACGCCGGCTTCGCGCAACGCGTCCAAATCACTGGTTGCGGGGGTTAACAAAATATTGATAGGCGCTCCGACTTCTTTAACCAAAATTTTAACGCTTTCAAGAGGAACCGCTCCGGGGTAGAAAACACAGTCGGCGCCTGCCTCTTTAAACGCTTTTCCGCGTTCAAGGGCGACTTGCAGTTTATATTCCTCATCGCCGATATTATGCCAATACGTGCACGTTCTTGCATTTATCACAAAATTGAGATTACATTCTTTTTTCAGCTCCGCCAACGCCTGAATTTTTTTCAAAAAGAACGGCAGTTCATCAAGAGTCTTATCCTGTTTTCCGTCCTCAATATTAAAACCGACCGCACCCGCTTCCAAAAGCCGCAGCGCATTTGCCTTGACCTTATCGGTATTGTCCGCAAAACCGCGCTCAATATCGACGCTTACCGGAATATCGACACGTCTTGTCATGCTCTCGACAGCATAAACAACATCATCGAAAAGCATATTTTGCCCGTCCGCATAGCCATAGGAAAGAGCCATGCCCTGACTTGTCGTGCCGAGAGCCTCAAAACCTTCTTTTTTGAAAATATAGGCGGAACCTGCATCCCATGCGTTAGCCAAAATAAACATCTTGTTTGCATGATGCATGTTCATGAATTTTTTTGCCAAATCTCTTTGTTTATCCGTTATCATTATATTTCTCCATATTTCTTTCCATATTTAAAAGGGCGCTTTTCATTGCCGTACCGTATCCGTATCCGCCGATGGAACCGTTTTTCGCAATAACCCTGTGGCAGGGAACGCAAAAGGCAAGGGGATTGTCATGGCAAGCCCTCGCCGCAGCCCTGCATGCTTTCGGATTTCCGGCACGTTTTGCCAGTTCCGTATAACTTATGGTCCGCCCGTAAGGAATTTTTGCAATTTCCTGCCAAACCCTGCATTGAAATTCTGTGCCCTGAAAGCAAACAGAAAACGTAAATTCCTTCCTTTTTCCCGAAAAAAATTCTGCAAGTTCAAAAAAGACCTTTTGTGCAAAACTATCCGGCAAAGGAGTTTCTTTTTGCTCCTCAACGGCATTTACCTTATACACTATTTCTTTTTGATAGGCAATTTCTATGCACAAATCATGCTTGACAAGCCCATTGGAAATGGAAATTTTCTTATATGCCGTCCGCAATGGAAGTTCTCCGTCATTTTTGGTTTTCATTGGCGATTTCCCATAAATATAACGAAGCGATACTGGCATAAGGCGAATACAGTTCTTTAAAAGCCATAAAGGTTTTCTTGTCCATTTGCCCTAAATCATGCAAAAGGCAAAGCCCTTTTTTTATGCCATAATCGCCGTAACTTAAAATATTTTTCCTTTGCAGGGAAAAAAGCAAAAACATTTCCGCAGTCCAAACGCCTATGCCGGATAAACCGGTAAGCTCCGCAATAATTTCTTCGTCACTTTTTTGCAAAAAATACGAACCCGTAATGTTTTTTTCTGAAAAATACCGAGCCAAGTCTTGCAAATTCCGCGCTTTCCGTTCACTCACACCGCAAGAGCGCAATTCTTCGATTTCCAAAGATATGATTGCCCGTTCCGATATTTCATTCCTGCAAAGGGCTTGCACCCGATTGTAAACCGCTTCCGCCGCCTTGCCGTTTATTTGCTGGGCGATGATTTGCCGCGTCAATGCCTGAAACGGTTCCGCTTCAATCTTCCGCTCGACAAAACCGCGTTTTTTCATATAAGCGCCTAACACTTCATCTTTTTTCCGCAAATAAGCCGCTTCTTTTTTTCCGTATTCGAAAATCATTTCCATTCCTCTGGGTAACAGAATAACATAATCGCGTTAAAGAATAAATCTTGCTTAACCATAAAAAAAAGAATAATTTTTAAAAAAATCTTGAGGTGGATTTATGCTTGCGTATTTGGCTCTCTATGCCTTTTTTGGAATTATTGCGGGACTCTTGGCGGGATTGCTCGGAATCGGCGGGGGACTCGTTATTGTGCCTATTCTTGTATATATGTTCAATTTGCAGGGCTTTCCTGCCGAGCATATCATGCATATGGCTCTCGGCACATCCCTTGCAAGCATCATGTTCACCTCTTTCTCAAGCGCCATGAGCCACCACAAACACGGGGCTGTCAAATGGGATATTGTAAAAAAAGTCACGCTTGGCATTGTTCTTGGAACATGGCTCGGTTCTTTTATCGCCGCAAAAATTCCCACGCATGTTTTGCAGCTGATTTTTGCCTGCTTTATTTTTTATGTCGCTTCGCAAATGATTTTAAGTTCCAAAAAAACATTGGGAGAAAAACCTCTGCCACAAACGCTTGGCATGAATATCGCCGGTTTTGGAATCGGGATTTTATCCAGCCTTGTGGGTATCGGAGGCGGAACTATCTCTGTTCCTTTCATGCTTTACCACAGCGTTGAAATGCGTAACGCCATTGCCACTTCCGCAGCAATAGGCATGCCTATCGCCATTTCCGGATGTATCGGATATTTTTTCAATGGAAGCTCCGCCGCCAACCTTCCCGAATATTCCTTTGGCTTCATTTATCTGCCCGCCCTTTTCGCCATTGTGGTTTGCAGCACGCTTGTCGCTCCTTACGGCGCCCACCTCACCCATACCCTGCCTGTTTCAAAAATTAAAAAATTCTTCGCTTTTCTGCTTCTCTTTGTCGGCGTGCGCATGCTTGTGACGGCGGTTTGGTAACATTCTGCCGCTTTCAGCCGGCATTTTTCAGTAAATTCTTTATTTTTCCGCCTTGTTTTTTAACTTGCAAATGCCTTGGGTCATTGTGCCCATGGGACAGAATACGCACCAGGAGCGCGGTTTGTGCAATACCATTGCGAGCAAACCCAAGAGCAGGGAAAAAAGCATTATGCCGTACAGCCCGAAACTGAATTGAGCCGCCCAATCAGGGACTTGCCCTGCTGTGTACGCCCAGTCCCAAGGCAAATGTACCGCCCATGCCAAACTCACCGCTTGTTTGAGCGAACGCGCACCGGCAAAAACCAAATACGTTTGCAATAACACATTGCCGAACATGATTAAAAAGAAAATCAAAAAACCATAGCGAAACCATGGAGAAATCAAGAACGTTGGCGTTGGTTTGCCATGCGACCAGCCCAGTTTTCCCCCAAGCAGGGAAAATAATTGCCCCCGCCCGCAAAGATTATTGCAAAACCACTTATTTCCGCCAAATACAGCGACAAGCAGCGGCAAAAGAAAATCAATCATGCCAAGCCACGCAAAAAGAATATTGAAAAATCCCAAGGCGAAATAAAGAATCACCCAAATCCAAAAATAATCATACCAGTTTTTTTTATTTGCTTTCATAGCCTGCCCGCCTTTCAAGTATTTCAATGCAGCCGCCGGGGCAGATTTTCGCACATTTCCCGCACCCCACACACTGTTCGGCATTGCCCACAGCATAACAGCCTTTATAAATGGAAATTGCCTCTCGTGGACATTCTTTCACACACGCCCCGCACGCAACGCAAATTAACGGATTAAATTTCGCTACACTCTTTGATATCATACGTACTACTATCCTTTTAATTGTACCGAGTTATACTATTTTTACAAAGGCACGCCTGATAACTCTTTTTATCCCGTCCAATTATCATTATTTTTTTACATCGACTATGACTAGGTCACAAAACAACAGTTTTAACAAATAATTTCTTTTTCCCGCTCATGGTATCAATTGACTTTAAAAATAAATTAAAATAATCTTTTTTTACAACTGTATCAGGTCAGCTTACAGGGAACTGCACGCACCTTCTGAAACAAGGGGATATCCAAAGATGACAAACCCATTTGGCACACGGCTTTGCAAAGCAACGTTGTAGTGTGTTATATACTCGTTCAGCGCTGCTGTCTGAGAGGGTAAGAGTATTTGAAACAGCAAAAACAAAGCCTTGTTTGGAGCTGAAAAGTCCGAAACAAAGGGCTGGTTTCACCACGGAGTATTTTGTTATTTGAGTTATTGACGGAAACTGTTCAGAACTGTTCAGAGCGGCGGGAAACGGGAGAGAACGAAAGGGGGCAAACCCCGCCTGCGCAAGCTTAGAAGCCGATTTTATAGGTAGGCAATAGAAAAACTTATGGTTTCGCGTCTGCAACGTCTTGTAAGTCAAGTTTTATAAAGCCCTATTGCGTAACATTCCATTCTGTTCTTTGGGAGAGAGGTCGGAGGCACAGAAGCAGAGCCGCCGCAAAACACCTAACAACAGCCACCGCGATAGTGCAGACAGTTTTGCTGTTAGTATGAAGCGGAGGAAAGTGAGGGCTGAATTTTCAAATCCTGTTCCCGTTTTCGGCAGCGAAATGACAGCTTCAAAAATTCAGACGGTCAAGGGTCTTAGTTTGAATATTTTTTCGCGTTCTTTAAGAAAAAATACCACTCTCTCCTTGACAGTCTCGATTGGCTGAACGGACATGAAATATTGATTGTTTGCAGCGGGAAAATGGGGTATGCTTTTATCCGATAATGAGGATTGAGGTGGCGTGAATGAAAAAGATAGGGCTTGTTGGCGGGATTGGTCCTGCGTCAACGGTAGAATATTATCTTAGTATTATTAAAAAATGCCGTATTGAGCAAAGGGGAAACATCTATCCTGAAATTGTAATTGACAGTGTGAATATGCTGTCGCATGACAAAGCATTAGCTGAAAATGATTATGACAAATTGGCTCATTATCTGCTTCGCAGCCTTTCCAACCTGAAAGCGGCGGGGGCTGAACTAGCCGCAATTACCGCAAATACAGAACATATTGTGTGGAATATGGTACATAGTAAATTTCCACTTCCTGTTATCAGTATTGTAGAGGCAACAATCCGTGAAATAAAACGGAAAGGATTCAAAAACGTTCTCGTGTTCGGTACGATGTTCACGTTAAAAAGCAAACTTTATGAAAACGCTTTGAATAATCAAGGAATTACAGCGATTATTCCGTCCGGAAATGATATATCAACCATTGACAGCTTGATTTATCCCAATATGGAAAATGGAATAATTATTCCTGCTGATAAACAAAAGTTAGTCAAAATGGCGGAAAAGTATATTTCTGAAAAGAATGCGGATTCTATACTGTTGGGCTGTACAGAGTTGCCGCTTGCGATAACGTATTGTGATGTCAGTGTCCCTATTCTGAATACGACAGAAATACATATTAACGAGATTTATCGCAGAGCAACACAAGTATAGTTTCTCGTATATCGGGCAGATAAAAACCGGGCAATGGGGAAGATGCTGACTATTCCGCCTCCTTGTTATCATTCCGTATCCTGCTCTGCCGCTGTTTACAGCAGATCAACTTTTTTACTTGTTCTATAACCGTTTTTCTGCTGCTGCGCCAATTTCCTGCAAAGTCCATATCCGAAATAGTAGTGTCCTTTTATAACTCCTTTTAATTTTAAATAAATTACCTGTCTTCCATATTTGGGAACAAACCCGATATGATATTCACAATTCCATTTGGTATGGGATGAACTTTGACTGTCTTGCATACGGCTCTGTCTTTCTTTGGGTATCATTAACGAACACATCGAAATATGCCGATGGTGGACAGACTTGCTTTAACAATTTTTTATTCCACCGGGTTGGCAAATAATTACTCATGTCAAAGCAACAAAAAAGCCTTTGAAAAATCAAAGGCAATAAAAAATAAAAGCCCTAAACCGTTCAGTCTAGGGCTTTTGCAATTTTATAACAAAGTCTTATTCAGCACTTTCTGCTTTTACTTCGCCTGCATTCTTTGTAAGCTCGATAATAGCCATTGGAGCACTGTCGCCTTTTCTAGGCATGGCAAGTTTCATAATTCTTGTATAACCACCTGCAATACCTGCATATTGTGGAGCAATTTCATCAAAAAGCGTTTTCACTAATTGGTGATCGCCAAGTACACGATAAGCAAGACGGCGTGAATGAACATCATTGCGCTGTGCCAAAGTGATCAATGGTTCTACTACCCCACGCAAATCTTTGGCTTTAGCAACTGTTGTGCGAATACGACCATGAATCAAAAGAGCTTTAGCCATGTTATTAAACAAAGCTTTACGATGGGAGGGATTTCTACCCAACTTTCTGCCAGAATTGTTATGCCTCATGGTGTTGCTTCCTCTTCCATTCTTGGTATTTTTTGTCAAAACCGTCAATCTTCATACCGAAATCAAGTCCCATGCGTACGAGCAAGGCTTTAATTTCATCAAGAGATTTTTTACCGAAATTCTTTGTTTTGAGCATATCGTTTTCAGACCGCTGCACCAATTCACCGACGGTTGCGATTTGAGCACCGCGCAAGCAGTTTGTGGCACGGACGGAAAGTTCCAAATCGTCAATACTCATAAAAAGATTTTCGTTGATGTCTCCTGCTTCAGATGAACCAAGACAACTTTCATCAGAGATTTGTTCATCGAAATTGATGAATACAGAAATCTGTTCTTTTATAATTTTAGCACTGTATGCGATAGCATCTTCAGGAGTCAATGAACCGTCGGTCCAAACTTCCAAAATGAGCTTATCGTAGTTGGTCATTTGACCGACACGTGCTTGTTCTATCGTATAGGAAACTTTACGTACGGGAGAAAAACTGGAATCAAGCTTAATAAGCCCGATTTCCTCATTAAGACCAACATGCATATCAGCTGGTACATAACCCTTACCCATACGAGCTTCTAATTCAAGGTCAAATTCAATGTCTTCTGTGAGTGTTGCAATATGCAATTCAGGGTTCAACACAGCTACATGTTGATTTTCTTGAATATCAGCAGCAGTCACTACGCCTTTCTTATTAACTTTCAATGTTAATTTTTGCGGAACATCGGTATCCATTGCAAGACGGACCTGTTTGATATTGAGGATAATATCGGTCACATCTTCAAGGACGCCTGAAATCGTAGTAAATTCATGCTGAACACCAGCAATTTTCACAGACACAAAAGCAGAACCTTGCAAAGAAGCTAACAATACTCGGCGTAAGGCATTACCGATGGTTGTGCCATACCCTCTTTCAAGCGGTTCACACATGAATTTTCCATACATCTGACCGGAAACTTCATTGTCACGAACAATTTGATCAGGTTTAACAAGCACTGCCCAATTACGAGCATTGATGAGCCTATTGGCTTGGTTTGTGGACATGTGAACTCCCGTTTATTATTTGGAGTAAAGTTCGACGATAAAGGACTCGTTGATAGGAGTTTGAATATCGTCACGTTGAGGCAATGCTTTCACAATGCCTTTGAACGCTGCACCATCAACTTCAAGCCATACAGGACAGCCGCGGCGGGCGATAGCGCCTTGCGCGTCCGCAATCACGGGGATTTTTCTGTTCTTTTCGTTCACAACAATCACATCGCCTACTTTAACCTGCAAAGAAGGGATATCGACTTTATGACCGTTCAAAGTGAAAATTCCATGACGGACAAGCTGACGAGCCTGAGCACGGGAATTAGCAAATCCCATACGGTAAACAACGTTGTCTAAACGGCGTTCAAGGGTTTTGAGAAGGTTTTCACCGGTAACACCTTTCGCCATATCAGAAGAATAAAAATATCCTCTGAATTGTTTTTCTAATACACCATACATGCGGCGCACTTTTTGTTTTTCACGAAGCATGAGTGCATATTCGCTAAGCTTCTTTCTAGCACGACCATGCTGACCAGGCGCATACGGACGGCGATCCTGCGCACATTTGTCTGTAAAACAGCGATCACCTTTCAAAAATAATTTTGCACCTTCACGACGGCATATACGGCATTTTGCATCATTATATTTAGCCACGGTCTATCTCCTAATTATACGCGGCGTCGTTTTGGAGGACGACATCCGTTATGAGGAATAGGGGTTACGTCACGAATGAACGCAACTTTGAAACCTGCTGCGTTAATTGCACGCAATGCAGATTCACGACCAGCACCGGGACCCTTAACATAAACACCAACTGTACGCATTCCGTTATCCTGCGCTTTTTTGGCAGCTGTTTCAGCAGCTACCTGTGCAGCAAACGGAGTGGACTTACGTGAACCTTTAAAACCGCTTTGACCTGCAGATGCCCAACTGATAGCATTACCGCGAGTATCGGTAAAGGTAATAATGGTATTATT
Organism: Taurinivorans muris; assembly: GCF_025232395.1. Taxonomy (GTDB): domain Bacteria; phylum Desulfobacterota; class Desulfovibrionia; order Desulfovibrionales; family Desulfovibrionaceae; genus Taurinivorans; species Taurinivorans muris. The sequence continues at coordinate 1,184,431 of NZ_CP065938.1, forward strand.
GAAGGACGCTTGAATATGGGCGACACCCAATGGAACGTTCTTCTTTTCTCTTTTTTTAACTGCGCGTTTGGCTCTTGCCATTGTACACTTCCCTTGGATTATGATCCAGAAAAATTAGAGGGCAGTCCCCTTACTTCTTTTTACCCACAGCACCACGACGAGGTCCCTTGCGGGTACGTGCATTGGTTTTTGTGCGTTGACCATGAACAGGCAAACCACGACGGTGACGAAGTCCGCGATAGCAACCAACATCCATCAAACGTTTGATGTTGGAACTTACTTCACGACGAAGATCGCCTTCAACCTTATAATTTGTTTCAATTTCCTTACGGAGTTCGTTCACCTCATCAGCATTCAAATCATCAATGCTACGATTCCATTCAATCTTTGTAGCTTCAAAAATCTGTAAAGAGGTCTTCGGACCAATGCCATAGATATAGGTGAGCGCAATATCCGCTCTTTTGCCGCGAGGCAAATCAACACCTGCAATTCTTGCCACAGTACTACTCCTGCAACTTAGCCCTGACGTTGTTTATGTCTGGGGTTTTCGCAGATAACTCTAAGAACACCCTTCCGTCTAATTACTTTACACTTAGGGCATATTTTTTTTACGGACGGCCTAACTTTCATCGCTCTCTCCGTTTTATTCAAAACTCAACGTTAGCGTTGGAATTGTGTTTAATAGAGGATATTTCTATCCTTGTCAAGAGGCTATCCTCGCCATTTCCTTATTTTTATCAGTAAGCACCTGAATAATTTGAAGATAAACTTAAAATTTCCGGTCCATCTGATCTAATCGCAACACTATGTTCAAAGTGGGCAGCCAAACTTCCGTCTTTGGTGTTTGCTGTCCATTTATCGGAAAGTATCGTCACTTCATATGTACCGATGGCAAGCATGGGCTCAATAGCAAGCACCATTCCTTCCTGCAGGGGAACATTCGCTCCCCCTTTCGGCACAAAATTCGGTACTTCCGGCTTCTCATGAAGAGAAGAACCAATTCCGTGACCTACAAAGTTACGAATAACTTTCAAACCGTTTTTCTCTGCATGACGCTGCACCGCTGCAGAAATATCATACAAGGTATTACCGATTTTAGCAGCCGCAATTCCGTAATGCAAACTTTCTTCTGTCACTCTGCATAAATCTTTCGCTTCCTGTGAAACTTCGCCGACCAAAAAGGTTCTTGCGCTGTCACCATAAAAGCCTTCGTAGCAAACTCCCATATCACAGCTCACAATATCCCCTTCTTTCAAGATCCTGTCTTTGGAAGGGAAGCCGTGCACGACAGTTTCATTCACAGAACAACAAAGTGCATACGGAAATCCGTAATAACCTTGAAATGCCGGTTTGACATTCATCTTATGACAAATATCCTGCGTAACCTCTTCAAGGAACATAGTGGAGATGCCAGGTTTAATCGCTTCGCCGAGAGCATCCAAAATCCGAGAAACCATGCCGTTCGCAATGCGCATTTTAGCAATTTCTTTCTCGTTTTTCAGAAAAATTCCGCGAAACTTTTTCATATATCCTAGCGCCCCTTAATCCTATTCTTTTCCATTAAGCTGTCATATTGCTTGGAAATCATATGAGATTCAACTTGTCCCATAAAGTCCATCGCAACGCCGACCAAAATCAGCAAGCTTGTGCCCCCGAAGTAAAACGGAACATTGAACTTTGCAATGAGAAACATGGGAAGAATAGAAATAGCAGCAATGTACACGCCACCCCACAAAGTAAGACGGCTCAGTACAGAATCTATATATTCTCTGGTTTTTTCCCCCGGACGGATGCCCGGAACAAAACCGCCTGCTTTTTTCAAATTTTCCGCAATATCTTTTGGATCAAAGATAACCGCAGTATAAAAATAGCAGAAAAAGAAAATAAGAGCAATAAAGCAAATATTATAAATTATGCTTGATGGCTGGAACCAACGAACAATTTCCTGCAGCCACAAAGCTGTTGAAAAAGACCCGATAGTTGCGGGAAATAAAAGCAAACTTTGCGCAAAAATGGGAGGAATAACACCTGCGGTATTGATTCTTAAAGGTAAATGCGTTGTTTGTCCGCCGTAAACCTTTCTTCCCATTTGTCTTTTCGCATAGTGAATAGGAATTCTGCGCTGAGCTCTTTCCACAAAAACTATGCCGAACAAGACAACCGCCATAAGCGCAATCAGGACAAGCACAAAAAGAATATTCATATCTCCTGCGCTTACCAGTTGGTACACACGCGCGATTGCGCTCGGAATTCCAACCACGATACCGGAAAAGATGATCAAAGAAATGCCGTTGCCAATACCGCGGGAAGTGATTTGTTCCCCAAGCCACATGATAAGGACAGTGCCCGTGGTCAATGTGATGATAGTAACAACTTTAAATTCTAATCCGGGATTAAGTACGACAGGCAAATTGCTTCCTGGACTTGTCATGCCTTCAAGCATCGCGGCAATGCCAAATCCTTGAACAATGGTAATAGCAACTGTCAAATACCGAGTATATTGAGTTATTTTACGTCGTCCTGCCTGCCCTTCCTCTTTTGCCATACGTTTAATTTCAGGGCTGATTACCTGCAGCAGCTGCATAATAATCGACGCTGAAATATATGGCATAATTCCCAGGGCGAAAACTGACACATTGGACAGACCGCCCCCGGAAAACATATCTAACAAGGCAAAAACGGAACCTTGTAAACGAGCGAAGAAGTCCGCAAGAGCAGCAGTATCAACACCGGGGACAGGAATATGCGCACCCACACGGTAACAAACCAATAAAAAGAATGTCCATGCAATTTTTACACGCAATTCACTAGAAGATGCCAATTTATCTACTCCGCCAGCCACGTATTATTCCTTTTCCGCTTTATCGGCGCAACAGCAGTCACATTCGCACAATTCAGTGACTTTGCCGCCGGCTGCTTCGATTTTAGCTTTTGCAGATTGAGTAAAACGATGAGCTTCCACAGTCAACGCTTTGCTTACGCTGCCGCCGCCTAAAATTTTCACAGGGGCGCCATAGCTGCAAAGACCGCGGCTGTAAATGTCATCAAGAGTAATTTCGGTTTTTCCTTCAAAGGACGCTTCCAAGCGATCAAGATTGATAACTTCAAATGTCACTTTGAAATCAAAATTCTTAAAACCACGCTTTGGCAAACGACGCTGCAACGGCATTTGACCGCCTTCAAAGCCAGCTTTTACGCCACCGCCGGCACGGGCATTCTGACCTTTATGGCCTTTGCCTGCTGTATGACCAAAACCGGAACCGTCACCACGACCGACACGTTTCCGTGTTTTGCGTTCTTCAGGGAATGGATAAAGTTCGTTAAGTCTCATTATTCGCTGACCTCAATTAGGTGTTTTACCTGTTCGATCATGCCGCGAACAGCAGCATTATCCTTAAAAGTTTTTACCATTTCACGATGTTTAAGTCCAAGAGCATCAAGAGTTTTCTTTTGAGCAGGCTTGATGCCGATGCGACTGCGTACGAGTTTTACTTTAATTTCGGACATGGCTATTTTCTCCCTTATTTACGAGGAGCTTCAAGCTTCTTGCCACGGATTTCAGAAACTTGTTCTGCACTGCGTAAAGAAGTAAGCCCTTCCATAGTTGCGCGAAGCACATTATGGGAATTATTTGTTCCAATAGCCTTAGAAAGAACGTCGGTAACACCTACGGCTTCCATAACTGCACGAACCGCACCGCCGGCAATGACGCCGGTACCGCGGGATGCAGGTTTCAAAAGCACACGTCCCGCACCAAAACGACCTAAAACTTCATAAGGCAATGTTCCGTCAACAAGAGGAACTTTCACCATTGATTTTCTAGCTCTTTCACTAGCTTTACGGAGAGCTTCCGGCACTTCCTGAGCTTTGCCAAGACCAAAACCAACGCTTCCGTTACCATCTCCAACAACAACAAGGGCACTGAAACTAAAACGTCTGCCGCCCTTCACAACTTTTGCAACCCGGTTCAAATGGACGATTTTTTCGATAAGACCGGAATCTTGCGTTTCTTGCTTTTGTTCCATGTTTTTTCCTGTACTATGATAGTCAGATTATAGCCTTAAGGCTGTCCATTAGAACTCTAAGCCACCTTCACGTGCACCGTCGGCGACAGCCTTGATGCGACCATGATAAAGGTAGCCATTGCGATCAAAAACAACTTGAGTGATGTTTTTTTCTTTCGCAATACGAGCAACTTCTTTGCCAACTTTTTCAGCTCCGGCTTTATTGCAAGCTACTTTATCGCCGTTTTTGGAAAGAACCAACGTAGAAGCCTGAGCCAAAGTCGAACCAGTCATATCATCAATAATTTGGGCATAAATATGCAAATTAGAGCGAAACACCACCAAACGAGGACGTTCGGATGTGCCGGAGAGTCGCTTACGAATACGGGTTTTACGCTTCATGCGAACTTCATTTTTAGAAAGCATCATATCTACAACCCCTATTTGCCCTTAGCACCGGACTTACCGGCTTTGCGGCGAATAATTTCATTTTCGTATTTGATGCCTTTTCCTTTATATGGTTCAGGCATACGTAAACGACGAATTTTAGCGCACATTTCACCGACCAATTGTTTGTCGATACCAGAAATCGTGAGCTTTGTACCTTCCGCTTTTGCTTCAATACCTTTAGGAAGTTCAACAATAACCGGATGTGAGAAACCGAGCGCAAGTTCGACAATATTGCCTTTTACGGCAACTTTGTAACCAACGCCGATAACTTCCATAGTTTTTGAAAAACCTTTTGTCACCCCTTCGATACAGTTGGCCAAAAGGGTACGGCGAAGACCATGCTGCTGAGCAGTAGCTCTGTCTTCGGTATTTTTACGGGTAATAGTCACTTTCTCAGCAGTAACTTCGTAATCCAAAAGGCCACAAAGCGGAGTTGTCAAAGAACCTTTTGGTCCTTTTACTTCCACTATATCTTGACCCAATTTCACTTCTACGCCTTTAGGAAGAGTGATGGGCAATTTACCTATTCTAGACATTATCATTCCACCTTGCTAAGTATGTTGGCTTACCAAACTTCACAGAGAAGTTCACCACCGCTCTTGCGTTCAAGAGCACTTGCACCGTCGAGAATACCTTTTGAGGTTGACAAAATACAAATGCCGAGTCCGTTTTGAACACGTGGAATATGGTGGGCGTTTACATAAATGCGGCGACCGGGTTTACTGATACGGCGTAAACCGTTGATCGCAGGGCGACCTTTGACATACTTCAGCTCAATGGTGATGTTGCGGTCTTCAACCTTAACATCTTCCACATAGCCTTCCTGCTTGAGGATGCCAGCTAAAGCTTCCTTCATCTTCGAGCGCGGCACACTTACTTCCTTATGAAGGGCCATGTGTGCGTTGCGGATACGCGTAAGCATATCGGCAATGGGATCGGTCATGGGATTTCTCCTAATTTTTATCGCTGATTACCAGCTTGATTTGCGTACTCCGGGCAATTCGCCTTGGAGAGCCATTTTTCTAAAACAAATACGGCATAAACCAAAATGACGCATATAGCTTCGTGGACGACCGCAAATTGGACAACGATTGTAACCACGAGTAGAGAACTTTGGTTTACGAGTAGCTTTAACTTCAAGAGCAGTACGGGACATACTCTAACTCCTTACTTACGGAAAGGCATACCGAGTTGATCGAGCAACATTTTGCCTTCCTTGTCCGTGGTTGCGGTTGTAACAATAGTAATATTCAGACCTTTGTTGTTTTCGATACGGTCAGATTCCATTTCCGGAAAAATCATATGTTCTTTGATACCAAGGGTAAAGTTTCCGCGACCGTCAAATCCACGGTCAGGAATACCACGGAAGTCGCGAACACGCGGCAAAGCAAAGTTCATAAGCTTATCTAAAAAGTCCCACATGCGGTCTTTGCGCAAGGTTACGCGAACACCGATAGGCATTCCTTCACGAAGCTTGAACGCCGCAATAGACTTTTTCGCACGGGTTACGACTGCTTTTTGACCTGCAATGGCGGTTAATTCTTGTACTGCTTCTTCAATGACCTTATTGTTCTGAGCAGCAGTGCCAAGCCCGATATTCAAAGAGACCTTCTCAATTCCAGGAACCTGCATTGAAGATTTGTAATTAAATTCTTTTTGCAATACCGGAACAACTTTATCTCTGTAAATAGTTTCAAGACGGCTCATCAAAGCACCTTCTAAAGAGTTTTGTTGCACTTCTTACAGAAGCGAACTTTTTTGTCGTTTTCCATCCTGTACCCGACACGGGTTGGAGTTTGGCAAGATTGGCAAACAACCATCACGTTCGATACATGAATAGGCATTTCTTTGTCAACAATACCGCCAGGTTCGCGTTTGTAAGGATTAGGTTTCACATTGCGTTTCGCCATGTTGACCTTTTCCACCAATACACGGTCGCTTTTCTTCAAGATTTTCAAAACCTTGCCTACTTTGCCGACTTCCGCGTCTTTACCCGCGATAACTTTAACCACGTCACCTTTACGAATACGATATTTATTCATATCACAATGCTCCTACAACACTTCAGGCGCGAGGGACACGATTTTCATAAAGTTCATAGCACGAAGTTCACGTGCTACTGGTCCGAAAATACGGGTACCTACAGGTTCACCTTGCTTGGAAAGAAGCACGGCTGCGTTGGTGTCGAATTTGATATAGGAACCGTCTACCCGGCGAACTTCTTTAGCGGTACGAACGATAACAGCCTGCATTACATCGCCTTTTTTTACTTTTGCGTGTGGCATCGCGTCTTTTACAGACACCATGATAATGTCACCGACAGAAGCGTAACGGCGGTGGGAACCGCCAAGAACTTTAATGCAAGCCACTTCTTTGGCACCGGAATTATCCGCCACTTGAAGTCGAGATTCTACTTGAATCATGGCTTATTCCTCTTAAAAAAATCAATCCTAAAATTTTTCTTCACGCATACTATGCTAATTTTTTCAAAAAGAAAAGCAAAAATATGCGTGAAAAAAATTTTTTTAGGCTAGATAGCTTTTTCAAGCACAGACACTAAGTGCCAGCGTTTGTTGCGGCTCATTGGTCTGTATTCAACAATTTTAACTTTATCGCCGATGCCACATTCATTCATCGGATCATGTGCGGTGCATTTTTTACGACGACGCACATATTTACCTAAACGAGGATGTTTTACCAACGTTTCTACACGCACAACAATGGTTTTGTCGCTCTTATCGCTGATAACGATACCTACGAGCGTTCTGCCCTTGCGGTGTTCAATTGCGCTAGTCATATACGCTCCTATGCCTTAATGCCTTTTTCTGACATCACAGTCAAAACACGGGCAATATCTTTTTTAGTGGCAGGAATTGAGGCGGTTTTTTCAAGCTGTGCGGTTGCATGCTGAAAACGGAGATTGAAAAGTTCCTGACGAAGAGAAGTCAATTTTTCTTTCAAATCTTTTTCGCTCAATTCACGAATTTCTGTCATTTTCATATTAGAAAGCCCCTTCTCTTGTTACAATAACAGTTTTGATAGGCAGCTTGTGGGAAGCACGGATCAAAGCTGTTTTTGCAAGTTCAAGGTCAACTCCCTTGATTTCATAAAGGATACGACCAGGTTTCACAGGAGCGCACCAGCCCACCGGAGCACCTTTACCGCTACCTTGACGGGTTTCAAGAGGCTTTGCAGTAACCGGATGATCGGGGAACACACGAATCCAAACTTTACCGCCGCGGCGAATATGACGCATCATAGCGATACGGGCCGCTTCGATTTGCTGGCTGGAGAGCTTGCCATGTTCCACCGCTTTCAAACCGATGTCACCGAAAGCTACGGTAGCACCACGAGTAGCAGGACCACGTAAACGGCCTTTTTGCCATTTGCGGAATTTTATTCTTTTTGGCGCAAGCATTATTGTTCCACCTCTTTATCAAGGATTTCACCTTTATAGATCCACACTTTGATACCAATGATACCATACGTGGTGCTAGCTTCGGCAAATCCGTAATCAATGTCAGCACGAAGGGTTTGCAAAGGAACCTGACCGTCGCGATACCATTCGGAACGTGCAATTTCTGCACCTGCCAAACGGCCGCCGGCAGTAACTTTGATACCTTCTGCTCCGAATTTACGAGCCATAGTAACAGTACGTTTCATAGCACGTCTGAAAGCGACGCGGCGTTCCAACTGAGCGCCGATGGCTTCTGCTACCAATTGAGCATCGATTTCGGGACGACGAATTTCATTAACTTCAAGTGCAAATTCACGGCCGAATTTTTTCTTGAGATCGCCGCGAAGTTTTTCAATTTCAGCACCTTTGCGTCCGATGATGATTCCCGGACGGGCTGTTGAAAGAATGAGGCGGATTTTATCGCCGAAGCGTTCAATCTCAATTTTGGAAATTCCTGCTGCGTAAAGAAGTTTCTTCACATGTTTGCGGATTTTGTGATCTTCGAAAACAAAGGAAGCATAATCTTTTTTACTGTACCAGCGAGAAAGCCAGTTTTTATTATATCCGAGCCGGAAGCCGTAAGGATGTACTTTTTGACCCATAACCTTACTCCTGTCCTTCCGCGAGAATTACGGTGATGTGGCTGGTGCGTTTGCGAATATGCATTGCACGACCTTGTGAGCGTGGCATAAAACGTTTCCAAGTCGGACCTTCGTTGACAATGATGTCTCTGACAATCATTGAGTCGACGTCGATATTTGATTGGGAAGCATTAGCCAACGCTGAACGAACTACACCATATAAAACACCAGCTGGTTTATTAGGCGTGAATTTAAGCATGTTCAATGCGTCTTCAACCGGTAAGCCCTTAACGTTTTGAGCAACGAGACGGGTCTTACGAGGAGATACGCGTTGATACTTTGCAATTGCTTTAGATTCCATGTACGTTACCCGCTATTTTTTTGCTTTGGTTTTCTTGTCAGCAGCGTGACCATAGTAAGTACGAGTTGGAGCAAACTCACCAAGTTTGTGACCTACCATGTTTTCTGTGACAAAAACCGGGATGAATTTTTTACCGTTGTGTACGGCAAAGGTAAGGCCAACCATTTCCGGAAGAATAGTAGAGCGACGTGACCAAGTCTTAATAACTTTACGGTCGCCGGCACTGACTGAAACTTCTACTTTCTTCATGAGGTGGCCGTCAACAAATGGCCCTTTTTTTAATGATCTAGGCATAATGATCGGCTCCTCTTACTTCTGACCGCGGCGCTTTACAATAAGGCGGCTTGAAGGTTTCTTAGGATCACGAGTCTTGTAACCCTTCGTTGGGATACCCCAAGGAGTTACAGGATGACGACCACCTGAGCTGCGACCTTCACCACCACCCAATGGGTGATCAACAGGGTTCATCGCAACACCGCGCACCTTTGGACGGCGGGATAACCAACGGTTACGACCTGCCTTTCCAAGGCTGATATTTTCATGCTGAACGTTGCCAACCTGACCGACCGTTGCGATGCAGGTAAGAAGCACGCGGCGGACTTCACCGGAAGGAAGACGCAATGTTGCGTATTTGCCTTCTTTGGCAACCAATTGAGCATAGGTTCCGGCAGCACGGCACATTTGACCGCCGCGTCCCGGATTGAGTTCGATATTATGTAGATTTGTACCTACGGGAATACGAGCCATCGGAAGAGCATTACCCGGCTTAATATCAGCTTTTTCACCAGCAATGATAGCGTCACCTTGTTTGATGCCGACAGGCGCTAAAATATAACGCTTTTCACCGTCGGCATAATGCAAAAGAGCGATACGCGCCGTACGGTTTGGATCATATTCGATATGGGCAACCGTTGCAGGAATGTCCATTTTATTACGTTTAAAGTCGATAATACGGTATAAGCGTTTATGTCCGCCACCGCGGCGGCGGCTTGTGACGCGTCCGTTATTATTACGACCACTTTTCTTTGTCAAACCTTCAGTGAGCGACTTTTCTGGAGTGTTTCTGGTAATTTCAGCGAAATCAGAAACAGTTTGGAAACGACGGCCAGCAGAGGTAGGTTTTAACTTACGAACTGCCATGTCTTACACTCCCTCGAAGAATTCGATTTTGTCACCTTTAGCAAGGGTAACGTATGCTTTGCGATAGCCAGCGATACGACCTTTCACACGGCCAGCACGCACTCTTGCGCGTGGTTTGACCGTTACCACATTCACTTTTACGACCTTAACCTTAAAAGCTTCTTCAACAGCTTTTCCGATTTCGATCTTATTTGCCTTAGGGTCAACAAAAAAAGCGATTTGCTCAGCGGCTTCACGGAGCATAGTTGCTTTTTCGGTTACCACAGGGCGGAGAAGAATCTTGGTATAATCCATTTTCATTCCTCACTCAAGGCTATTTAAGACGTGCTTCAAGATGTGACAAGCTTCCTTCGAGAAGAACAACTTGTTTGTGATTGAGCACTTCGTAAACATTGACCTTGTCTGGCGTTACCACAGTAATGCCGGGGATATTGCGGGCAGCGAGAGCCACGCCGTTATCTTTCAGCATATCATCACCAGGGGTAACCACAAGTGCTTTGGTCAAACCAAGAGCTTTTGCAACCGCTGCAAAGTTTTTGGTTTTTGCTTCAGCCAAATCGATGGATTTAACAACCATGATGTCGTTATCGGCGACACGGGAGGATAAAGCCATGCGCAAAGCCAAAGTACGCACTTTTTTATTAACTTTAAAACTATAATCACGAGGTTGTGGTCCAAAAATAATTGCACCGCCGCGCATGATAGGTGAGCGGTTGCTACCTTGGCGGGCATTACCTGTGCCTTTCTGTTTGAAAGGCTTCTTACCACCACCACTTACAAACGCACGAGTTTTAACTTGATGAGTACCTGCACGTAAAGCAGCACGATGAGCACGAACAACCAAGTTAAGAATCTCAGGGCGTACCTCTACTTCAAATACTTCAGGAGCAAGGCTGATTTCACCTTGTTCTTGTTTCATTTGATCGTAAACTTTCAAAGTAGCCATATTATCTCCTAACTACTGCTTACGTACGAACACAAGACCGTTTTTAGGACCGGGAACGCTGCCTTTCACAAGGATTACTCCTTCTTCCTGACGAACTTCCACAATGGTCAGACCTTGTTCGGTAACTTGTTCGTTACCCCAATGACCAGCCATTTTTTTACCCTTGAAAACGTGTCCGGGAAAAGTATTGTTACCGATAGAACCTGCGTTACGGTGAACTTTTTCGTTACCGTGACCGTCTTTGATACCGGCGAAATTCCAGCGGCGCATAACGCCTTGGTAACCTTTACCAACACTTGTTCCGGTTACTTTGATTTTATCGCCAACGCCGAACATATCGATAGTGAGAACTTCACCAACCTGCTGTGCAGCAGCGTTTTCCAAACGAAGCTCACGAACCGTGCGATAGTTACCTGCGTTAGCTTTGGCAAAATGCCCTTGCATGGCTTTAGACACATGCTTTTCCTTAGCTTCATCGAAGGCGATCTGAAGAGCATGATACCCATCTTTTTCCGCCGTCTTCACTTGTGTAATAGGGCATGGTCCTGCCTTGATTACAGTAACAGATACTGCTGAACCGTCACCAGCAAAGATACGGGTCATACCCAATTTACGTCCTAATATTCCCATTTTCTCAGACATAACGCCCCTCACTAGAGCTTAATTTCCACATCCACGCCGGCTGGTAAGGAAAGCTTACCAAGAGCGTCCACGGTCTGTTGCGTGGGGTCGAGGATATCCATAAGACGTTTATGAACTCTCATTTCAAACTGTTCACGAGATTTTTTATCTACGTGCACAGAGCGGTTAACCGTGTATTTATGAATATTGGTGGGCAAAGGAATTGGTCCTGCCACCCCAGCGCCTGTATTGCGCGCTGTATCCACGATTTCCGCCACAGCCTTATCCAGGATGCGATAATCGTAAGCCTTAAGCTTAATACGGATACGATCACTGCCAACTGTTGTCATTGCGAATCTCCATTTTAGGCAATTCGCTCCGAAAGATACTGAAAATTTCTTTCGGAGTATCCACCGCCGGATAACGGCGGCCGGTCAATTATCTTGACCATCAAAAAGAAGCAAACAAAAACTCAGGAAATGCCTGCTCCTCATTCCATACACCTTTGTTATCAGACAACGACAAAAACCCTCATGCCATCACATAGGGCGACTTTTTATGATTTTTTCCTTTTGAAAAGAGAAGAGAACCAGCCCCACCCGTTTCGCAACAAAAATCCATCATAAAAAAATAAAGCCGACCCGGGTTTGCCGATCCTGTCCGATACGAAATAACTTCGTAATAGATAGGTGGTCCCACAGGGATCACGCATGCACAAGCCTTTTGCTTGTTGGATAACCTTTCAACCCATAAACCGTTGATTTATGCGTTGTCACGGTTGACAATACCGGCATGGTGACGCCTGTAAATGTCAAACGTTTTCAATATGTTGAAAACACATTAAGACAAGCTCAACTTGTCTTTCTCTGCTGTCCAGAGATTGCCTCAAGAAGAGGTGATTTGAATATTTACCTATTTTTCTTAGTTCTGTCAACTTTTTTTTAAAAAATTTAATTTTTTTCTTGCCTTAATGCTTAAAATTTATTTTTATTTTTTCATACCACTTCGAGAAAAAAAATTATGCAGCTTTATATCCACGTTCCTTTTTGTGTAAAAAAATGCCATTATTGCTCATTTTATTCCATGCCTGCGGCTTCTTTAAATATTTTGGAAAATTTTCGTTCCACACTCTCATTAATAGATACATCGGCCGATATTTATGAAGGTATAGAAAAATTCGTCCCTCAAAAAAACCAATCCGTGCAATCGCTTTCTTCGTTTCTTGTAAATAAAAAACAAGAGATGAGTCCGGACATTTTAATCAATGAGGCAAAACCGAATTTAACCTTGGCTGATGCGTTTTTTTCGCAGGAGCAGGCTCAGGCCTTACGGAACAAACTCGGCGCCGGCAGGTTTTCAAATCAGCAAACACAAGTGAAAAAAGCGAAACGCCTTGAGCTTCCCAAAGAGTTTTGTTTTAAATTCATCGAAGAACATCCATTAAAACAAAGCAATGAATTTCATCTTTGGAAAACGACCCTTTTAAAAGAATTGTCCATACTTGCGCAGTATTATAAGGAAAATCCCATAACAAGCATTTTTTTTGGCGGAGGCACCCCTTCCTATATACCAATAAAAGATATGGAAGACATTTTATTCTTCATTATCGGCCATTTTTCTGTTCTGGAAAATTGCGAAATATCGTTGGAAGCAAATCCTGACAGCATTTCCAATATCAAGGCTGTCGCATATAAAAAAATGGGTTTCAACCGAATTTCCTTAGGCGTGCAGTCCCTTAACAACAAATATTTGCAAATGCTCGGCCGCCCCCACTCCGCCCATGACGCCCAAAAAGCTTACCATTCACTGCGTTCTGCCGGTTTTGCCAATATCAGCCTCGATTTTATCTGGGCTGTACCGGAACAGCGGCTCAAAACGTGGCTCGATGATTTGAAAAATGCCGTCAAGCTGGCTCCGGAGCATATTTCCGCCTATGGGCTGAGCATTGAAGAAGGCAGTTATTTCGACTTGCTGAATAAGGACGGCAAACTCAAATTAGCCTGCGAACAGGAACAAGCCCAAATGTACAAAACAGGTTCCGCCATTTTGGAAGAGGCCGGCTATATGCAGTATGAGATTTCCAATTACGCCAAAATGGGGTATCAATGCCGGCACAATCTGGGCTATTGGCTTGGCAGTGAATATCTCGGAGCCGGACCTTCCGCGGCGAGCACGGTCGGAAACATACGCAGGACGCACAGTGCCGATTTGGAGAAATGGGCGGTTGACATTGCAGCGGGTTTCGCCGCTGACATTGAAGCGCAATCCAGAAATGAAGCATACACGGGCATAAGCAATTATACCACGGAACATTTATCCAAAACAGAACGGATTTGCGAGCTTGTCATGCTGAGGCTCCGTACCGTCAAGGGACTGAATGCCGATGAGTACGAAGCGCTGAGCGGAAAGAATTTTTTCAAAGAACACAGCAGGTTATTAAAACTTTTGGATAAAAACAATCTCATGCGGATAAAAAACGGCCATGTCTTTTTCACACGCAACGGCATGCTCGTATCCAACAGCATTTTGGAACATTTTTTCAGAAACATCAAAGAAAACCAAGCCAAACTGACGGCAGGAAAATGACACAGAAAGAACGCATCGTCATCGGGCGCTTAGCCCCAAGCCCCACCGGATACCTGCATTTGGGCAATGCATGGTCTTTTCTTCTCGCATGGCTTTCCGCCCGCCTCGGCAACGGAAAAATTTTTCTGCGTATGGAAGATATCGACCCTGCCCGTTCCAAACCTGAATTTATTGACGGAATTTTAGAAGATTTCGCCTGGCTCGGACTTGATTATGACGGAGAAATTGTTTTCCAAAGCCGGCGGATTCAAATTTACGAAGAATACCTGCAAAAAATTTCCCCTTTTGTTTATCCTTGCTTCTGCACCCGCAAAGAATTGCGGGAAGTTGCCGGGGCTCCGCAAGTCACGGCTCCTGGCGACAGATTGATAATGCCCGATATGGGGGCTGTTTATCACCGCACATGCCGTTTCTTCAGTCCGGAAGAACGAAAGCAAAAAACAGGCAAAAACGCCTGTCTTCGTCTTGCCTGCCCGCCTTTTGAAAAACAGGAATATGAAATTATTCCTGAACAATTTCATACTGCTGCCCCTATTTTTTCCTTTAATGATTTAATCCTGGGCAAACAGGAATTCGATTTGAATGCCTGCGGCGGAGATTTCGCCGTACAGCGTTCCGACAAAGTATGGGCATACCAATTCGCTGTCAGCATTGACGATATGCTTATGGGCATAAACCAAGTGGTGCGCGGTGCAGATATTCTCACCTCCACTCCCCGCCAGCTCTACCTTTTTCAATTATTTGGCCATACCGCTCCGGAATATGCCCATATTCCGCTTTTGCTCGACCCAAAAGGCGAACGTTTGGCAAAACGCCATGCAAGCTTAAGCCTTAAAACGTTACGCCAAAAATACAAAAGCCCCGCCCCGCTCATTCAATATCTCAGCCGATTTTTAGCTGTTGACGGTAATGCCGGCAGCGCCCGGGAACTGCTTGCCTGCCTCAAAGAGAAAAAAATCCAATCCCTTCCATGGGATATGCTCAAACAATATGAAAATGCCATTCAAACAAATTTCACTTAATTCTTTTCTTCACAAAAAGCTCTTTTTTGTTTATTTTTCCGCTCCCTATTCTTGATATTTTTTTATCAATAACAAATAGATGTTATTGTTTCCATAAGAAATTATTCTTTAAAAAAAACAGAAGAAATATCATGAACAGATGAATGGAAACAGTGACAGTGCAGGCTGCGTATGTCGACGGCGAATTGGTGTACCAAGCATGATATATTGCCGTTCTAAAAAAAATAAAGCCCGCAAGGGCTTTATTTTTCAACATGTTCAAAGGAAGCATTTCTTTGCATGCACGAAACTTGCTCCAGTTTCCGCTGTTCATTTTTGATAAAATCGCCAATGCCGCTAACAGGCGGAGCATTGAACGTCAAACCGTACCCTATCAACGCCCCGAAAGGTAAATACGATACGGAGCTATTGAGAAATTCCAACGGCTTGGGAGCGAAACGGGGAACGAAGCCCGTGCTTGCGAAACGAACCCGCCCTTTTGGACAATAGGCTTTGCTTTCACGCCACAAGCCATACGGATTACACAATTTTCCCTGATACTTCGACTTGTTCAGAGAAAAACGGTTTTTGGCAACAAAAACAACTCCTTGCTTCGCAACGCGGCAAAGTTCCGCAAGAATGGTCTCCGTAAACATTTTTCCCTGCAAAGCGCTTGGCAAACCGAAATTTTGCCGGTACGCGTCAGTTGCGTATAAAGAAAAAAAAGCATAATCAAAGCTGTCGTTTTCAAAAGGCAGGTCATCGAATTTTCCTAACTGATACGAAATTCTCGGACCTGAACGCAAAAGGCTCTCTTCTACGGCATGATGATTTTCTTCGCACACGGTGACGTCAAAACCGCTGTCCCAAAAAAATTCCGGAATGAGCGGAGCATGAAGTCCGATATGCAAAAAATGCGAACCGCGCCGCTGCCAGTCTTCCATTAAAAACTTCACAAGGCGTTCTTCCGCCCTTTTATACCATGCCATAGTTTTCCTTCATCATTTTACCGCATATCCTCTGCGGTTCTCAGCAAAAAATATTTAAAAACCGCAGGCAAAACAATTAAGTTTCATTCCTCCTCGACGTCCTGCAACCAGCGGCTGAGTGTTTCCGCAATGATTTTGCCCTGTCTGACGCTGGAAATATTAAATTTCGCCTGCTGCCTGAATTCACCGGCAATCTTTTTATACCGACGGATAGTATATTTATCGGGACCGTAATCATCCACATCGGCGATATATTCCTTATATCGGAAAAGAATAGTCGTATTCAAACCTTTTGAAAGAATTTCCTTGTCAATTTCCTTTACCAGCAAAATGCCGTTCTCTTCATAATTAATTGTAATTTCATCAATGGTACTGCTCATTTCTTATCGCTTTTCCTTAAAAAATTTTTGTAAAACCGCTATGGAAGCATCCGCCATAAGCCCGCCGTAATGCCAGGTACCGACACCAAGTTCCGGGCAATTCAATCCCTCATAACAAGAACAAACCGCCCCCGCCCTTTTATCATACGCACCGAAAACAAGCCCTGCAAGGCGCGCCTCGCGGATCGCCCCCATGCACATGAAACAAGGCTCCAAACTCACCACGAGCACACAGTCGGACAAGCGGTAATTGTTCCGCCGCAGTCCTGCCGCACGCAAAGCAAGAATTTCCGCATGCGCCGTGGGGTCGCAATTTTGTATGCTGAGATTATGAGCCTTTGCCAAAATAGTTCCCTGCAGGTCGCAAATCACAGCACCGACGGGAACTTCCCCTTGTTCAGCGCCTTTCCTTGCCATGTCAAGAGCCAATTCCATAAGCCCTTCCCATGAAAAGCCCCTGGGGGCTTCCGGCACGGGACCCCATGGCTTCGCCGCCAAAAAACTTTCCCGCATTATTTTTCTGTGTTGAATTTATCTATGGCGGCGATAACTTCTTCCGGGCTGTCGCAAATGGTGAGCAAATCAATTTCTTCCGCCCGAACATATCCGCGGGAAACCATTTGGTCGCGTATCCAGTCGATCATGCCGGACCAAAACTTGCTGTCATACAAAATAATCGGGAACCGGTTGATTTTATGGGTTTGTACCAAAACAGCCGCTTCAAAAAGTTCGTCAAGCGTTCCGAAACCGCCGGGCATGACCACATACGCAAACGCATATTTCACAAACATAAGCTTACGCAGGAAAAAATATCTGAAATCGCAGCGGGTTGTGATATACGGATTAGGGTCCTGTTCATGGGGCAGTTCAATATGCAGGCCGACAGAAACACCGCCAACGTCTTTGGCGCCTCTGTTTCCGGCTTCCATATATCCCGGACCGCCTCCGGTAATGACGCCGTATCCTTTTTCACAAACAAGCTGTGCGATGCGTTCCGTCGCTTTATATACCGGGTCCGTTTCATTGGCGCGGGCGGAACCGAAAATGGAAACACAAGGAGGAAGTCCTTTCAACGTGTCAAAACCGTCCACCAATTCACCCATAATCCTAAATACCCGCCAGGACTCCATATTGATAACATTGTCGACTTGATATTGGTCGCAATTTCTGAACATAAAAACCTCTCTTTAAACAGTTTTCTCTTAGCATAAAAATAAATCTGAAAAAAATCAACCAAATTTTAATTTCAATAAAACACTTTTCAACCTAAAAAAATTAAGCTATGTTCCTACAATATAATAATCTTTAATAAAGTGAGGATGTATGAAAGTACAATTTTTAGGTGCTGCTCAGACAGTAACCGGTTCCTGCCATGTTATTGAAGCGGCAGGGCACAGATTTGCCGTTGACTGCGGAATGCACCAAGGCAACAACGCGATTGAAGAACGAAACTTTAATTCCGAGCTTTATGAGCCTGACTCTTTAGAATTTATTTTGCTCACGCATGCCCATATTGACCACTCCGGTCTTATTCCCCGCATCGCCGCCCACGGATTCAAAGGAAATGTTTACTGCACAGCCCCGACGCTTGATTTTGTCACCCTCATGCTTGAAGACAGCGCCCATATTCAGGAAATGGAATACAGCTGGCGTGAAAAACAAAGGGACAGAAAAGGGAAAAAAAGAAAAGACGACCTGTTATACAGCGTTGAAGAAGCACGCGAATGCATAAAACAATTCAAACCTGTTGAATTTAATCAGACATTCGAACCCGTACCCAATATTAAAGTCACATATAAATATGCCGCCCATATTTTAGGCGCCGCCTTTATTGTCATTGACATCACCGAAAACGGCGAAACAAAGCGCCTCACCTTTTCCGGCGACCTCGGCAGGCATGAAAACATGCTTTTGTTTGACCCGCAGCCGCTTGAAAAAACAGACTATTTATTCCTCGAATCAACATATGGCAACAGAAACCACAAGGACGACGAAAACAGTCTGGACGAACTTGCCAACGCCATAGAACGGAGTTACAAATTAGGCGGCAAAGTCATTATTCCGACCTTCGCTGTCGAAAGAGCGCAGGAAATCATTTACTCCCTGTATCTGATACACAGACGCGGACAGCTTCCAAAAAATATGCCTATTTATTTGGACAGCCCTCTTGCGATTAAAGCAACGGAAGTTTTTGAACGCTACAAAGACGACCTTGATTTCCATGAAATCAAGAACGACATGCCTTCCATCGCAGATTTCGATTTTAAAGTTAACTATACGTTGGGAACGGAAGAATCCCAAGCGCTTAACGCTATGGAAGGTCCTGCCATCATTCTTTCCGCAAGCGGCATGTGCAACGCCGGCCGTATCAAACACCATTTGAAACACAACATCTGGCGTCCTGAAACATCTATCGTTTTTGTCGGTTTCCAAGCCGTGGGCACCCTCGGACGTAAGATCGTCGAAGGTGCGACAAGCGTCAACCTCATGAACAACGATTTGAACGTATCCGCAAAAATTTATACCATTAACGGTTTTTCAGCCCACGCAGGACAAAACCAGCTTCTTGACTGGGTCAGCACCATTGCGAAATGCAAACCGCACATTATTCTGATACACGGTGAAAAATCCGCCCAGGAGGAACTCGGACGGCTTATCAAGGAAAAATACGCCCTTGATGTCACCATTCCTGCATATCTGGACGAAATCGAGCTTACCGCCAAGGCGAGCGACGACGAACAAGTCGCCCTCAGCCTTGCCAAGCACGCCATACCGAAACTCGATTGGCAATTCGTATTTGACGATTTGGATCTTCGCTTCAAACAGCTGCATAATAAACTCGACCATGTACAGGAACGTTCATGGGAAGACCAAACGGAAATACATGACAAGGTTGCAAAGCTTAACAACGATCTTTATAAGCTTATCGCACAATTATAAGGAATCATATGAAAATCATAGCGGGTGCGCTCAAAGGGCGCACCTTGAAAACGTTGACCGGTCCGGCAGGATACAGACCTGCCATGGGAAAAGTGAGGGAATCTCTGTTTTCCCTTCTTGAAGCCCGCGGAGTCATCTGGGCTGAAAGCGTTGTTTTGGATTTATTCGCAGGCAGCGGCTCACTGGCGTTTGAAGCCGTCAGCCGCGGAGCGAAAAAAGCCTATCTTGTTGAGAAAGACGCCAAAGCTTCCGCCTGCATAGCCGCCAACGCCGCCAATTTGGGAATCAGCGGACAATGCCTTGTCGCCGCGGAAGACGCAATTAAATTTGCAGGAAAAAAACCGACGGAACAGGTTTCCGTTGTTTTTATCGACCCCCCTTATGCAGAAAATCTTTTGCCCCAAACCCTGAAAAATCTTCTACGCCGCGAATGGCTTGAAGACGGGGCTTTCGTTGTGGCGGAAGTTGAAAAACATCTCAGAATAAACACGGAGGGTTTTGAGGGATTGACGTTGGAGCTCGACAGGAATTACGGCTCGACAAGGATAATCATATGGTACAAAGAATAGGAATTTATGCCGGTACGTTCGATCCTATTCACAACGGACACATAAGCATTATCACAAGAAGCCTCCCCCTTTTGGATACGCTGGTCATCGGCGTCGCCGACGATACGGGAAAAAAAACGCTTTTTTCCCTTGAAGAACGCGTTCGGCTCATCCGTGAATATTTTCAGGCGACCCCGCATAAAAATCAAATTATTGTCGAACCTTTTGAAGGATTGTTAGCGGAATTCGCCCAAAAAAAAGGCGCTATCGCCATAGTCCGGGGGCTGAGGGCGATTTCCGATTTCGATTATGAATTTCAAATGGCGCTTATGAACAGAAAATTATCGCCATCCATCCAAACCATTTTTTTAATGGCGGATTTTCATCTTATGTACGTCAGTTCCACCAATTTAAAAACCGTGGCGAGCCTAGGGGGCAATGTTGCGGACCTCACCCCCGCCAATGTTTGGAACGCCCTTTGCCAAAAATATCAGCAAAAAAATTATGAATAAAGTCATCTGTATCATGGGTCCGACGGGGTCGGGAAAAACCGCCCAATCTTTGGCAATGGCTAAAGCCGGTTTGCCCGTTTGCATCATAAATGCGGATTCAAGACAACTCTATAAGGATTTTCCCATAATTTCAGCCCAGCCGGATACGGAAGAAAAAGCCTTATGCCCGCATATGTTATTCGGATATTTGGAAACAAAAGAAGCAAGTTCGGCAGGTGACTGGCTGGAAAAAGCGAAAAACGAAATAGAGCTCGCCCATGCCCGCGGACAAATTCCCGTTTTGGTGGGCGGAACTGGTTTCTATTTTCGGGCTTTATTTGACGGCATTGTTAAAATTCCGGACATTCCGCAGGATATTCATACCCATTTCATTCAGGAAATTCAAAAAAAAGGCAGCAGGGCGCTGTATGCCGAATTGCAAAAAACAGACAGGGAATATGCGGAAAAAATTCATTTCAATGACAAACAGCGCATAGCCCGCGCTTTGGAAGTTTTTGCGGCAACAGGCAAAAAATTCAGCGAATGGCATAAGGAAACCCCGAAAAACACGGAATACGACGTTCTGCGTATCGGTATCGGCTTGCCGCTCAGCGAGCTCAGCCCTTTCTTATATAAGAGGACGGCGCTCATGCTTGAAAACGGCGCAATGGAAGAAGCAAAAACAGCCTTGGAACATTGCCCCGATATTTCCGCTCCCGGCTGGTCCGGCATAGGCTGCATCGAATTGGCGGATTATCTTCTGGGCAAACATAGCTTAGAAGAATGCAAAACGCTTTGGAATAAAAACACGCGTGCCTACGCAAAGCGGCAATGGACTTGGTTCAGGGCGGACCCCCGCATACATTGGTTCAGACCGGAAGAACAAAGCCTGCCCGCCATTTTGGATTTTTTAAATGCATAAAACGCCCGGAAAGGCGTTTTATTTTGTGTGATAATCCAAAAAATAAGCTTATGCGGTGATGTTAAGATTTGTTCCAATCCCTTGACTTGCACGCATATTATCAGCTGCCTGCAATGAATCCTGCATGAGTTTATTGGTCATTTGAGCATCAAAATCAAGACTTTGCTTTTGAATGCCAAGAGACATTTGACCTTGAACAGAACCAAGGCTAGCGGTATCAATTTCCATAAAAGCCTCCTTATTACAATATATTCTTTCTATCGGCTTTTTCAAAAATTTATTTAGCTTTTTTTGGGAAAATCATTCCACGCCAAAAAACCGGCGGGCATTGTTTCCGCATTGCTCCCAAAGTTCCGCTGTGCCGACTTCCAACTCCTTAGCCACGCATTCCGCCGTGAACACGGTGAAAGCAGGTTCATTGGGCTTGCCGCGCCAAGGTTCGGGGCTTAAATAAGGACTGTCCGTTTCCAGCAGCAAACGTTCCCTGTCTATGATTTTCAAAGCCTCGCGCACATGGGCGTTGGCTTTGTATGTCACCGAGCCCGGAACGGATATGTGCCAGCCGTGGGAAAGCACAATTTCCGCACATTCCCTGTCCCTGTCAAAGCAATGCCACAGCAAAGGATAATCATGGAATCCCTGTTCCAGCAAAATGTTCACGGTATCTTCAAAAGCATCCCTGCTGTGAATAACGACAGGCAATGCGCATTGCTTCGCAAGGGCAAGCATTTTAATAAAATATTCCTGCTGCAACGCATGCGGAACTTCTTTCCAATAATAATCAAGCCCTATCTCGCCCACAGCACGGATTTTTCGCTTTTCCTTCTTATCCCGCATGATATCTTCATATATGCGTTCCGTTTCGCCTGCGTCGATTTCCAACAAATCCGTAGGGTGCAAGCCATAAATGAAAAAGACATGCTCCTTGTCATCAAAATAATCCTTATGCTCAATATATTGCTTATGCCCCAAAAGAACTTCCCCAATGGTTCTCACTCCAGCTTCTTTTGCCCGCAAAAGCACTTCATCCCTTTCTTCCCACAAAGGAGGCGTCACGATATGCGCATGGCTGTCGCAGCCGACCAAGGGCAAATTCAATGTTTTCGGGTCAATATACACTTTCTTTTTATGTCCCATTTTTTATCCTCGCTTTTCGCTTGACAAAAGCCCGACTTTTTTTTATACATGTTTTTATGAAAACGCAAAAAATACAACACTCTTACATTTCTTGGTGGTGGCTCGTGAAATAACGGGTCGGATTTTTTGCAGCCAAATTTTAACTAAAAATTACGACCGAACTTTGCTTGGTCGTTTTTTTTTATCCCAGATTAGGCATAGTTCGGAAAAAAAGGAGAAAACCATGTCTACTCAATCCAACAATTCCAACATTCAAAACTCTCAGGAAAATTCACTCGGGTTTTATGGCAGCCACGGGGGGCAATTTGTTCCCGATGAAATGAAAGCGCGTCTTAATGAAGTTGCTGACTGCTTCAATAAATATAAAAACGACAAAAATTTCTTAGCCGAATTGGACGATCTTTACAAGCATTTTTGCGGCCGTCCAACCCCGATTTTTTATTGCGAAAATCTTTCAAAGCAATTAGGCGGTGCGGATATTTACTTAAAACGTGAAGATCTCAACCACTTAGGGGCGCATAAGCTCAATAACGCCTTGGGACAGCTCCTCCTTGCAAAACGCATGGGCAAAACCCGCATCATCGCAGAAACCGGAGCAGGACAGCACGGTGTCGCAACCGCCGCCGTATCCGCCTTATACGGTTTGAAATGCACTATTTACATGGGTGAGGAAGATATTCGCCGCCAAGAGCTCAATGTGCTTAGAATGAGGATGATGGGCGCGGAAGTCATTGCAGCCACGAGCGGACAAAAAACCCTCAAGGAAGCCGTGGACGAAGCGCTTGAAGCCTTTGTGAACGATCCGGAAAGCTTTTATGTTTTAGGTTCTGCTGTCGGTCCTTATCCGTACCCCGAAATAGTTCATCACTTTCAATCCGTCATCAGCTTTGAAGCAAGGGAGCAATTCCAAACCATGACCAATTCCCTTCCCGACATGGTTGTCGCCTGTGTCGGCGGAGGTTCCAACGCCATCGGCATGTTTTCCCACTTCATCAAAGATAAGGACGTCGCCCTCGTGGGTGCGGAACCCGGCGGTATCGGTAATAAAATCGGTGAACATGCGGCAAGCCTCGTACATGGCAAAGAAAGCATTTTGCACGGCTTTAAAAGCTATGTCTGTTTGGACGAAAAAGGCGAAGTCGCCCCTGTCTATTCCATTTCCGCCGGACTTGATTATCCTTCCGTCAGCCCGGAACACGCCCATCTGAAAGACATAGGCCGCGCAAGTTATGTTGCCGTTACGGATGAAGAAGCTATCAAAGCGTTCTTTATCCTTTCAAAATCACAAGGAATCATTCCCGCTTTGGAATCAGCCCACGCTCTTGCCCATGCGATAAAAGTCGCTCCGAATATGAAAGGCAAAAAAATTCTTGTCTGCCTTTCAGGGCGCGGTGACAAGGATGTCGACCAGATATCAGCCATGTTAAAGGAAAATAAAATTCAAATGTCCTGAACATCTTGCGAAATCCACAAAAATTTTTACGGAGAGAAGCTTTGCTTTTCTCCTTTTTTTTAGTATTATCCGGCTATATGCTTCTTCAAGTGAGGTACGTATGATTGGTTGGAATCACTATAATCCCGTTGAAATTCACGCAGGGCTCGACTGCCGTAAAGAAATCGGCTATTTCTTGCCGAATGCCGGAACTGCATTGATTGTCACCACCAAAGGCATTCAGGAAAGAGGACAGCTGGCGGAACTCACCCGGTATTTACCCTTGCCCTATGAAGTTTTTACTGCCGAACCCGAACCGGATTTGGATAAATTGGATACATTCTATCAGCAAAACAAACAAAAAGTCTTCCATATCATCATCGCCCTCGGCGGCGGGTCCGTCATCGACAGCGCAAAAGCCCTGTCCTGCGCTTTCATGCAGACCGAACATGAAAAACCTTTGCATGCCTGGCTCAGGGAAAAGAAGCCTCTGCCCGCTTCCGCCCTGCCCCTTATCGCCATACCGACAACAGCGGGCACCGGTTCCGAAGTTACAAGTTTCGCAACGATTTGGGACAGACAAAACATGAAAAAATGCTCTTTGTCCGCAAGGGCATGTTATCCCAAAGTGGCGCTGCTTGACCCGTATTTTACGAAAACATTGCCTTGGAAACAAACCGTATACAGCGCATTGGATTCTTTTTCCCATGCTCTTGAAAGTTTGTGGAACAAGCATGCGACCCCCATAAGTCTTTTTTATGCCAAACGTTCCCTGCAAATTGTGATGAATTCGCTCCATTATATCGAACACGACCCCTACGACATGAAAAACCGCTATCACCTGCAGGAAGCAGCCATGGCGGCAGGTGTCGCAATCAGCCAAAACCACAGCTCCATTTCCCATTCCATTTCCTATCCGCTGACTCTGCATTACCAAGCGCCCCACGGTTTGGCGTGCTCCGCCTTTTTATTGCCTATTTTGGAACTTGTCATAAAAAATAACGCCTTTGTCCTTCCGTTGGGAGAAGATTTCATCAACGGCATGCATGAGTTCTTAACCCGATACAAACCCTATATCCTCATCCGCAAACATTGCAGTTTGGAAGAAGCGCAAAGCAAAATCGACGAGATGTTCACCCCTGAACGGGCGGGAACCTTTGTTTTGAATTTATCAAAAGAAGATGTGCTTGCAATTCTTAAACGGGGTTATGAATTACAATAATGAATGAGTTTTTTGCCTATATTGTCACCGGACTTGGCTTCGCCTGTATTTTCGAGGCGCTGCCATGGCTTATCAGCCCGGAAAAAATGCGGGATTTTTTATTGCAATTATCAGCCGTCAATGCCGACCAATTAAGATATTACGGCTATTTTTTGCTCGTCCTCGGAATTTTCTTTGTCTGGTCAGCACGTCCATAAGGAGAACCTATGCAAATCTGCACCCTTATTTTAGCAGCAGGAAAAGGAACAAGAATGCCTTCCGCCAAGCCTAAAGCCTTGCAAACCGTTTTAGGCGAAGCCATGCTTTCCCATGTTTACCAAGCCGCATCACAAATAAGCACTGCTCTTTGGACCGTGATCGGACATAAAGCCGAACTTGTGGAAAAGCACCTGTCGGAAGAGTTCGGCGAAACAGCAAGCCAGCATTGCATTTTGCAAACGGAACAGTTAGGCACGGGACACGCGGTTCTTTGCGCAATGGAAAAAATTAAAAACACCATTGACTTGGACCATACGAAAATTCTTATTTTAAATGCCGATGTTCCTCTTATAAAGAAAGAACTGCTTTCCGATTTCATACAAAAAGCAAAGGACTACCCTCTCGCTTTTATCAGCATATTGCTTGATGACGCTCAAAGCTACGGACGTGTCGTGCGTGAAGGTTTTTTGGAAAAAGCCCGAAAAAACTCCATAAAGGACCATGCAGGCAACACCGGGAACGTCACAAAAATTATCGAGGCGAAAGATTTTAAACTCGCCTATCCGGAAAGCGAAATTTTTGAAGTCAATTCCGGAATTTACCTTGTCAATGCAAGATTGCTGCTTGATTTTCTGCCTAAGCTCACAAGCGCGAATGCGAGCAGGGAATATTACCTTACCGATATTGTCAGCCTTGCGAAAGAAAACGATGTTCCTATCGAAGCTTTTTGCTATGAGAACGCTTCCGCCCTGCTCGGAGTCAATACCCCTTTGGAACTCAGTCAAGCGGAAACGATTTTACAAAAAGAAATCAATACGTCCCTTATGCAAAACGGCGTTGTTTTGCATAATCCCGACACTGTCCGTATCAGTCCTTTTGCAGCCATTTCACGAGGCGTGGAAATTTTCGGACCTTGTGAAATTTACGGAAAAAGCGTGATTGGAGATTACAGCACCATTCAGTCCCATTGCGTCATAAAAAATACTTCCATCGGTGAAAATTGCACAGTCCGAAACTTCTGTCATTTTGAAAACGCCGGCGTCGGCAATAATGCAAAGCTCGGACCTTACGCCCGCCTGCGTCCGCTAGCGCAGCTTTGTGACGATGTGCATTTGGGCAATTTTGTTGAAATCAAAAAAAGCACTATCGGCAACGGTTCAAAAGTCAATCATCTATCCTATATCGGCGACAGCCTCGTGGGAAGCGGGGTCAACGTGGGAGCAGGCTGTATCACCTGCAATTACGACGGAAAAAACAAGCACCAAACCATTATTGAAGACAACGCCTTTTTAGGCTCAAACTGCGCTTTTGTCGCACCCGTGACCATTGCGAAAAATACCCTTGTGGGAGCTGGTTCCGTTATCACCAAAAACACGGAAGAAAACGGCCTCGCCATTGCAAGAGCGAAACAAACCAATATAAAACGGAAATAAAAAACACCCTTGCCCGGCTTTTATATTCGGAACGCAAGGGAGTTTTCAGTTTATTTTTTATTTATGCCGCAACAAGAAAAATTTCCGTATGTTTTATAACCAGCTTTTCAGCCAGTTTTTCCATGAACCTTCTTTCTGCTCCCTTATTTCCTCCGCACTTTCCTTTCTGAAGAGGATATAAGAAGCTTCAGCCTGTTTTTTGGAATATTCATATACCTGCTCGACATCGGGAAATTGCTCCATGATACGGGTATATCTGTTATAGGCAGCCTCGTAGTTGCCCATATTCCAATATACATTGCTGATAAAAACCTCACGTTCCGCCAAAAGCCTGCGGCATGTTTTCAGTTCTTCCTGCGCAAGCGCCGCATATTCCGTATCAGGATATTCATTGACAACACGGCTTGCATATTCTTCCGCCATTTGAACGTTTGAAGAAGCCCTGTCGATGGAACGGTAACTCAAACGCAAGGACCGCGCCGCCTGCAGCAAAACATACGGAATGGCTTCATGCCTTGGGTGCAAACTTTCAAAATCACGGTACGCATCCGCGGCATTGAGATAATCCTCATTCAAATACAGAGCATCCGCAAGTCCCAGTTCCGCTTCAATAACATAAGGACTGAAAGGGTAATTGTCTTTAATATCCGTAAACAGAAGCACCGCCTTTCCATACTCTTTCATCTGCATGGACTCAACGGCGACTTCAAATTTTTCCTGCACGGTATCGGTCGGAGTTTCGACAAAATAACTGTCGATAAGCCCGCCGCAGCCCGTTAAAGAAAAGCAGAACATCAAGGCAAGAACAAAATTACGCATTTAACTGCTCCAAATACCGAATGGCGGAATTTGCCGCAGTCGCGCCGTCACCAACAGCTGTGCAAACCTGGCTGCATAATTTCGCCCTGGTATCCCCGGCTGCAAAAATTCCGGGAATATTCGTCTGCATTTCCTGATCCGTGAGAATGAAGCCCTGTTCATTCCTTTCAAGATTTTCAGGCACAAAACGCGCATTGGAAACATGCCCGATGTACACAAAAATACCTTCCACCGGAAGTTCGCGTTTTTCATTGGTTTCAACATGCCGGACAATGACTTTTTTCAAAGTGGGCTCACCGGCGAGGCTATCCACGACGCAGCTTGTCACAAGTTCGATTTTTTCCGGAACGGCACGTATTTTATCAAGATAAATTTGCGCGCCTCTGAACCCTTCGCGGCGGTGAATGATATATATTTTATTCACAATACGGGAAAGATACAGCGCTTCTTCGAGGGCGGAATTGCCCCCACCCACAATTGCGACATCCAATCCGCGGTAAAAGTTGCCATCGCATAAGGCGCAGTAAGACACGCCCTTTCCTTTATACGTTTCTTCTTCGGGCACGCCGAGGGGACGGCTGCTCGCACCTGTTGCGATGATGACTGCGCGGGTTTTTACCTGATCTCCGTTTTGCATGTGCAAAACATGCATCGCCCCGTTTTCTTCAATCGTTTCAATTTTCAACACTTCGCCGCGAATGTGCTCGACATCGTACTCATTGACATGAGCGGTGAAAAGGTCAGCCAATTCCCAGCCCTTCACGCCTTTGGGAAAACCCAGATAATTCTCAATTTCCGATGTGCTGAGAACTTGTCCGCCCGAACTGTTTTTTTCAATAAGGGCGGTTCGCAATCCTGCACGGACCAAGTAAAGGCTGGCATTCAAACCGGCCGGACCTGAACCGATAACAACAGCATCAAATGTTAACATATCACAATGCCTTATTAATCAATTCAACGATATTGTCTTTTGCGACGGCACCGGTCACCTGATCAACAACTTCACCGTCTTTGAACATGATTAAGGTCGGAATAGCGCGAATGCCAAAACGGCTCGGTGCGGATTGATTTTCATCAACATTGACTTTGCAGACAAGAACTTTGCCGTCAAATTCTTTGGAAATTTCTTCAACAATAGGGCTAACAGCACGACATGGACCGCACCAAGGCGCCCAAAAATCCACTAAAACAGGAAGTTCGTTTTTCAAAACAGTTGCATCAAAATTTGCATCGCTTACTTCAATAGCCATATTTTTCTCCTTTCATGCTCTTAAGCTTAAATTTTAACTGTATAATCTTTTATTTAAGATTAAAATGCCATTCTGTCAACGTTATAATTAATTCCAAACCCGTCAGCATTTCTTGTAATCACAAGGAATAATTCTCCCTCTCGGTACGGCGGTCAGCGTATCGTCATGGCATAAACCCGATTTTGCGAGCAATAACCCGGTGTATGCGACCATTATTCCGTTATCGGAACAAAATTTATTTTGAGGGATGTATAAAGGCAAACGCATTTCACGGGCAAATTCCGCAAACCTCCTGCGGACAAAACTGTTTGCGGCAACTCCGCCTGCAACGATAATACAGGCTGCCGGAAATTCTTTAATAGCCCGTCTCGCTTTTATGACAAGCGTATCGGCTACCGCATACAAATAGGAAGCAGCCCCGTTTTTGGTTTCCGAAGGGGCATTTTCAAAAAATTCTTCCGCATATTCTTTCCCTAAAGGCGGAAGATGCAATCCGGCGTTTTTATGCTGTTCAAGCCATAAGGCGGCAGCGGTTTTCATGCCGCTGAAGCTGAAATCATAGGTTTCATTTTTAATATAAGGACGCGGAAAAAGATGTTTATCAACGTCGCCAAGCTGTCCCAATTTATCAAGATACATGCCGCCGGGATACGGCAAACCAAGCATTTTCCCGAACTTGTCGCACGCTTCCCCTGCCGCGTCATCAAGGGTTTTTCCAAGCACATGCATGTCAACCGGGCTGTCCATCCGTATCAAGTGCGTATGCCCCCCGGATACGAGAACACCGAGAGCGGGGAATGGTATTTCGTTCTCCAACCCTGCCGCCAATAAATGGGCATGCAGATGATTGATGCCGATAAGAGGAATGTCAGCCGCCAAAGAAAGGGTTTTAGCAAAAGAAACCCCGACAAGCAGACTGCCCAAAAGCCCGGGACCGCGCGTCACGGCAATCCTGTCGATATGCTGCAGGCTTTTTCCACTTTCCTGCAAAAGTCTGTCAAAAAGCGGACCGATAAGCCGCGCATGTTCTCTTGAAGCAAGTTCAGGAACAACACCGCCAAAAAGCGCATGAATGGGAACCTGCGACGCCATAACGGAAGCCACAAGTCCGTTTTCGTCAACCAGTGCCAACCCCGTATCGTCACAGGAAGTTTCTATTCCCAAAACAAGCATAAGTCCCTCTAGCCAAAAGCGCTTCTGTACTTCTCGACTTCCCTGACGGAACCGAAAATAAACGGTGTCCGCATATGCACGTGTTCAGGCATGGTTTCAAGAATGCGGTTTCCTTGCCCGTTTACGGCAAGTCCGCCTGCCTGCTCCATTAAAAAAGAAAGAGGGTTTGCTTCGTAAAGCAAACGAAGTTTTCCGTTTTTATTTTTCATGTCAGCAGGGTAACTGTAAATTCCGCCGTACAGCAGCGTTCTGTGAAAATCCGCGACCAATGAACCGACATAACGCAGGGAATACCCGCCATGCGTGAACATATCCACCGCCCTTTGGTCCTCTTTCGCCCATTTGTCATAATTGGCGGCATTGACAGAATAGTATTTGCCCGTTTCGGGAATTTTAATATTTTCATGGGAAAGTAAAAATTCCCCGACACTGGGGTCAAGCGTAAAGCCATAAACCCCATGCCCTGTGGAATAAACAAGCATGGTTGAAGGTCCGTACAGAAAATACCCTGCCGCAACCTGTTCGCTGCCTTTCCGTAAAATGTTTTCTTTTGTCAAGGCTGTGTTATCATCGACACGGTAAATGGAAAAGATAGTGCCGATGCTCACATTCGCTTCAATATTGGAAGAACCGTCGAGCGGGTCGAAAAAAATCACATAATTTCCGCGCTCTCCCGCATTGTCAATGATGACAAGTTCCTCCTCTTCCTCCGAACCCAAAGCGCAAACCACTCCGCAGTTTTTCATGCGGTAAATCATCACGCTGTTTGCAAAATCATCAAGCTTTTGCACCTGTTCGCCTTGGATATTGATATTTCCCGTTCCGCCCAAAATATCCACAAGTCCCGCTTTTGTGACGCTTCTGGAAATGATTTTGGCGGATAAGATCAAATCATGCAAAAGGGAAGTGAATTGTCCGGTAGCGGTGGGCGACCACTTCAATTGCATGGAATGGATATGCTCGATAACACTGATTTCTGCCATGTCAAACCTCAATAAAAAAGTCCGATTCCGGACTTTTTCCATATGTTATTCTTGTCCTTTTTCTTCTATGATACCGTAAATAAGTCTTAATCCGCCATAATACCGTACTATCCACGCCCCTTCATACCTGTCGTTGCTGACAATGTCATAAGACCTGCTTTTCAGCTCTTTTTCCCATTCCAAGGCGAAAGGAGTATCCTCATAGGTATGGTTCCCCACCCAAAAAACGGTGTTTTCCGCTAAAAAT
Source organism: Taurinivorans muris (assembly GCF_025232395.1). Lineage (GTDB taxonomy): Bacteria > Desulfobacterota > Desulfovibrionia > Desulfovibrionales > Desulfovibrionaceae > Taurinivorans > Taurinivorans muris. Next base: position 1,215,742 of record NZ_CP065938.1, read on the forward strand.
ACGACATTTGACGGATCACCGACATAAGGAAGCAATGATTTAGGGTCGAACGATACGGCTAAAAATGCTTGAATTTCCCCGCTCATCAGATAAGGGCGAAGCAAAACGATTTCATTGCCCACGGCATTTTCCCTGATGTCCGCGTAAATTTCACGGGATTTCACTTCTTTTTCCGCAATATAATCGAATTGGGCGTAATCCGGAACATAGGAAGGAATAGCGCCTAAAACCTCTCCATAGGGGCTTAATGCATAAATGTGGGAAATCCATGGGAATTTAGAAAACAAACCGGTAATCGCCTGCGCATTGCCAATATCCAAAATGCTGTCAAGTTCGCGTTCTAATTTTGTCAATTCCTTATCAAGACCCGCAAAGGTTTGCGTCAGTCGGCTGTCTATGGGTGAAATCTCCGCAACGGTATAATCGACGACAGCGGGTTTGTTTATATGGGTATAATAAAATCTTCTCGTATCTTTAAAAGTTCTGGAATCCGTTAAAGAAGAACAAGCTGAACATGCCAAAAGAACACACAGACAAATAATTATATTTTTTTTCAAAATCTTCTCCTACTTTGCGCGGATTTCCAAGCGTTCAGCAAGTTTTGTCAATAAATCGGCAACATCGGACCGGGACTTCGGATTTTCTTCGCTTTGCGCTGTCTGCTGAAAATGCGCCTGCTCTGTTTCGTCAATATCATGAGGCATGCTTTCTTGGACGGCGTTTTCTATTTCTGCAAATTCCGGCATGTCATCGCCTTCACTGTCCGCAGGCATATCGAAAGAAAGCATTTCATCCAAACCGTTTTCCGCCACCGGAGCTGTTTCTTCAGTCAAAAGATTTTCCGCCGTTTCGGCAGCTTCCGTGTCTTCCGCCGTATTTTCCGCAAAATCCGCAGCATTTGCTTCCAGTTCCGCAGTATCGGCTTCAAAACCGCCCATATCGGCATTTGCCGCTTCCAGTGTTGACAAATTTTTCGCCATAGTTCCGAAAGAAGTATCCACTAAATCGTCAATGGCGAGCAATTTTGACTTATCTATTTCAATATTGAGTTCGGGAGCGAGCATTTTCACATCGGCAATGCGTTCTTCCAGTTCATCTTTATTGCCGTAGCCTCTTGCCAAGAGTTCCTGGTATATTTCCAATGCGCCCTTGTAATCACCTTGTTCCGCAAGCAAATCCGCCATGCTTTTCGTTCTGAAAGGGGAATTTTCAAGAGGTTCCACCGTAATATTCGCATCTTTGATGAGTTCCGCCAGCGTTTCCTTGGTACTCTTCGTTTTTTCCTGCAAAACTTCTTGCTGTTCCGCAAAATTCACATAATTGTCAACATGTGATTTCGGCAGGACAACCGACAAATCATCTTCTTCGCCGTTTCCGAATGCGGTATCATCTTCCTCATTGCCGGAAAATTTTTCCAAATCCGCAGGATCTTCCGCATGTTCCTGATTTTCAAAAACAGCATCTTGCCGTGCGGTTTGCTGCGCCTCGTTTTGCGGCATGCAGGGTTCAACGCCGGAAACACCGGGGGTTTTCGCAAAAACGTTTTTTCCGATATTTTTCGCAGCATTTACCGTTTCAGCGGAAAAAACAGGGCTTGCGCTTGTTTTTATCGAATTAAGCCCCGCTTCCAAAACCTGCACGATACTCAAGGATTTATTCCGCATAATCGCACTCATGAAACCAAGGGCGACAGTAAAATCGGAGCTTTCATTTTCCGTTATCGCATATTCGCGCCATGCGTCCCAAAAATCCGGATAACTCAAAAACAAGGAAGCCAAACGGGCGACTTCCGCCCCGCATTGGGCTTTACAGCCGCAAATATTCAGCAATTCGATAAGAAAAAGGCGGGCTTCCATAAAATCAGGCTGAATATCAAGACCGCGGCGCAAAACCTCAAACGCCTCATTCATCAAATCCGCATTGTTATCTTCAGTCCCGAGCTCCGCCAAAAGCCGTGCAAGTGGTAAAAACAGCTTTGAATTCGGTTCTAAAGAAACAACTTCTTTATACCATTCCAGTTTCGCATATTTCACTGTTTTATCATCTGCGGACATATTCATACCTTTCATCGAGTTCTTTATAGCACAAACTTATTCACTTAGCAAATCATCTTCCGTTTCGGTCCAAATGGAATGAACAGATTGTTTTTTTTCAAAAACATATAAAATTTCATTTTCACGCACAAAATTCAAACGTTCCCGGACCGCACGCTCGATATAGCCGCTGTCGCTTTGCAAAAGCCTGATTTCTTCGCTCAAAAAGGCGAGTTTCTGCTGAATGGCTTTCAATTCCTGCTGCATACCGGCATAATGTTCCTGCACGCCTTGCCATGAAAAAATGCTCTGTTCGCTGAAAAGCAAACGATAGCCGAGCGTCACGTTCAAAAGCAAAGCGAAACTCAAAAACAATGTTTTCCAAAAAAAAGATAAAGAAACCGTTTTTTTCATAAAATACGCTCTCACACTTCCTTATCATGCATATCGACACAAAACTGATAAAAATAATTATATCCGGAAAGCACGGTAAAAAAGACCGCCGCATACAACAAGACCATGCCTATCAAATGCAAATCCATTCCGAAATAGGGATAATGCAGCATAAGGGGAATAACAGCCAAAATCTGAAATGTCGTTTTCCATTTTCCATACGTGTCGGCAGCCAAAACTATGCCGTAATCCGCGGCGACCGCCCGAAGCCCCGTAACGGCAAGTTCGCGGATGACAATGATATGCACAGTCCAGGAGGGAATCCAATTAAGGGAAGCCAGTTCAATAAGCGTAGTGCAAATAAGGAATTTATCAGCCAGCGGGTCCAAAAATTTGCCGAGGCTCGTCACCTGCCCGTAGCGTCTTGCGATATAACCGTCAATGAAATCGCTTAGCGCCGCAACGACAAAGAGCGCACACGCAATAAAACACGTAAGTTTTGTGGCAAAAGAAAGAAGCATTAAAACAGGGATAATGATAATAATACGAAGAATCGTTATCTTTGTGGCAAGATTAAGATTTTTCATAGAACGCAAAACAAGATAAAAAAGTTCTTTTTTTTGTTTAAGCATAGGAAAACCCACTATCAACCCTAATTAATTTTATTTTTTTTAACATATATTAAAAACTATGGCAAGAATAAAAACAGCACTATTTTTTTTCTTTTTTCAGAGAAAAAACACAAAATGCAAAAGAAAAAGTTTTGTCTTTTTTGGAAAAATACCGTATGGTTGTCATCAGGAGCAAGCATGAATAAGAAATTTCTGCGCATACACCCGCTCGGAGGGCTTGGGGAAATAGGTCTGAACTGTCAAAAATGGGAATGTCCGGAAGGAACGTTCCTTATGGACTGCGGACTTATGTTTCCCGACGACAGCCACTACGGGATCGATGCCGTCATTCCCTCATTCGAATCGTTAATCAACAATAAGGAAAAATTCTTGGGAGTTGTTTTAACCCATGGGCACGAAGACCATATAGGGGCGTTGCCATGGCTTTTGCGTATCGTTAAAAATATCGATATTTACGGCTCCGCCTTTACGCTTGCTTTGGTCAAACACAAACTCACAGAACGGGGACTGCTTGAAAGGGCGAACCTTATCCTTGTGGAAACCTATGATGTCATAACCATCGGTTCGCTTAAGTTTCAGGCGATTCCTGTCTGTCATTCCATTCCGGGCGGTTATGCCTATTTTATTGAAAGCCCCATTGGAAAAATAGCATACACGGGCGATTTCAAACTTGATGAATTTTCTGAAGAATATCCCCTTGAAAACACCTGCGCACTGCAATCCGATTTAAAAGATTTCGCAAAAGACGGAATAAAGCTTTTGCTTTCAGACTCCACAAACATAGAAAACCGCAGACATTCCGCTTCCGAAAGCATGGTCAGGGAAGGGCTTGACAAAATTTTTACGCAAACCAAAGGCCGTATCATCATTGCGCTTTTCGCAAGCCATATCCAACGTATCGGCACGGTTTTCGAATTGGCGAAGAAACATGGAAAACACGTCATCATCAGCGGACGGAGCCTTGCAACAAATATCAATATCGCCAATGAGCTCGGTTACCTGACATCGGAAAATTATTATGTTGAAAACGATGAAACCATAACGGAACTTTCGCGTGAAAACACTATTGTTCTTGCAACCGGCACGCAAGGGGAAGCCCTTTCCGCCCTGACCCGCATTTCTTCCGGAGAGCACAAGCGCCTCGCCCTGCATGAAGGGGACACTGTCATCATGTCTTCCCGGACTATCCCGGGTAACGCAAAAGCCGTATCCCGCATGATCAACCAAATGTACAAACAAGGGGCGACGGTGTACAATGACGACCGGTTCACCATTCATGCCACCGGACACGCCTGCCATGCCGAACTCAAAACAATTTTGGAACTGGCGAAACCTGAACATTTCATCCCGCTGCACGGCGAATACCGGCATTTATCACAACATGCCGCTTTAGCGAAACAAGTCGGCATTGAACACTGCCACCTTTTGGAAGACGGACAGCCTATCTGCTTTTACGGTGACAATACTTTTGAAATCGAGAAAAGCGAACCCGTGGACTTTGTGCTTGTTGACGGAAAAGGCGTCGGCGATGTGGGGCGTTTGGTTTTGAAAGAACGAAGAGTCCTATCCAACGAAGGCATTCTGATCGTATCGATTGTCCTCGCCGAAGAAACGAACGCCGTTCTTTCGGGTCCGTTTGTCCTGTCCCACGGTTTCGTGTTCGAGCAGCAGTTCAATCATTACCTGCAGGACGCCCAGTGTCTTGTGCTGGAACAACTGGAAATGCCCGACAGCAAAAACCGCGACAAATTGCCGGAAATGATCCGCATAGCGTTAAGAAGATTTTTCCGCGATATTCTCGGCAGAGAACCCATTATCGAAACCATCATTCATACTGTTTAGCCTCCTCCGTCATTCCCGGAGGAAAAATCTTGACGAGCGGATATTTTTTGGTGCAGTATGAGCGAAAGAAAATTTTTTTTTAACTCTCTATACTTTTATGCAATGTTGCCGATGTATAAAGTAGCTTGAATTATGTAATTTCTTGAAAGGGGATATTTATGAGCCAAACGCAAGAAATAAATTCCAACAATAAAGAACCTGACAACAAGATATTGCAGCTGGTATCTTTCAAACTCGGGGAAGAAGAATTTGCCGTCGATATTTTGATTGTCAACGACATCATACGCCTTGTGCCGATTACTCCCGTTCCCCATGCGCCCCATTTTATCGAAGGTGTCATTAATTTACGCGGACGTATCCTGCCGGTTGTGAGCTTCAGAAAACGTTTCCACATGCCGGAAGTCGAACAGACCAACCAAACAAGAATTATCGTCATGGTTTGGGAAAATCAGCTTGTCGGTTTTTTGGTCGATTCCGTTTCCGAAGTTTTGAGAATACCTTCCAATACGGTTGAAAGCGCTCCGCCGGTTATCGCGGGGGTCGGTGCGGAATATATTGAAGGTGTTGGAAAAATTGACGATAATTTACTTATTTTATTGAACATGAACTTTTTATTTTCAAACACCCAAGTATCGCAGCTCGATATGCCTACAATAGCATAAAAACCGCCTGTACAGCAATTTTTGACATATTGATAAAGGAAAAGCACGTATTATTCGTGCTTTTCAATTTTTAACCGCTCTTCATATTCCGGAATTATTTTTATTTCCAGCGTTCCCTCGCTCTTATCCACATGCACCAACCCCTTTGCGGCATTCTTCATGGGGCGGATGAATTTGGCATAACTGTACTGGACATATCCTTTTTCCTGCGTTTTCGCCCAGCTTTTCAAAAGAGCCAAAGCCCCTGCTTCCTGCATGGTCCGGGGCGGAATTTCCTGCTTCGCATGGTCGCGTTTGATAAGCACATGGGCGGATGTTCCCTCCGCAATATGCACCCATATGTCATACGGCGATGCCATTTTTAAAACCAAGCCGTTTCCCTTCGTATCACGTCCCCGCAAAATCATGAAGCCGTCAGAACTGCGAAACACCTGCACTTCTTTCGGGTATTTGCTTATTGCTTTGCTTTTTTCATTTTTTATTGCGGCTTCTTGGCTGAATTTTGCCTTTTTATTGACATTCTTTATTTTTCCAAGCAAACCGTATTCAAAAACAGGCTGTTTCTCCCCTTTTTTCTTTGTTTCTTTTATGCTTGCGCCTGCGTCTTCTTCCCAAATCTTATCCAGCACATTCTGCTTTTCCCGTTCCAATTCCTGCCTGCGCCTGACCAAATGCTCAAGCCCGCGTATGCCCCGTGCCGCCGCATGGAAATAGCCGTGCATGTTTTCACGCACGGTTTTGGCTTTATCAAGAACAATTTTCACTTCCTCGCCCGCATAGTCTTCAAGAATAACGTATTCAGCTTTATAATCAGCTGCGAACCGATACAAATTCGCCTGCAGAAGAAGGGCTTCATCTTTTTTTTGAACAAGACGCGCGAGCCTTTCCTCCTCTTCCGCAAGTTTTATCTCAAGACGGGCAAGACGCTTCAATTGAGCTTGGAATTGTTTTATCGTTCCCGCGGAATTTTGCTTTTGCAGTTTCGCTAAAACCATATCTCCGATATATGAAAAAGCTTCAAGAGCATTTTCAAAAACAAGCTCGTTCGCAGCTTGCAGCCCGCTGATATTTTTCAATAATTCCTGAGGAATTTTCCATGCGCTCAACAAGAACGCGTCATCGTTTCTGGCGAACCGCAACGGATTGTTTTCTGCCGATTGGTTTACTCTTAACTGCCTTGAATTTTGCGTATATACAAAAACATCACCTCCGCCGTACTGCAAATCGGCATATAAGGCGGCTTGCTCCTCTTCGGCGAGGTAAGGCAATGTTTTTCTTAAAAAAGGCGTAAGCGTTTGGTATTCTTTCCAAACATCCTTATCTTGAATCCGGCGCAATTGTGAAAAATCAGCCCAGTACGAATCAAAATTCCCATCAGACAAAGCCGGACTGAGCGTATAAGACGCTTCAAAATCAAAATAACCGCCTGCGGGCGAACAAAGGGCGTTTTCCGGGCACTCGAAATGCAATTCAATCCCATGCCTTAAGTCAAGAGAAACCCAGCAATCCGAAACTTCCAAAATGATTTTCCGCTCCAGCCAATTCGCAGCGGCGGTTTTTATGTGCTTTCCCGCCAAATGCTTCCGCAAACGCATGACAAAAGCGGGAGGTTCATCATTTTTCGTTATACGGCTGTGGCTTAAAAATAAAAACGCCTCTTTACCCTCTTTATATGTCAAATAATGCTTTCGGTCCGCAAAGACATTTGTTTTCAATGTATCTTTAGCAGAAGCGGAATTTTTTTGCTGAACGTTTGCAAGTCCGTATAAAGAGAACGTGATGACGCCGTCCGCGGCTTGATAAATTTTTTCTATTCTGGAACCGATCAAAGCCGGCAATAAGTCTTCACAAAAACGGCGAAAAAGGTGTGCGTCCACGGCTTCCTCACAAAGTCAAAAAAAAAGCTCTTTTATAATCATAAAAGAGCCATATATTTTTAGCTGCCTTGAATGTCTTCACCCTCTTCCTGACGGGCTTTGCAGTCAACGCACAAAGTTGTCACAGGCCGGGCTTTCAAACGGGCAACCCCGATCTCTTCTCCGCATTCTTCACAAATTCCGTATGTACCGCTTTCAATACGCTGCTGAGCTTCATATATTTTATGAATAAGACGGCGTTCTCTGTCTCGAATGCGCAAAGTAAAGGAACGATCGGACTCCACAGACGCCCTGTCCGTAGGGTCGGCATAGCTGCTTGGGCTTTCGGTCAGATCTTCCAATGTGGAATCGCCGTTTTGCTGTGCTTCGACAAGCATTTGGTCAAGCAGTTTTTTAAAAAACTCTAAATCGTCAGGTGTCAAAGTTCCTCCTCTCAATGCTAGTAATCCTAACATGAATTATTGGCATTAAATTTAGCCTCGTTTACGCTGTTTTTAATTCTTTGTAAAGCAAAATATTCCCTGCCAAACGCCGGATCATTCCTCGATAAAAGACAATAACGCCTTTTCAAGCAAAGCGAAATCACAGCATGTTCCATAATCGATAATGCTGTCGTTGCGGTAGGAAAGGAAAGGAATTTTCGCAGCCCGCGCAGTTTGCATATCCATGGAACTGTCCCCGATGAAAAGGACCTGATGGGGTTCCAAACCCCATTTGGACAAAATTTTCACTGCGCCGTCGGGGGAAGGTTTGGGTTCGCAATAACGGACAGTCATTATGGGATCGAAATATCCGCCCATTTCCAGCCTTTCCAGCATATAATCGATAGGTCCCGTCCTGTTGGTATGGATACCCAAAAGAAATTTTCCCGAAAGGGCTTTTAAAAGCGGCACCAAATTTTCCGAAGCTTGAATCATGGGTTCAATATCACGGGCATAAGAAATTTCCCTGACGGCAATATGCATTTGCTCCCGCAAAGGCTCGGGGGTGATATGCTCAAGGGCTTGGGCAGCCGTGCTCATTTGGCAATATTCCCTTTGTTCCGCATTCAATTCCGGCAAACCTAATTTTTTTCGTATCGCATTATAAAAAGCCATATTCGCTTCAACGGAGTCAACCAAAACACCGTCACAGTCAAAAATCACCCCTTTAGGAATACCTTTGCAGTTTTCTTCAATAAATTCAATTAATTGTTCTAATTTCATACATTGTTGGCAACACATATATTATCCTATTTTTTTGCCACAATAAAAATATACTCGTTTTTTTTGCAGCATTTCTCCAATTTGCCAGTTATATAATACATCAAAACATTTTTATCAAGTCTATAATAAGAATGATTATCATCTTCAGTAATTTTTTGTCCCGATTCGGCTATTTCCTCCGCCATGGCTTCATCATTAATATAATAGGCTGAAACGTCCTGCGTAAAAAATAAAAACGCAGGCAAAAGCTGTTTCCACGAAAAAAGCACGTCTTCGACACAATAGGAAGACTGCACGACATACTCGTTTTCATCCAATAAATCTTTAAGTTTCCGCTCTTGTTCCAGCAAAGCTTCATTCGCTCGCGCCAATTCCAAATACAGCGCCTCATTATGATATGCGATAAGCAAAATACGCTGCGCAAGCTCCTGCATATTCTCTTCCTGAGCCTGCGAAGCCTTTTCCCCCGAAAATTCCTGCAAAGCACATTGTTCATCATAAGAGAGCGCTTCAACGCTTTGCATCTGGAAATTGACAGTATCAAGCAAAGAGCCGTTCTTTTCCTTTGCCAGCCGGGCGGTATTTTCCTGTAAATCCTTAAGATACTGCAAGGCGTATTGCCTGTTCCAGCAAAAAGCGGGACAAGCCGCATAGGCTTTGCTGTTTTGCCCTGTCGGGTCAAGCGCTTTCACGCTGCCGCCGGGTAAAAATTCCTCATGCATGCGGGGTATTGCGACAATTTCCTGATAATCTTCCAAAGCCATACTTTTTCCTTTTTCGTACACAATATAATGAAATTTCAATCACACGCAAGCCGGCGCTACAATCTCAAAAACCGCTTTGCTCATATATTTCCCTTGCAAAATAAAGAAAATCGCATTTTTTTGCAAGGAATTATGCACAGACTGCATAGCCACGAGCCGGATTGTCCCCGGCATTGCCTGCACAAAATCCATATAGCACGCACATTTGGCGACAGTCACTAACGAAGCGTTTTTTTTCAAAAATTTTTCGCCAAATGAAAAAAACAAATTCAGCACGGTTTCATCACCAAACAAGGCTTTGTTTCTCAATGCAAAAACGCTGTGCAGTTTGCTGTCCGCCTTGTACCACGGCGGATTTGTGATAACAAGGTCAAATAAACGGGGATTTTTAAACGTTCCTCCGTCTTGCTGCCTCAAAAGCGGAAGCTTATCAAGAAAAACCGTTTCAAGCACAAATTTTTGCACCGAAGCGACACTTTCCTTTTGGAAAATATCCGTTTGAAATACGAAAAAGTTTTTTTCATGCTCGAAAAGTTTCGCATTATACTTGGCGGCCTGATACAATTCCTCTTCTTTTTCAATGCCGACAACCATTAAATAAGGATACCATTCCGGATACAGTTCTTTAAAAAACTGCAAAACCAATATGCCGATGACTCCGCACCCGCAGCCGACATCCATAATCAAATAAGGATCTTTTACTTTCTTTTTCTGCAGTTCCTGCACGATGAGAGAGCAGGCGAAACGTACGGCGCAAACGGCATCGGAGCTGAAACGGTAACTTCCTTCCGGTTGATAAAAATCCATATTCCCTCAAATATAAAAGTATTGCCAAAGTATACTAAGCTCTTTATACTATTGCAAATTAATTTATCGGACAGCGTATGTTCAGGGCAGACTTACACATTCATTCCCGCTTTTCAAGGGCGACATCGAAAAATCTTACGTTAAGAAACCTTGCGAGCCACGCCTGTATTAAAGGCATTCACTTTCTCGGAACGGGCGACTGCACTCACCCTGAATGGCTGCAGGAAATCGAGGAAGAACTTGTTTATGATGACAACACCGGCTTTTATCGGCTGAAAAAACCTCTTGGCACGCAAGACATCGAAGAGCAGACCAATATCCGTTTAAAAGAGGTGTCTTTCCAGCCGCAGTTCGTTTTGCAGGGCGAAATCAGCTGTATCTATAAAAAAGACAACACCACGAGAAAAAATCATCAATTAATATACATACCCGATATTGAAACGGCGAAAAAAATCAATGCGAAACTCGCCCGTATCGGCAATTTGAACGCAGACGGCCGCCCCATGCTCGGGCTTGATGCCAAAATCCTTTTGGAATATGCCCTTGAAGAAAAGCACAGCTACCTTATTCCCGCCCACATCTGGACTCCGTGGTTTTCAATTTTCGGTTCAAAATCAGGCTTTAATACGCTTGAAGAATGTTTTGAGGACTTGACGGAAGAAATTTTCGCGCTGGAAACAGGGCTTTCTTCCGATCCTCCCATGAACAGGCTTTGTTCCGCCCTTGACAGATATGTTCTTATTTCCAATTCCGACGCCCATTCCGGAGAAAATCTCGGACGCGAAGTAAATATTTTCCATGCCGTCCCAACCTATCAAAGTTTGTTTGAATCGCTCAGGCGGAAAAACGCATTTTTTTACGGCACAGTGGAATTTTATCCGGAAGAAGGCAAATACTTTGCGGACGGACACAGAAACTGCGGCATTTGTTTTCTGCCGGAAGAAAGCGAAAAACACAAAAATATCTGCCCTGTTTGCGGAAAGCCTCTGACTATCGGCGTATAGAACAGGGGTATGGAATTAGCGGACAGAAAAACACCCTTGACTGCCAAAGAACAATTTGAATCTTGCGTACCTTTGAAAGAAATTCTTGCGGAACTCCACCAAACAGGCGCAAAAAGCAAAAAACTCCATTCCCAAGAGGACATTTGTCAAGGATATTTTCACCCTAAAAACGCAATGTTTCCTTTCCCATGATACCAGCGTTATTCAATACTACCCCACATAAAGGCAGAGGACAGCACCTTGTAGATGCTGTCCTCTGTGTAGTTAGCCAAACCCTAAGCAGAAGGCACAAATCTCACATTTCCCCTATGGCGAACAAAATCTCAATAATGGTCCCGCGTCCATTCCCGCTATGCAATTTGATTTCTGCGTGATGATACTGCGCGATATGCTTGACAATCGACAGCCCCAGCCCGGTGCCACCGGAAGCCTTGGAGCGGCTTTTATCCACTCGGAAAAACCGTTCAAATACTCGCGCCTGATACTCCGGGGGGATGCCGATCCCGGTATCTTTCACGGAAACAGTTGCGGCAGTATCACCTGTTAAAACAGTAACTTCCACCTTGCCGCCGTCTATGTTGTATTTTATGGCGTTGTCGATCAGGTTATAGAACATTTCATACAGGAAGTTCCGCACTCCGTCTACCATCAGATTTTCGCCTGAAACGGACAGGCCGATATGCCGCTCCTCCGCCCGCTCCCGCAAAGCGGATACCGCACTGTCCGCCAGTTCCAAAAGGTTCACCTGTTCCTTTTCCGGCGCGGTTCCCTCGTCCAGCTGCGACAAGTGAATAATGTCCTCCACCAACGTTACCAGCCGCGCCGCCTCTGTACGGATGACGCCGACAAACTGTGGAACATCCTCCTGCTTGACAAGGCCGTTCTCTAACAGCTCGGCGCTGCCCATGATGGATTGCAGGGGCGTTTTCAATTCATGGGACACGTTGGCGGTAAACTCACGGCGGCTATGTTCTGCTGCGGCCTGTTCTGTCACGTCAAAGGCCAGCAGTACCGTTCCTGCTGTAAGTCCGTCCGCTGTGATCCGGCTGATACCAAATTGATACTCTCGGTCATTTCGCACAGCGCGGACTTCGCTATGCCCTCCTTCCAATGCGGACTGAATGGCAAGATTGATTGTATGGTCACGGTCTATCACAAGAAATTCCTGTCCAACGCAGGCGCTGTCCACATGAAAGATTGTCCTCGCAGCGGGGTTGATGCTTAAAATGATGCCCTTCCCATCCAGCAGGACAAGCCCTTCACTCATGTTTTCTGTGATCTGCTCAAATTCTTCGGTTTTCCTTCTCAACTCGCGGAGTTGTGTCTCGATCTGCCTGTGCTGCTGGTGGATACGCACCAGGAGGGGGGACAGTTCCTCGTAGGAATTGTTTTCCAGCGGGTTATCCAAATTCAGGTGATTCAGCGGCGCAACAATGCTTTTCGCCATCCGATGGGCCAGCAGAGCGGAGAGAATGACTGCTATGATTGCAGTCAGTAAAATCAGCTGAAGCATCCCCATCGCCAGGGCAAACACCGTCAACTGGCTGATGGAAATACGCAGGACGGTTCCATCCGTCAGTCGCTGTGCGTAGTATAGCGTTCGCTCGGTCAGTGTCTCCGAGTAGCGAACCCCGCCGCTCTCCCCTTCGGCAAGAGCCTCTTTAACCTCTAATCGGTCTGCATGGTTTTCCATCTCCGCCGCCGGAACATGAGTGTCAAACAGCACTTCGCCGTCAGCAGCGATCCAGGTCAGGCGGCAGTCCGCTACGGACGCAAACCGATAGGGAGAGGCCAACTGCTCCAAATAGCCGCTTCCACCTGCTTCCACCCCATAAGAGGCCAAACGAAGTTCATCCCGCAGCTGTTTCTCTTGGACGTTTCTGTAATAGTCATACAGACAGCCCATGATAATCACCAGGTTTGCCAGGAGAACGGAAACCGCCGCCAGCAGGATAGAACGGAAGATTTTCTTTGTCATGCCTTTGCCTCCAGCCGGTAGCCGATATGCCGCACCGTTTCGATCATCCCGCCATAGTCTCCCAGCTTCTGCCGGAGCGTCTTGATGTGCATATCAACCGTCCGGGTTTCCCCGATGTAATCCACGCCCCAAATGTCGGATAAAAGCTGTTCCCTGGTGAACGCAACGCCGGGGCGGGAGAGGAACAGGCGAAGCAGTTCAAATTCTTTGTAGGTGAGCAAAATACGCGCTCCGTCTGCGGTAACTGTCCGTTCTTCCAGATCCATCGTCAGACCACCGGCTGTCAACTGCTTTGCCGGAGATGCTGGCTGGCAGCGGCGCAGGACGGCTTTTACCCGCGACACCATTTCCATCATACCGAAGGGTTTCACCAGGTAATCGTCCGCGCCCAGATCCAGGCTTTGGATTTTATCGTATTCCGCGCCCTTGGCGGTGGCCATGATGACGGGAATATCCGCAAGATGCGCCGCCGCTTTCATTCGCCGCAGCAGCTCCACGCCGTCCATTCCCGGCAGCATGACATCCAGAATGACAAGCTCCGGCCGCTCTGTTTCCAGCGCCGCCAGGAACGCTCCGCCGTCGGCAAAGCCCCTGGCCTCAAAGCCGGTGGAGCGCAGGGTGTAAAGCTCAATATCCCGAATGCTGGCATCGTCCTCTACACACCAAATCATAGCGCTTCTCCTTTGTGTTCCCCGGTCACGGCAAAAATCACCCATTCCGCAATATTGACCGCGTGATCTCCGATGCGTTCCAGGTATTTGTCGATCATCAGCAAATCAAGAGCGTGTTCGCCGCAGTCCGGGTTTGCCGCGATGCTCCCGATCAGCACCTGTTTTACCCGGTCAAAGCACTGATCCACAATGTCGTCATGGGCAATCACCAGCTTGGCCCGGACAGTATCTTTCTGGACGTAGGAATCCACGCTTTCCGTGACCATCTTGATGACCTCCGCCGCCATTTCCCGGATATGGCCCACATCCTCCGGCACATACCCCTGGGCCAGACACGCCCGTATGATCTCTGCAATGTCCGCCGCCTGATCTCCGATGCGCTCCATATCCGTGATGATCTTCATGGCGGCGGAAATCTGCCGCAGGTCGCGGGCCACCGGCTGCTGCTGGAGCAGCAGCTTCAGACACAGCGTTTCAATGTCCCGCTCCATCTGGTCGATCTCGCCCTCCAATGGTTTGACCGTTTCCGCCAGCGCAGGATCGCCAGCCTCCAACGCCTTCGCCGCCTTTGAGATGGCCTCCTCGCACAGCGCGCCCATCTGGATCAGCTTCGTATTCAGAAGGGCGAGCTGGCTGTCAAATCTGCTCCGCATCACCCAAACCTCCCTGTGATATAGTCCTCGGTCCGCTGATCCTCCGGTTGAGAAAACAGCTTTTCCGTTTCGTCATACTCGATCAGCTCCCCCAGCAGGAAGAATGCCGTGCGGTCGGAAATACGCACCGCCTGCTGCATGTTGTGGGTCACGATAACAATAGTGTACCGCTCTTTCAGCCCCATTGCAAGCTCCTCAATTTTTGAGGTGGAAATGGGGTCCAGGGCGCTGGTGGGTTCGTCCATCAGCAGCACCTTGGGCTCCACGGCCAGGGCGCGGGCGATGCAAAGCCGCTGCTGCTGGCCCCCGGACAGGCCCAGGGAGTTCTTTTTCAGCCGGTCTTTCACCTCGTCCCAAATGGCCGCCCCCCGGAGGGACTGCTCCACAAGTTCATCCAGCTTGGCTTTGTTTTTGACGCCGTGCGTGCGGGGGCCGTAGGCGATGTTATCATAGATGCTCATGGGGAAGGGGTTGGGCTTCTGGAACACCATGCCGATTTCCTTACGCAGAGCGTTCACATCCAGGCCGGGAGCGAAAATGTCCGTATCCAGATACCGCACCTCTCCGGTGATCTTCACGCCGGGGATTAGGTCATTCATGCGGTTCAGTGTTTTCAGAAAAGTGGACTTTCCGCAGCCGGAAGGGCCGATCAGAGCGGTGATGTTGTTCTCTGGAATCTGGATATTGATATTTTTCAATGCCTGGGCGCTACCGTACCAGAGGCATAAATTTTTTGCGGTGATTGCGTGATTCATAGTGCTCTCCTTTTCTTGAAGCAGCGGCCCACCAGGGCGGCGGTCAGGTTGACCGCCAGTGTCAGGAGCATCAGAATCGCGGCAATGGCAAAAGCCACACCGAACTCCCCCTGCTCCTTCGCGTAGACATACAGCGCCACGGTGAGGGTAGCCCCCGGACTGGTCAGGCCGGTAAAAAAGCCGTTCAGCGCATGGGCGAAGCCCGCTGTAAACAGCAGCGCCGCCGATTCACCCAAAATGCGCCCCACCGACAGGATGCAGCCGGTGATGATGCCGTCCGCACATCCGGGCAGTACCACCGTGCGGATGACCCGCCACTTCCCGGCCCCCAGGCCAAAGGCCCCCTCCCGGTAACTTTGCGGAACCGTCCTCAAACTCTCTTGGGTCGTTCTCATGACAGTTGGCAGGTTCATCATCACCAGGGTCAGCGCACCAGCCAACAGGGAAGTCCCAAACACGCTGGTAAATACCAGCATCCCCACAAGGCCGTAGATGATGGAGGGGATGCCGGAGAGGGTTTCCGCCGCGTACTCGATGACAGACACCAGACGCTTATTTGCGGCGTACTCGGTCAGATAGACCGCCGCTCCCGCCCCCACGGGCAGGACGATCAGCAGGACGGCGAGGATGATGTAGATGGTGTTCAGAATATCCGGCAGGATGCCTATGGTGTCCGACAGGTAGCTGGGTTTGGTGGTCAGCAGCTCCCAGGACAGGTTGGGGAGACCCTCAGCCAGCACATAGCCTATGAGGAACAACGCCAGAGCGCACACCAGCAGCACCGACAGGGCGCACAGCAGCCCCATTACACCGATATAGGCCCTCCGGGATGGGGAGATTGGTCTGTCCAGCATAATCAGCCCTCCTTTTGCCCCTTGAGGAAGAAATTCAACTCGGCGTTGATCAGCATGATGAACAGGAACAACACCAGGGCGATAGAGAACAGTGCCTGCCTCTGGAGGCCGCTGGAATAGGACATTTCGCTGGATACCGCCGTGGTAAGAAATCGGACGCTTTCAAACAGTGAGGGCATATTTGCCGCGTTGCCGGATACCATCATCACCGCCATAGCCTCCCCGATGGCCCGGCCTACTCCCAGCACCACCGCCGCCGCGATGCCGCTTCGCGCCGCAGGGACGGATACCCGAAAATAGGTTTCTATCGAGGTCGCGCCGAGGGCCAGGGATGCGTCCTCGTACTCTTTCGGTACTGCCTCCAGCGCGGTAATGGATACTTTGATGATGGAGGGCAGAATCATGACCGACAGGACGATGATTGCCGCCAGCAGGCTAGCCCCGTCCGGCACATGGAACAGCGCCCGGGTACCCGGCACAAGCACCAGCATCCCCACCAGACCGTAGACCACAGATGGAATACCCGCCAGGAGGCTAACAGCGGCCTCAACGATGGATTTTACTTGGGTTGGAGCCAGCTTCGCCAGATAAACCGCCGCGAAAAATCCTACCGGGACACCGAACAGGATAGCGCCCGCTGTGCCGTAAATGCTGGTGAGAATGAACGGGAGGATGCCGTATGAGGGCTGTGCGGCGGTAGATTCCCAGGTGTCACCCAGTAGAAAGGGCACAAGCCCGATCTGCCGGATGGCAGGGATGCCGGAGACCACCAAATATACGGTAATCAGCAAGACACAGCCTACTGTAACCAATCCCAGCATCAGAAATATCCCGTGGACTGCGGTTTCCAGCAGTTGCTTTCTACTGCGCATAGTCAATTTGCCGCCACAGCGCCCGCGCCAGAGATCAGCTCCGCCGCATCAGGGGAGGTTGCGAAGTCGAAGAACTTTTGCGCTTGCTCCGAAAGGGGCGTGTCCGTCTTGGTGACCAGGACAAAGGGCCGCTGAATGACATAGCTGCCGTCCTTCACCGCATCCTCTGTGGGTGCTACGCCGCCTACTGTGACGGCCCGCACCGTGTCCTTGACGGAGGCGAGGGAGGCGTAGCCGATGGCATCCGGGTTCTGGGACACGGCGGTAATCACATCGCCGGTGGAGGTCAGCTCCTGGCGGTACTGGCAGTTGTCTGCTGTGCCGGTGATGGATTCAAAGCCGTCCCTGGTTCCGCTGCCGGCTTCCCGGCCAATCAGGACAATCTCTGCGTCGTGTCCGCCCGCGTCCTTCCAGTTGGTGATCTCCCCGGTAAAGATTTTGGCGATGGTGTCCACATCGAGATCAGAAACGGGATTGTCGGGGTTGACGATCACCGCAATGCCGTCATAGGCCAACACCGTTCCGGTCAGGCCCTGGGCGGATTCTTCCTCCTTCAGATTGCGGCTGCTGAGGCCGATGTCGCAGCGCCCCTCCAAGACTGCCTGGATGCCAGAGCCGGAGCCGGTGGGGTTGTAGGTGAAGGTCACGCCACCGTTCTGTTCCATAAACGCCTCACCCAGCGCACCGATCACCTTCTCCATGGAAGTTGAGCCGTCGGTGGTGACGGTACCGGACGTTTTCTGTGAACATCCCGCCATAACCGACAGGGCTAGCACAGCAACCAGCATAAGACTTGCAAATTTTTTCATGTTCAAATTCTCTCCTTTCAACTTTTGGGGTACGAGAAAAGAATACTGCTGGTATGTAAAATTCAAAAGAGAGGTATTGTAAAATGAATGTAAAATCGGGTATCACCATTGTAGCAAGCAGTGTCTTTGTTCCCACAAAGACTCGAAACTGCAGTTCCCGGCGTTGCCGGAAACCGCTGTTTCTGCTTGTTGGGGTAGCACCCCAACCCCCTTGAACAGCCCCGTTGCCGGGGCTGGCTGCGCGTTCGTTTCACGAACGCTGTTGTCCCTGCTGCGCAGGAACAGGCGGGACTTTCGCCCCTCGTGGAGCCAGAAACGACCGCCTCGGTGTTTCCGGGAAAAAGAAAAAGACGGAAATGCCTCACTCTCCTGCTTGCTATCGAATAGCGGCAAGGCTCGCAAGGGACTGTCTGGACAATTCCCAAATCTCGTCCAGGCGGTTCTGTAAATCTTCAATGTCCGCCGCATAGATGCTCCCGGTTTCGTTCGCCCGTTTAGCGTACTGGTTCAGATTATCGGAGCATCACCGGAGCATGACAGTAAGCTGGCGCACATCCTTCAGGTCCAGCCGGATACAGATTCCGTCCAGCGCCATCTTGCGGACATAGGCGCTCATGTTCAAAATGCCGGCGTCCTCCATCTTGAGTTTTATCCGCTCCTTGTCCTCCGGGGAAATGCGGATTTTCAGTTCTTCGGTCCGTTTGCTCATTGCTTTTGAGTTCCTCCCCTCGCAAATAAAATCATTATGAAAAATTAATAAATTCTTACGGAAATGAGCTTGATATTTTGCAAAATGTGCCGATAGAAACAATATCGCATGAAAACGACATGCTTGCGAAAGCTCTTTACAACATGCGGACGAACGCGATCCGTAAAAATTACGGATTTGACGGTGAATATGGTAAAATCCATATTTTATAGCTTGACAAAAAGAAAAGAGTAAACTAGGAATTAAAATATGGTACAAGCTAATTTTAGTAAAATATCCACGTCAACGACTGTGCAAAGTGCTAAAGACATCCACAGCACGCTCAGTTACGCCCAAGCGCACAAAACGCAAATTTTTGTTGACATCATCAGCGAAGGAAAAACCATCCACCAAATTCGCGCCTATTGCATTGACCATAACAAATCCATCATCCGTCTTTTCGTGCAGTCGAAACAAGAAATAAAATTCCCCCAACACGCGGAAGTTTCCATGCTTTTTTATACGGAAAAAGACGGAAAACAAGTTCCCTGCAACTTCTTAAGCACCATAAAAAATACCTTTACCCATAAGGGCTTGTTTTTCATCGACGTCAGCGTCCCCAATTTCATCGGACACTCCCAACGCCGCAACTGCGTGCGCATTCCCATTACGAAATCAGAAATTCCCAACCTGAAACTTTGGGCTGAAAGCAAAGCGGGCTCGGACGAGCAAATGCAGTGGCTTGCCATTCAGGACGAAGAATTTGATATTGTGGACGTTTCCACCGGAGGCATGCTTTTTCTGCTCAACGCAAATATCGAAATCGCAAAACAGCTCAAAGAAGGCTCCAAAATTTTGCTTACGGCGATTTTTCCTTATTCCAATAAAGCGCCGCTTTGCCTTTCCATGCTTTCGACAATCAGGCGTTATGTGAAAAATCCCCATAATTCCGAATGGTATTCCATGGGCATACGCTTTGTGCGTTGGGCTTATCTGGAAAATTACAGCACATGGAACAGCATACCGGACGATAACGGCATACCTCCTTTGTCCAACTGGGTTTTCCAAGTCATGGCGAACAGAAAAAGAGCATAGACATTCCGCCTGCTTTCCTTTTCTCAGATAATCGTATATTGTATTCTCAGCCTCAAAATCAATTTTGCACAAAACTTTCTGTTTTTTTACTGGTTCGGCTTCTTAATTTTGCTTGATTTTTAAGCCTGATTTTTCTACTGTTGTTCATGCGTCAGGAGGTTTTATGCTGGGGACGACAGTAAATGTGGGGGCTATTCTTCTCGGTTCGCTTATCGGCGGAACAATAAAAAAAGCGCTCCCGGAAAAAATTCATGACAGCCTTTTTCTTGCCATGGGTTTAGCCGCACTTTTCATCGGCATTAATTCCGTTGTGCATACTATGCCCAAAACCGAATATCCGGTGCTTTTTATCGTCAGCCTCGCGCTGGGAAGCAGCTTTGGCACATACTGCAGCATAGACGACAATTTCCATAAGTTCGCGGCAAAATGCGGAAAAGGACATTTAGGCAAAGGGCTTTCAACGGCGATTTTGATTTTCTGTATCGGAACACTGTCCATTTTAGGTCCGATAGAAAGCGCGCTGAATGGAAACAACACCTTTCTTTATACCAATGCGACCCTTGATTTCATCACGTCCATCGTTCTCGCCTCCGCTTACGGCTACGGAATCATGCTTGCCGCCGCGGTGCTTTTTCTTTGGCAAGGCTCTTTGTATGTGGGTGCGATAAGTTTATCCGGTTTTTTGCAGGGTGCTCTTTTAAATGAACTTTCCCTTATCGGCGGTATTTTAATTGCGGCATCGGGCTTAAGCATTTTGCAAATCAAGGATTGCAAAACCCTCAATCTTCTGCCCTCCCTGCTTGTCCCCGTGCTCTTTTTTCTTATTAAAAACAATTTCTTTTGATAATTATGAACGATAAAAACCTTTTTCTTTTAAACAGTTATGATTATGTTCTTCCCGAAGAACGTATCGCCCAATGTCCCGCTTCTGAAAGACAAAATTCCCGCCTTCTTTTTTTGGAAAGAAAAACAGGAAAATACGCGGATCACACGTTTAAAGACATTGTTCAGTTGCTTCCTGACAACGCCCTCATCATTGCCAACAATTCCAAAGTGATCCCCGCACGCCTGCAAGGACACAGAAAAAGCGGCAGCAAAATTGAACTGCTCTTTCTCGAACCAGCCCCGCTTATCGACAGAAAAGCCCGAAAAAACGGCGAATACCGCATTGCCCGGACAGAAGTTTTGCTCAAAGGTGCAAAACGTGTGAAACCAGGCGAAACCTTGGACTTTCCCGAAATGGAACTCACCGCTCTTGAAAAACGGGATTTTGGCAAACATATTGTCAGCATCACGTATAAAGACAGCCTTGTTCCCCTGCTGAAAAAATACGGAGACCTGCCTTTGCCTCCCTATATCAAAAGGGAACACGGTTCGGAGCGAGAAGATTTCACACGCTATCAGACCGTTTATGCCAAGGAAAAAAACATCGGCTCCGTGGCGGCTCCGACCGCAGGTCTGCATTTTACGGAAGAAATACGCCGGGAACTTTTGAAAAAAGGCTGTTCATGGCAGGAATTGACGCTTCATGTAGGCTACGGAACATTCAGCCCTGTGCGGGCTGACGATATTCGGGAACATGTCATGCATTCCGAATATGTTGAAATTTCAGCAGAAACAGCCCAAGCAATAAACAATGCCAAAAAGAAAGGATGTCCCGTCATTGCTGTCGGCACAACCAGCACCCGCAGTCTTGAAGGTATGGCGCAAGCTTTTTCCGAAGCGAAACTTGGACAAAACAATGCTTTTTTCTGCAGCAATTCCGAAGAATTGAATGAAAACAGCTTGTTCCCCTCCCACGGCTGTTTCGGACATACCGATATTTTTCTTTATCCTGGCAAAGAGTTTCATATTGTCGACGGGCTGATTACCAATTTCCACCTGCCCAAATCCTCCCTGATCATGCTTGTTTCGGCTTTTGCGGGTTATGAACATGTCATGCGGGCATACCGGCATGCCATAGAAGCGGAATACCGTTTTTTCTCCTATGGGGACGCAATGCTTATTGTATAATTTTTTTTATAAATAGGAATAATTCCTACTTGCTTAAAAAAATATTTTCTTTTATACTTAATCTGCTTTTTAAGCGTTACAAAAACAATAAAGGATCACCATGGCAAAAAAATCCCGCTCAATTTATTATACGGCTTTCTTCTTATTTGTTGCCGGCATCGGATATATGATTTGGTCAGGACTTTCGCAAAACAGCGTTTATTTCCTCAATGTTTCCGAAGCCCTCGCCCAAGAAACCCCTCAATCGGCGCTGTCCGCCCGCGTTTTCGGAATTGTTTCCGATACGCCCATAGAACGTCCCCAAGACGGACTTGGAGCGAACTTCACCCTTGAAGACTATGAAAACAAATCACAAACGATTCAAGTGAATTATCGGGGTGTTGTGCCTGACACATTTAAAGCGGGCTCGGAAGTGATCATCGAAGGTTCGCTGCAAAATTCCGTATTCACGGCAAAAACCTTGATGACGAAATGTCCTTCAAAATATCAAAAAGAAAACAGAGAAAAAAACGTTTAACCTTTATCCTACGGATTTAACAAACCATTATGACACAATTCGCCCATATTCTCATGCTTCTTTCCCTTGTTCTTGCGACACTGGGAACACTTTTTTGCATATTCGGACTCGGCAGAAACAAAATGACAGCCTCTTCCCTGAAACTTCTTGAAAATGCAAATCTTGCCGTAACGCTTTTTTACTGCCTCGCTTCAGCCATTCTCTTTTTCGGTTTCTGGAGCTATGATTTCAGTATAAAATATGTGCATGATTACAGCGACTTATCCTTGCCTCTTTTTTACCGGCTGACAGCATTTTGGGGCGGGCAGGCAGGTTCCCTGCTTTTTTGGGCATTGAGCCTCGTGTTGTGCGGCGCATATTTTCAAAGCACGGAATCATATACAAAACTCAGCCTTGAAACAAAAATATGGTATCTGCTCTTTTATTTTTCAATATTGGCTTTTTTCGGAGTATTGCTCACAACATACAACAATCCTTTTGAAATCTTATCCCCGGCTCCTGTCAACGGACGGGGACTGAACCCCCTTTTGCAAAACCCCGGAATGATTTTCCACCCGCCCCTTTTATTATTGGGTTACGGCGGGTTTACCATTCCCGCATGCCTTGCGTTGGCGCAAGCCCTTTCCCTGCAAGGCGGCACGCAGTACAATATTTCAAAAACTGAAACCGCATGGCATGTCTGCACAAAACCCCTTATCTTGGTTGCATGGCTTCTGCTCACAGCCGGCATAATCCTTGGTGCATGGTGGGCGTATATGGAACTTGGCTGGGGCGGCTATTGGGCATGGGATCCCGTTGAAAACGCGTCAACAATTCCATGGTTCTTCGCAACGGCAGCGCTTCATTTCGGCTTTATCGAACAATACAGAAACAAAGCCCATCGCTTCCACACCCTTTTCATGGCATTGACCTGTATTTCAGCGTTCTTCGCTACATGGCTGGTACGGGGAAACGTCGTGGAATCCGTCCATGCTTTCGGAAGCGGAGGCGTCGGTCCTTTGCTTTTATGTTTCGTCATCGGCACAAGCATTGTAGCCTTTTTGACCGTTCTCACCATGCCGAAAAAAGGCGAGCCTTTCAACGGACTGGAAACGAAAGAAGGCTTTTTGCTTTCCACCAGTATTGTCTTAATCACCATCAGCCTTATCATCGGGCTTGCAACCCTGTGGCCCGTTATCAGCAAACTTTGGTCAGACAATCCGGTGGGCTTGCAGGCAAGTTTTTATAACGGCGTAATCTTGCCGCTGCTGACTGTGGTCATCGCTCTTTTAACCGTCTGCCCTTGGCTTTCATGGAAACAGGGATTGAACCATGCAAAATATTTTCTTGCCGTTCTTTTGATTTTTATCGCCTTCATGGGAATTTTCTGGACATTTTTCGCTGTCAAGGACCCCACTCCGCTCATAGCCGCGAGTTTTTCCGTCGCCTGCATGGCAAGCTGGGCATTGTATTTCATGGTTCTCAAACATCCGCTGCAAAAGCTTTCCCCCGTGCTCGTGCATATGAGCTTGGCTGTCATCAGCCTTGGCGTCGCTTTTTCAGGTCCTTACAAGGTTGAACAGGAAGTTGCGCTTGAACGCGGACAAGAAATACAAATTGACACGTTTACGGTGAAACTTCTGGAAATCTACGAAGGGCGGGAACGCACGGGACGGTATGATTTTTTAGAGGCGGAATTGCTCGTGACCCGAAACGGCAAAGAAACGGGCATTGCCCAAGCGCAGCGAAGAATTTACGCAAGCTTTCCGCAAAACGCCTATGCGGAAGCAAGCACGATCTTCTCCCTCGGCAAAGAATTTTATGCGACATTCCTCGGACTTGATGAAAAAACACGTGCCGTGATGCGTTTATCCGTACATCCTCTTGTCAACTGGCTGTGGATCGGCGGAACCATTATGAGCCTTGCCCCGTTTATCAGTGTGTACGCAAACAGAAAGCGCAGGAAAAGCACACAAGAAAATCCTCCCGAAAATTCCTAGGAAAAATCATAGGAAATTCTTATGGACAAGCCGGTTTTAACCTTTGAAAACATAAGCAAAATGTACGAGTTGCGTTTACTTTACAAAAACGTGCATTTTTGCTTGTATCCAAAGCAAACGGCTCTTGTCACGGGAAAAAACGGTTCCGGCAAATCCACGCTCCTAAAACTGGCGGCGGAATTGACCAAGCCGACACAAGGCAAAATCATCTGTTCTTTTGAAAAGGAAAAAATCGGATATTTGGGACATCAGACATTCATTTACCCGCACTTGTCCGCCTATGAGAATTTGCTTTTCTGGACCCAGGCGTTCACCCGAAAAAAATGCTCGGAAAAAGAAATTCTCACACTTCTCAAAAGAGTATTCTTGGAAAAATTCTGTTACGACAAAGCGGGAATTTTTTCACGGGGCATGGCGCAGCGCCTCAATATCGCACGTATCATCCTGCAGGATCCGAGCCTGTTGCTCTTGGACGAACCTTGCACGGGACTCGACAAAGAATCGCAGGAACTTTTTTATGCCGTCATTCAAGAGTTTCAGGCAAAAAACGCGGCTATTCTTTGGGTCAGCCACAACCCGCAGGAAGATATGCGCTGCGCAAGCCATATGCTGCACATTGAAAAACAGCAGATCGCATTCACTAAAATACAAGGGGCGCTGGCATGATAAAAACAGCCCTCCTCCTTGCCAAAAAAGATTTAACCATTATTTTGGGCAGAAGCGCAGGATTATGCCAAGCCCTCCTTCTCGGCTTATTGCTCATTTTCCTTTTCAGCCTTTCTCTGCAAAACGGGGAAAGCCTTTCCCCCCATGCGGCATCGACCATGTTTTGGCTTGCTTCCGTATTTTGTCAAGTCCTTATTTTTCAAATGCTCTATGCCGTTGAAGAACAAAACGGGGCAAGAACCGGACTGCAAACCTTGCCTTGCCCCCTGCAAACCATCTGGCTTGGCAAATTTTCAGCAGGCATTTTTCTTTTACTGGCTTCCCAAGTCCTTTTCATTCCCGCGGTTTTTATTTTTCTCAACCAGCACCCCGGCGAACATTTCCTCTATGCGCTTTTTGGAATTTTTCTTACCGATATAGGAATTTGCACGTGCGGAAGCTTGCTCGGAGCACTCTGTACCGGACAATCAGGCAAAGAATCCTTGCTGAGCATCATCCTTTTTCCTTTATTGATTCCTCTTTTATTATCTGCTATTTCCTTATGTTCGGCGGGACTTCTGGATTTACATAACCCTCCCGTGCAAACTGCCCGAATAATCCAATGGATCGGAATTACGCTTGCTTTCGATTTTATTTTCAGCGCTGCAAGCTTGCTCCTTTTCCCTTATCTATATCATGGTGAATGAAATGAAACATACCTATCCGGCTTTTCTTGCGGCAAGCGTCGTCATTTGCACCGCCATCGCGCAATACCTCATTTATTTTTATGCCCCCGTAGAACAAACCTTGGGATACGCCCAAAAAATATTTTATTATCATTTGCCTGTCGCGTGGTGGGCTTTCGTCAGCTTTTCCTTCGCCGCCCTTTTCGCCGTCCTTTATCTTCTGAAAAAAGAAGAGAATTTCAACATATTAAGCCACGCCAATGCCGAAGTAGGCTTTTTGCTGGCGACTCTCACGCTTATCACAGGCAGCCTTTGGGGAAAACATTCTTGGGGAGTTTGGTGGACATGGGATCCGAAACTCACCACAGCCCT